>NZ_JBFRTD010000010.1:386259-392555 GCF_041473955.1 Vibrio sp. 10N.222.54.E6 | reverse complement strand
CGAGATACGAGATACGAGATCGTACTGATAAGTGCTAAGCTCGGCTTCTAACCATTTGAGATAACATAAACATTGCCGCAGCACTGATAACAACAGAAGGGCCGGCCGGTGTGTCATAGAACCAAGACAAGCTCAATCCTCCGAACACAGCGATAGAACCAATTACCGATGCAAGGAATGCCATTTGTTCGGGTGTATTGGCGAATTTTCTTGCCGTTGCTGCCGGAATGATAAGTAGTGAGGTCATGATTAACGCACCAACAAACTTCATACCTACTGCAATCACGATCCCAACCAATAGCATCAAAATAAGACGCATTAAATCAATGTTGATGCCATCAACCGCTGCGAGATCTTCGTTAACGGTCGTCGACAATAGTGGTCGCCAAAAGATAGCAAGTACCACTCCAATCACGGCAGCACCCGCATAGATGAATACCAAATCTGTCGGAGACACTGCAAGCAAGTCACCAAATAGGTAGCTCATTAGGTCAACGCGAACGTTATCTAAGAAACTCACGGCGACAAGACCCAAAGACAGAGCGCTGTGCGCCAAAATACCGAGTAGGGTATCGGTCGCGACCAGCTTTTGTTTTTGTAAAGTCACTAGCAACACAGCCAGCATCAAACAACAAATCAGCAGCGCGAAATACAAGTTAATGTTGAACAGAAAGCCAAGTGCTAAGCCCATCAAAGAAGCGTGAGCAAGCGTGTCACCAAAGTAAGCCATCTTGCGCCACACCACGAATGAACCTAGTGGCCCCGCGATTAGAGCAATGCCCAAGCCAGCTAAAATAGAGGGAAGAAGAAACTCAAGCATTAGTGGTGTCCGTGTCTATGGTTTGAACATTCATGCACGTCGCCTTCGACAGGCTGTCCTGCGAGATCATGATGGTGATGTTCGTGTTGGTGGTGATAAAAGGCTAAGGTCTCTTGGGTCGCGGTGCCAAAAAGTGCGATATAAGAGGGGTGGTGTTTGATGTCTGCAGGTGCGCCTGAACAGCAGATATGGTGATGCAAACAGATAACATCGTCTGTTTTTGCCATCACTAAATGCAGATCGTGTGAAACCATAAATACGGCACAACCAAAGCGGTGACGAATGGTGTCAATTAGGTCATACAGGTCTATTTGCCCTTGTACATCAACGCCTTGAGCAGGTTCATCAAGAACCAGTAGATCGGGTCTTCTTAGCAATGAACGAGCAATCAGCACACGTTGGTTTTCACCGCCAGATAGCTGGTGCATGTTACTCTTTTGCAGATGTTCAGCACCAACGAGCTTCAATGCTTCGAGGATCTCTTGCTGACTGAACTTGCCAGTGAGCTTTAGAAAACGTTCTACATTGAGCGGTAGTGAATCATTGAGCTTTAATTTTTGTGGTACATAGCCAATTTTCAGTTTTTTAGCTTTTGTTATTGTGCCTGAAAATTTGGTCTGTAAACCTAATACCACTTTTACTAATGTCGACTTTCCTGCACCGTTTGGCCCAATCAGGGTGGTGATTCTGCCGCGCTCTAAATTTAGAGAGATGTTATCTAGAACTTTTCGACCGTCAAATTCGACGCTCACAGAATCTAGTTGGATTAAATTATCCATGAATAGAACTCATTTGCAATTCGCTAATGTTATAATGTAACATTTACCTCAAGCCTAAGCTACTTTTCTATTAACGAGGAATTATGTCACGTTCATCTTTTATACTTGCTACTTTGCTTTTAGCGCCAAGTGTTGCAAGTGCCAATACTATTCTAACAAGCTTCAAACCAATTCAAATGATTGTGACAGAATTAACGCAGGGCGTTAGTGAACCGGATGTGTTGATGAACAGCAATGCTTCGCCGCACGATTATGCGCTTAAGCCATCAGATGTCAAAAAAGTTCATAGTGCCGATATGGTGATCTGGTTTGGCCCTGACCTAGAAGCTTTTTTGACCAAGGTGATTGGTTCTAAAGAAAACGTTATCAAGATCAGTGAGATTCCGGGGATTAACTTGAGAGAGTTTGGACATGAAGACCACGATGCTCATGAAGGGCACAACCATGGTAGCCATGACCCGCATTTTTGGTTGGGTATCGATCAAGTCGAGGTAGCGGCAAAATATATCTCAGCTAAGCTAATTGAGTCAGACTCTGATAACGCCATGGCGTATCAAGAGAACCTAGATTCATTCTTGATTGCTTTGAAAGAGAAACAGCAGGCGATTCATGAACAACTCGCGCCAGTGAAAGACAAAGGCTACTACGTATTCCATGACGCGTATGGCTACTTCGAACAAGAATTTAAGTTGAATAATCTAGGTCACTTTACGGTTAGCCCTGAGCGTAAACCTGGCGCAAAAAGTCTGATAGCTATCAAGAAGACTTTGGTGCGTGAAAATGTTCAATGCGTATTTTCAGAGCCTCAATTTACACCAGCGGTGATTGAATCGGTGACTCGTGGAAGTAACGCTAAACAAGGGCAACTTGATCCTGTCGGTTCGCAGGTTGAAGTGAAGAGTGGAAGCTATTTTGATTTTCTTCAGCAGCTTACAGATAGTTACACAAGTTGCTTAAGTGGAATGTAATCAATATTGAGTATTCTTTACGACACTTTGCTCTCGTTAATTGATGAATCATGCCGCTTTTTGCGGCATTTTCGTGACCGCTAAGATAAAACCTTCCAACAAATATCAAACCTCCTTTCTCCTTTGTCAATTTCAGCTAAAATAGAAAGATAATAATAAGCACAAAAAAACTCACTTTTTGGTTAATCAGCAACAAGCGTTGTGAGAACCAATATTTCATGTGTTGTTGCTGTTCAGGATTAAAAGTTGTATCGAATTATTTTCAAAATGTTCATCTTAATGAGCATTTCATTTAGCGTTCTTGCGGTAAATACATCACCCTCCGTTTTCTACCCTTTGCCCGTTCAAGCACAAGGGAACTTCCTTGCGGCAAAAAATCTGTACTTAGGTGAAGGTGGCGGACTCTGGGTTCATGATGTGCATGGAAAAATACTTTTTTATGATGGCAGAACCCTATTCCCTCGAAAAGGTAGCCTTTTGCAATTTTCTTCAGAGAAAGTCGCGTTTCTTAACGATGAGTTTTGGACTTTCTTTGATAATGAGGTGTACCGACATAGCCCAGGAATCGGCAACGCACTTGCATTTAGTTTAAGCCCAGGGGCTGAGATCGCGAATATCGGTGCTTCCGGTGATTATATTTGGGTTACAGATGGCAGTAATTTCTATACGTACAATACTCAATCTTTAGAATTTAGCACTTACTCGCTTCTAAAATTGTATCGGCATAACAATAGCAGCGATATTGCGATTAACGATGCTGAGCGGGTGCTGTCAAAATGGGTGCTTGCGACCAGTTCCGGAGTGTACCTTTCTGATAGCCAAGAATTTACTCATATCGGTGCATCAGAAAAAAATCATATAGAGACGCTGTATTTTTCGATGGCAAGACGTGAGTTAGTCATTGGTACATTGAATGGTGCAGTGATTATAGATCTTGCAAATCCTAAGAAAGAAAGGTGGGTGCGTGGTTCGCATGTTCTTTCTCTCGCTGAAACAACCGATCAATACTGGATTGGGACTGAGCATGGTCTTATCAGCTACAACTTTATTACAGGGAAAATTACACGATTTGAACAAGCCGATAATCAAGACTTTTCGTTACCGGGTGAAAAAATATATTCGTTAATTAACGACCATGCTGGTGGAATGTGGGTCGCGACCAATAACGGAATTCGATACTTTTCACTGTTCAGCAGGACATTCTCAAGAACGCCATTAACGGGAATGGGGATGCATTCGAGTAGTGTGGTGATAAACAAAGTACAGCTTGTTCGCGATCAACTGTCTTGGGTTGCTTCTTCCAGGGGGCTCTATTTGGTTGATTCTCAAAGTGAAGATAACCCCGTTCGTGTTTACTCTAACCCAGTACAGGATTTTGAGATCTTTGGTTCTTCAATTTGGTTGGCGACTGCAGAAGGTATTCTTAGTTTCAATACTGATACGTTAGAGGCTGAAAAGGTCGATCTACCAAGAGCGATTGAAGGTGTACCCGTTGAAAACTTTGCATTTGAAGCGGATAACATGCTTTGGATGACCTCGGGACAAAACCTTTATTCGTTATCTATCGAAACCAATAAGTTGACCAGTTATGGCACCGACTGGTTAGTTGATAAATTTTTGCCAGCAAAGATCACCGCTCTCAATATAGGTTTACAAGGTCGTATTTATGTTGGTACTGATCACGGATTCTACTCTTTTCTTGATGAGAGAATTAGCTTTAGTCATTCAAGCGAGCGGCTTGGCAAAGTGGTCGATATTGAAAAAGCAAAAGATGGATCCCAGTGGTTTGCGAGTAGCTATGGTGTGTATCGAATCCCTAATAACAGTTCTATTATTCAAGAGGTCACTCTTGTTGAGGAAAATATCAGTCCTAAATGTTTAATTAGCGACGATAATGGGATGTGGTTAGGCTCTTCGAAAGGTATTAGCTATTACGGATTGGATGGGCAACTGCATAAACATATCGGCTCACCATTTGGCTTGATCACCAATGAATTGGCTGCAGGTGCGTGTGCTCCGTTTTACAGCGAAGGTAGCCAGTCTACTAGGCTTATCTTCGGCTCAAGATATGGCGTGGTGAGTGCATTAGCTAATGAGCTATTGGTATCAACAACACCTCATAGCCGTGCATTGCTGAGCAAGATAAGTGTCGACCATCAGATAGTATCACTTGGTGGCAAGACGGCTGATTTAGATGAAATTCCTTATGGCTCATCAATCGGTTTTAAGATTGGAATTTTACCAGCGACATACACGCCTGCAATGGAGTATCGACTAAGCGACAATGAACCTTGGAGTGAGTTTGAAGGGGGGGTACTAACACTCGATCACCTTCTTCCTGGGGACTATACGTTGGAAGTGAAACCCGTTAAGGACTCCCATTATCGCTTTACGTCAACGAACCAAAGCTTCTCTATTGCGGAACCTTGGTATCTGAGTAATTGGGCAGCAGCAAGCTCTCTTATATTACTTATCTGTGTAGTGACTGCTTTGGTTTTTTGGCGATCACGTTACGTCACTTTCGCCAACAGGCACTTAAAGGCGCAAGTTGCATTAAAGACAGATCAACTGAGGCATCAAAGCCGAATACTACTAACGACTAATCAACAGCTTAAAAAACAGTTGTCAGTTAAGAGTGCTCTTGTCACACATACTGCTAATGAACTCTCTTCTGAAGTTAATCATATCGCAGCTATGATCCCAAATTGGAATGATGAACAAGGTAAGTCGCCAATATTGACATTGAAAAATGGCTTGGCTCAGTTGAGTAACACGCCACAAGGGAAGGGAAAGGTTTGTTACGATATAATTTTAATCTTAGAAGCTGTACTCAAAGCTTGGCAGGACGATTTAGCCAAAGCTGGTATTGAACTGGATATTAAAGTTGACACTAAACAACGACACGTCTCCTTGCTGTATTTTAATCTTGATATTATTTTCAACAGTCTAGTCGCTAGCATCATTAAGAGAAATTTTAAGTCACAGAGTATGGTGGTATTGGTTGAAGAGGTTAAAGGGCACCTTGTTGTGACGATCCGAGACCATGGAATGCCTTTCCCTAAATTGACTTCAAGCATTAATGACAATACTGGAAAATCGACCGACCTAAACATCGAAAAGTTGCCATTATTGATGAACCAGAGCGGTGGTGAACTGAATGCTTTTGTCTCGGACTCTCAAAATAAGGTGCAGCTTTCGTGGCCGATTGAATATCAAGTGTTAGATAATTTGGAAGCTAGCACAATTGAACAGATTGAGACCATTAAACTTACAGTTTCAGCGACGGAGCAACAAAGGTTAAGTGCTGAGCAAGAGTGGAAAAACAGAGTGTCACAGCTTGTAAGTGAAAACTACGCCGATGCAGAGTTCAGTACTGCAAATGCTGCTAAGTACTTGTTCATGTCAGAGAGAAGCTTACAGAGACGTTTTAAATCGGCTTATAACAAGACCTTTAAAGAGCATTTGAATGAAGTACGTTTGGAGCATGCGTGCGAGCGGCTACTTGCGGGAGAGAGGATTTCAGACGTCGCGTTTGATTCTGGTTTCAATGACCCTTCCTATTTCAGTCAAAGGTTTAAACATCACTTTGGCATGTCGCCATCTAAGTTTGCTGAAAACAACGAAGAGCAGTGAGCTAGGGACGTCCAGTAACAATATAGATAAAGATACTTTGAGCCTCGACATTCGTGTTGGGGCTTTTTTATGCTTCTACGAGATACGAGATACGAG
>NZ_JBFRTD010000010.1:312523-385502 GCF_041473955.1 Vibrio sp. 10N.222.54.E6 | reverse complement strand
AGATACGAGATACGAGATATAACGATAGTTGGGGGAGTTTAAAAAGGTTTTTGGGTTAAAACAAAAGGAAGAAAAAAAATATCGTGGTATAGCCGGGGGGACTATACCACGGGTGCCAATGACACCTTCGCTTGCTGCCGGAGTGATATGGCAAGCCACATCACCTCTGGAATAAAATTAAAGAGAAAGAGTTTCTCTTCGATGGAGTAACTATACGGGTAGCGACTTGTTTTGCTTATAAAATTAACGACAGATGACTGTGAGAAAACCGACATTATTATAAGTTGTTGATTATTATTGTCTTATTGTTTTCTGGTTGACGCGTACTAGTAAGGTAGTCCCCACTAATTGTTGAAAGTGACGTTTTTGACGTAAACGTTTTTAACGAAATTTACGAGAGTGTATTTTCGAAAACATTGATTTCACACAATAGAATTGTGGGTATGTGCGTGTATTATGTCGGTAATAACAATCTTTCTCATTATCAATCTCGAACTGGGTACTTATGAAACTCTCACAACTAGAGCAAGGAAAAGCGGCTTCTATTGTTGCACTTACAGGTTTAACACCAGACGTTAGAAAAAAACTAATGGTTATGGGCATGTTGCCAAAAACCGAGGTGACACTTATCCGTCGTGCACCTATGGGTGATCCGCTTCAAGTTGAAGTGAGAGGTGTTTCTATAGCCATTCGTGAAAGCATTGCAGAACAAATCGAGGTTATCTAAATGGATTATCAAGTTCTTACTGTTGGTAACCCTAATAGTGGTAAAACAACATTATTTAACGCATTAACTGGCGCAAAACAGCACGTTGGTAACTGGGTTGGTGTGACCGTAGAAAAGAAAACCGGTTTATATTCGCACGCTGGTGATCAATTTCAGTTAACGGATTTACCAGGCATTTATGCACTAGACAGTGGCAATGATGCAAACAGTATCGATGAGTCGATTGCATCACGCGCCGTGCTTACTCACCCAGCGGACGTGATCATCAATGTTGTTGATGCTAGCTGTTTGGAAAGAAGCTTATACATGACATTACAATTGCGAGAGTTGGGTCGCCCAATGATCGTTGTATTGAACAAAATGGATGTATTAAAGCGTGAGCGTCAGGTGATTAATCTTAAGGCTCTAGAAAAAGAGCTAGGTTGCCCGGTTCTAAGCTTGTCAGCAAACGATAAAGGGCAAGTGGTTCGTTTTAAAGAGCGTTTGCATAAGCTTCTGGTTCAAGGGGTGAGTCTTGATCCTATCTCTATTGATTACGATGCCGCGTTAGAAGCTCTTATTCCTTCTGTTGATTCACAATTTGATGATGCTGACGTATCTCACCGAGCGCTAGCGATTCGTGCTTTAGAAAATGATTACTTGGTATTGAATGGTTTGGCCCCACAAACTCGCACTCAAATTGATAGTGTGCGTCTTGGTGCCGATTTCGATATTGATCTTGCTGTTGCTGACGCTAAATACACTTTCTTACATGAACTTTGTAAACGAGTTCGTCGCAGCGAAGGCAAACTGAGCCGTAATTTCACAGAGAAAGCCGATCAATTCATTTTGAATAAATGGGTCGGGATTCCTTTCTTCTTCGTCATCATGTACCTAATGTTTATGTTCTCTATCAATATCGGTAGCGCGTTTATCGACTTCTTCGATATTGGTGTTGGCGCAATATTAGTTGATGGCGGACATCACTTATTAGATGGTCACTTACCGGTTTGGCTAGTCACCGTTCTTGCTGATGGTATTGGTGGCGGTATCCAAACGGTTGCGACCTTTATTCCGGTAATCGCTGCTCTTTACCTATTCTTAGCGGTACTAGAAAGTTCAGGCTACATGGCGCGTGCCGCATTTGTACTGGATAAAGTGATGCAGAAGATTGGCTTACCGGGCAAAGCATTTGTACCACTTGTTCTGGGTTTTGGCTGTAACGTACCTTCTATCATGGCAACTCGTACTCTTGACCAAGAGCGCGAACGTAAACTCGCCGCATCAATGGCACCGTTTATGTCATGTGGTGCTCGTCTACCTGTATACGCACTGTTTGCTGCTGCATTCTTTCCTGGTGCTGGACAAAACGTTGTGTTCGCTCTGTACATCATGGGTATTCTGGCTTCTGTGTTTACGGGCTTGTTCCTTAAAAATACTATCTATCCTGGTAGCAGCGATAGCTTGGTTATGGAAATGCCGGATTACGAATTGCCGACCGTGCAAAACGTGATGCTGAAAACTTGGCAGAAGCTGAAACGTTTCGTGCTTGGCGCAGGTAAAACCATTGTAATGGTTGTGGCAATTCTGAGTTTCTTGAATTCATTAGGTATGGACGGCAGTTTTGGTAACGAAGACAGTGAAAGTTCTGTGCTATCTAAAGCGGCTCAAGTTGTAACTCCAGTGTTCCAACCGATTGGAATTACTGAAGAGAACTGGCCTGCAACGGTTGGTATCATTACCGGTATTTTTGCGAAAGAAGCTGTGGTTGGTACGCTAAATAGCTTATACACTACACCTTCTGATGAAGAAGCGGCTGAGTTTGATCTAGCGGCAAGTTTAGAAGAAGCTGTAATGACCATTCCTGAAAACCTTGCTGGTTTGAGCTATTCAGATCCATTAGGAATTGAAGTTGGTGACTTGTCTGACTCTAGTTCTGTGGCTGCTGATCAAGAGGTTGATACTTCGATCTTTGGTAACTTGAAAGATAAGTTTGTATCAGGCCACGCTGCGTTTGCTTACTTAATCCTAATCTTGCTTTACACACCTTGTGTGGCAGCGATGGGTGCTTATGTTCGTGAATTTGGTCAGACGTTTGCCCGCTTCATCGCAGTTTGGACAATGGCACTTGGTTACTTCGGTGCGACCTTCTATTACCAAGCAGCAAACTTCGCTGTACACCCAGTAAGTAGTGCTGTGTGGATGGTGGCAATTGCTGGTGGTTTTGTGGTGACGTATCGCATCTTCAAGAAAATCGGCAGTAAGCAAAAAGCACTTGAGGTGCAAGTAGTATGATTTTAACTGAACTTCATCAATACATTGATAACGAAGGTGTTGCTGCTCGTAGTGAGCTTGCATCTAAGTTTGGGGTAAGTGAAGACGGTATCGATGCTATGCTGGGAGTGTGGGTCAAGAAAGGCAAGATATCTCGCTTGGTCGACACCAATAAGCATGGCCATACAACACGTATTCGCTACACCATCAGCAAACAAGATGGTTTGTCACTGAATGTGATGATGTAGTTCAGGTCTCATACTCTCGTTGAAAGCGACGAGATTAGACAATAAAAAAGCCGCTCACCTATTTTAGGTGAGCGGCTTTTTGTTATGTGTCTTATCTGAACTGTCTTGTTTTAAAGCTCAATGAGACCAACTCAAATTACGCCTTCTTGAAGATAGAACTCAGCGACAAAACGTTTTGGATACGAGTATGGATTGCAGCTTGTTCTTCTTCCGTACGCTGCTCACCTTTAGTGTTTCCCCATACTGGTCCTGGCCATGCGATGTCATTTTTGAAACGCGCAATATGGTGAATGTGCAGTTGTGGCACCATGTTACCTAGCGCGCCTAGGTTTAATTTGTCTGGTTGGAATGTCGCTTCTAATGCTTGGCTTACCGCTTGAGACTCAAGCAAGAACTGCTGTTGTTCTTTCATTGGTAGATGGTGCAACTCTTTTAGGTTGGCGCGTTTGGGTACCAAGATAACCCAAGGCACTGCACTGTCTTTGCTTAGCAGCGCCAAGCTTAGTGGAAATTCGCCAATAAGCGTGGTGTCTTTTGCTAACTGTGGGTGAAGTTCAAAGCTCATTATTATTATCCATTTCGATTTCTTGAATTCAGTATACGTTAGATAAAACAAAAGGTTGATGCTCTCACATCAACCTTTGTATTTATTCATTGTAACCCGAAGGGGATTACATACGCTCTAGAGTTTCGATACCTAGAAGCGACAGACCTTGCTTGATAGTCTTAGCTGTCAGTGCAGCAAGCTTCAGGCGGCTCTGTTTAACGGTTTCATCTTCAGCCACAAGGATAGGGCATGCTTCGTAGAAGCTAGAGAATTGACCAGCAAGTTCGAACAGGTAGCTACACATGATGTGTGGTTGACCTTCACGAGCAACAGACTGTACCGCTTCTTCAAATTGTAGAAGTTTCGCGATAAGGGCTTTCTCTTTCTCTTCAGTGATTTTGATTTCACCTTCTAGAGAGTCCATAGAAATGCCTGCTTTAGCAAAGATTGAAGCGACACGAGTGTATGCGTACTGCATGTACGGTGCTGTGTTGCCTTCAAATGCCAGCATGTTTTCCCAGTCGAACACGTAATCAGTGGTACGGTGCTTAGAAAGGTCTGCGTATTTAACTGCTGCCATTGCTACTGTGTTCGCAATGGTTTTCTTCTCGTCTTCTGCTAGCTCAGGGTTTTTAGATTCAATCAGCTGAGTTGCACGTACTTCTGCTTCGTCCAGAAGGTCAGCAAGACGCACTGTACCGCCAGCACGAGTTTTAAATGGCTTACCATCTTTACCTAGCATCATGCCGAACGCGTGGTGCTCAAGAGATACAGACTCAGGAACATAACCCGCTTTACGAACGATAGTCCAAGCTTGCATTAGGTGTTGGTGCTGACGAGAGTCGATGAAGTAAAGTACGCGATCTGCGCCCAGTTCTTCAAAACGATATTTAGCACAGGCAATATCGGTGGTGGTGTATAGGAAGCCACCGTCACGTTTTTGCACGATAACGCCCATAGGGTCGCCATCTTTGTTTTTGTATTCGTCTAGGAATACAACTTGTGCGCCGTCAGACTCTTTTGCTAGACCTTGTGTTTGTAGGTCAGAAACGATGTTTGAAAGCATATGGTTGTACATACTTTCACCCATCACATCATCACGTGTTAGTGATACGTTCAGGCGATCGTAGTTACGTTGGTTTTGAACCATGGTTACGTCAACAAGCTTTTTCCACATTTCAGCACAGTATGCGTCGCCACCTTGCAGTTTCACTACGTAGCCACGAGCTTTCACAGCGAATTCTTCGTCTTCGTCGTAAAGCTTTTTAGATTCACGGTAGAACTGCTCAAGATCTGACAGTTCCATTGAAACTTCACCAGTTTCAGCTTGGATGCGCTCAAGGTTTGCGATAAGCATACCGAATTGAGTACCCCAGTCACCAATGTGGTTAGCACGGATAACTTTGTGACCTAAGAACTCAAGTGTACGAACAACAGCATCACCGATGATCGTTGAACGTAAGTGGCCTACGTGCATTTCTTTTGCAACGTTTGGAGCTGAGTAGTCAGCAACAATCGTTTGTGCTTCTGCGGCTGAAACACCAAGGCGAGAGTCAGCAAGCGCTGCGTCTGCTTGTTGTGCCAGGAACGTTTCATCTAGGAAGATGTTTAGGAAACCTGGACCTGCGATTTCAACTTTAGAAGCGATACCGTCTAGGTTTAGAACGTCCAATACTTTTTGAGCAAATTCTCGAGGGTTAGTGCCTAGTCGTTTAGCAACACCCATAATGCCGTTTGCTTGGTAGTCACCAAATTGTGGTTTTGCAGATTGACGGACAGCCGCAGGAGAGCCTGCAGGTGCGCCAGCGGCTTCTAGAGCCTGAGATACTTTGTCATTAATCAGTGCTTGGATATTCACACGCGTTTCCTTCAATTCAAGGATGAATAAGAGTAGCCGTTATTTCGTGGGCATTAAATTTGGCTAATTATGCTTCTAGTTAACGATTTAATGCTGAAATGAACAACAGACTCTGTTTAAGTTCACAAAAATGGCGTTAATCATACCAATTTTGTGGGCTTTCTTATAGGTCGAATTGATAGAAAATTAACATTTCCTGAGGGGTTTTTGACAATCAACTTTGACCAAGCCAAGTTTGTCTATTTAGGAAAGTAAGACACGGTACTTTTTGAGTGTTTTTTGTCAAAGCAGCGCTTGTTGCTGGAAGTAAAACTGATACCATGCTGCCATTATTTGGAGAACATAGACAATGACGATGAGCCTGAAGCAAGCAGAACTAGAACCACAACAAATGATTGCACGCCTTGATACGTTTATGACGAAAATTGAGAACCTCGGAAATGTGCTGGGTTTGGATTTAAGCTTTGCTCAAGCGGATCATATTGCATTAAGAATCAATGAAACTGAGCTTGCGAAATCAGCACATCAAGCATGGTCTGAATACGGCTCTACGATTTCAGAAGCGATGATCAATGGTCGTCCCATTGTGGTGTTGGCTTTCGATAAACCATTGCAAAGCCTTGGTTGGAAGATTGAATGTTTAGAGCTTCCATACCCAGCTGAAGGCAAGATTTACCCGAGCCAAGATTGGGAGCATGTAGAGTTTGTGATTCCTTCTCACGCACAAACGGCCGATGAGTATCTAGCAGACCTTAAAGAGACTTACCCGCAGTTCGCTGCTAAGTTTGAAAATTTGGCAGATCAAGGCATTAAGATAAAACTCTCTAGCCCGAAAGGTGAGGGGGAACGTTTGAATAATCCAACGGTTGCATTCAAGCATCAAGGGATTTGCATTAAGCTGCATCCACACTCTTTGAAGAAGATTGTTGAGTCAGAACAGGCCTAATTTGATTGGATAGTTGCTGGGAATAGATTCCTGAACTCACCAAGGCTCGTCGGAATTACGGGGTGTTTGATGGTGTTTGCCAGGTCTATCTTTAGATGCTGACAGTCTGAGCGTTCGAGGGCGTATGTCAGAGTCTACGGTTAGAAGGTTCTTACCGAATTCGTCATTCCCGATAGCGACGAAGGAGCGTAGTCGGGAATCTCATAAAGCTAGTCAGATCATCAGATACAAAAAACGCGCAATGGATTAACCCTATTGCGCGTTTTTTATTGGGTTCTAACTGGAAGTCTTACCTGAAATCGAACCTCCGATCTACAGAATCACGGTCTTGTTGCCGTAAACAAACACGTGATCATTGATCACTTTGTTTAAAGCCTTACTCAACACGTTCTTCTCTACGTCACGACCCGCTTGTGCCATGTCTTTCGCGCTGAAATTGTGATCCACTGGGATAACATCTTGCTTGATGATTGGACCTTCATCGAGATCGTTTGTCACAAAGTGTGCCGTTGCACCAATGATCTTCACACCGCGCTCGTAAGCTTGCTGGTATGGCTTAGCACCAATGAATGCAGGCAAGAAACTGTGGTGAATGTTGATGATTTTGTGGTTGTACTTCTCAACAAACCCCGGCGTCAGCACTCGCATGTATTTAGCAAGCACTAGATAGTCCGCCTCATACTGGTCAATGACTTCCAACATCTTCTTCTCATGCTCTTCACGGTTTAATCCTTCGTGAGAAACATGGTGGTAAGGGATATCAAAACGCTCGGTTAGGCTTTGCAGTGTATCGTAGTTACCAACTACTGCCGCAATATCAACATCTAAACTGCCATCGAAGTTCTTCATCAGAATATCGCCAAGGCAGTGTGCTTCTTTAGTTACCAGAATCACAACACGCTTACGAGATGAATCAACCAGCTTACGTTTTGTGTTTTCTGGCAGGGCTTGGTCTAAATCGGCGAGTAAGGTTTCGTCATTGAAGTAGCCCTCTAGCTCTGTGCGCATAAAGAAGTGGCCACTTGTGTTATCAACGAACTCATTATTGTGAATAATATTGAGTTGGTGCTTATAACAAATGTTGGTGATCTTTGAGATGAGGCCTGGGGCGTCAGTACAATGTGTTAATAAAGTTTTTCTTTCCATTTGCATCTTACTTCCATGAATGTTGCACTTATTATATGAAATCGGGATTCTTCAAAATTTAATGCAGGCCGTCGAACGGTGAACTGAGCCGCAGTATCACCGTTATAATTAATCTATTATCAAGTTGGTTTCAACAAATTCTGCTGCTCATTTATCGCATCGATAAATTGTTTTATATAGAAATATCAGTTTTTCGATAGAAAAAAAGGCAGAAGCTTCATTTTTCAAGTTTTGACCGTAGTACGCATTTGAACTTCAACCGAGGCATTGACGCTTTGGCCAAAAATAGAGGTGATACTTATGGATAAAGAGTTACTAGCAAAAAAACTGTACTGCAAACGAGTGAATTCATTAGCGGGAAGTACAGAGTTAGATGGTAATGTTCTAGATGAAATGTGGGAAAGTAAAACCTCACCAACCGATGCAGTGAAAGCCATGCAGCCTTGCGATAATCATTTTGAAGGCGCCCCTTGGTTGTCGCGTTATCTCAGCCGAAAATAATAACGATTCTTTGATTTTTATTTCTTCAATTCTTACCTTCTAGGTAGCTTAACCCAAACCAAACACCTCCGGTGCGAAGTCATTCTTGATTCGCGCCGGCTCACTAAACCTGCCATAATTCGCCTTCTATTTTTCTAAACTTCGTACTCTATGATATCTAAAACGTTTTCTGCTGATGGTGCTTTGGGTAAAGCGATCCCTGGGTTCCAACCTCGACAAGCTCAGCTAGACATGGCTGAAGCGGTTTCACAGGCTATTGAACAACAGAGCCAATTGGTCGTTGAAGCGGGAACGGGAACAGGTAAGACGTTTGCTTATCTAGTGCCAGCACTGCTGAGTGGTAAGAAAACGATCATCAGTACGGGGTCTAAAAACCTTCAAGAACAGCTGTTTCACCGAGATTTACCATTGATGGTCGATGCGCTTGGTTTTTATGGTCAGGTTGCGTTACTCAAAGGCCGTTCAAACTATTTGTGCTTGGACAGGCTCAGTCGTCAAATGATCGAGAGCCATGGCACTCACACCGATCCAACGCTGTTAGCTCAGTTGGTGAAAGTGCGCAGCTGGTCGTCCGCGACTCAAACTGGCGATTTAGGTGACTGTGATGATATTGCTGAAGATAGCCCGGTCATTCCAACCATTACCTCGACTAACGACAACTGCTTAGGCAAAGAGTGCCCAAGCTACACCGATTGCTTTGTGCTGAAGGCGCGTAAAAAAGCGATGGATTCTGATGTTGTTGTAGTGAACCACCACTTGTTTCTCGCGGATTTAGCGATCAAAGAAACCGGGTTTGGTGAGCTGATACCTGAAGCCGATGTGTTTATCTTCGATGAAGCGCACCAACTTCCCGATATCGCTAGCCAATACTTCGGACAATCGGTTTCCAGCCGACAGATCCAAGAGCTAGCCAAGGACATTGAAATTGCTTACCGAACTGAAGCCAAAGACATGCGCCAACTGCAGAAAGTAGGGGATAGGCTCGTTCAATCGTCAGCCGATCTACGCATTGTGCTTGGCGATACGGGCTTTCGCGGTAACTGGCGTGAAGCATTGAAGTCAGAGTCGATTGCGAGAGAGTTAGTTCGCTTACAAGATGCGTTGCAATTGGCCGTTGATGTATTGAAATTAGCATTGGGTCGAAGCCAGTTGTTAGACACGGCTTTCGAGCGTGCAACCATGATTAAGTCGCGTATCGAACGTGTATGTGACGTGTCGATTACTGGTTATTCGTATTGGTATGACACCACGCCACGACACTTTGCTTTGCACATCACGCCACTCTCAGTCGCCGACAAATTCCATGAGAAGATTGAGCTAAAACCGGGTGCTTGGGTGTTTACCTCTGCAACTTTGGCGGTGTCGGACGATTTCGACCATTTCACCTCACGGCTTGGGCTAAAACCGTCAGCACAATTTTCACTACCGAGCCCGTTTGATTACCCAAATCAGGCGCGTTTGTGCGTGCCTCGCTATCTACCAGAACCGAATAGCCCGGGCTTAGCGGACAAGCTAGTAAGAATGCTGACCCCTGTGATTGAGCAAAACCAAGGTCGCTGTTTCTTCTTATGTACCTCACACAGCATGATGAAAGAGTTGGGTGAACGGTTCCGCGAAACGCTCTCGGTTCCAGTTCTGCTGCAAGGTGAGACAAGTAAGCAAAAAACCTTAGCCGAATTCATGGAATTAGGTAACGCATTGCTGGTGGCTACTGGCGCTTTCTGGGAGGGGATAGATGTTAGGGGCGACGCATTAAGCTGTGTTATCATCGATAAATTGCCCTTTACAGCCCCTGATGACCCTTTACTTAAGGCTCGAATCGAGGACTGTAAGTTAAAAGGGGGTGATCCTTTTGCACAAGTACAGTTACCAGACGCAGTGATTACCTTGAAACAAGGTGTTGGCCGATTAATACGTGATAAACGTGACAATGGCGCTTTAATTATTTGCGATAACCGCTTGGTGACCCGCGATTACGGTGGTGTGTTTTTGGCGAGTTTACCGCCTATCCCACGTACCCGTGACTTAGGGATCATTAAAGAATTCTTAGCTAAAGACCATTCAACCGCTGCTGAGTAATTGGCATTGTTGAGCTTAGCCATTATTTTAGATTAGATAACGAATATTTGAGACACAAATGAGCGCGAAAATTCTTGCAGTAGATACCGCAACTGAAAACTGTTCAGTTGCACTAGTAATTGGTGACCAGGTGTTCGCACGTAGCGAAGAGGCACCTCGAGACCATACGAAAAAAATTCTACCTATGGTTGATGAAGTACTGAAAGAAGCGAATATTGCTTTAACCGATATCGACGCGATCGCGTTTGGCCAAGGCCCGGGCAGTTTCACGGGTGTACGTATTGGCATTGGTATTGCTCAAGGCTTAGCTTTTGGTGCTGATTTGCCGATGATCGGTGTGTCTACACTGGCAGCGATGGCGCAAGGCAGCTACCGTAAATTTGGCGAAACTCATGTTGCAACAGCAATTGATGCTCGCATGAGTGAAGTTTACTGGGCTCGTTACAGCCGTGAAGATGATGGTCGTTGGACTGCGGTCGATGCGGAATGTGTAACGCCTCCAAGCGAATTGGCTGAACAGCTTGAAGCGGACTCCAACACATGGGCAAAAGTAGGCACAGGTTGGGAAGCATATGCAGAGCACATGGACACACTAGCGATCAACACCAAAGTGTGTGAAGTGCTATTCCCAGAAGCTCAAGACATGGCGTTCCTTGCTCAATTTGCTTATGCTGAAGGCAAAGCGGTTGCTGCTGAAGAGTCTGAGCCGGTTTACCTACGTGATAAAGTGACTTGGAAAAAACTGCCTGGTCGCGAGTAAATACGTATTACTTTGGCTCTGCAGTTTATTTTGTAGAGCCGTTATTAAAATTAGATACACAATCATTAAAGTCAGGTAATAAACTCTTTAAGCATGGTTTCAATCAACGGCTTACCTCCTTCTTCGATAGGCAATACATCTAAAACCAATCGAACCAACAAAAAGAATGAGGTAAAAAAAGGCGATGCAAAGACCTCTGTTGGTCAGCCAACTAAGGTTGCGAATGCTGTCTCGCATTCTATTCGCCAGGTCAAAGAGTCTGAGATTCACAAGGCTCAGATTCAATATGATCTTCCAGAAGGGCGCGGACGACGTGCGATGGAGGAGTATATGGATGTGATGAATCAAGCTAAAAAAGAGGAACTTGCAAAGCTAATTGGGGTCGATATTTATATCTAGCTTTGTGTTTTCATTTATCCTGCTCTAAGGAGCTGCATTATGTATTCTCTCATATCTAAATCTCGCTTATTTTTCCTTGTCGCTTTCTCTACGATGGTGATGGGGTGCTCCTCTTTACCTAAAGAACTTAATGCAAACTCAGAACAGGTGGTAACTGACTACCAAGAGTGGGTAAACACACTACCGGATGCCGGTGATGTTCGTTTGGGTGGCGTGATTGCTAAAGTCACTAATCTGAAAGATAAAACGCGTGTTGAAGTGGTGAACTTACCTATCTCTAGTAGTGGTAAGCCTGATATTGATGCCGAACCAAAAGGACGTTTTGTTGGTTACATTGACGGCTATGTTGAACCATTGAGCTTTGCTGAGGGTCGTTTAGTTACTTTAGTTGGCACATCAAATAGCACTGAAGACGGTATGGTTGGTGAATACCCTTACACTTTCCCAGTCATGAATGTCTACAATCAACGTTTATGGCAGATCACTGAAAGAGTGGTTATTAATGACTTTGCGCCAACTTACTACTCTTGCCGCAGTTTACATTGTCGCAGTTTTCAAACCATGCCTAAGTCAGGGCGTGTGATTCAAGATGTGCAATAGTCGAACCTTAACTCGACATACCCAATGACAGGGACACCATACTATCAATGATTGAACAGTCATATTCCCTTGCGAGCGGGACACTTGCAACACAACAGATTGGCAACCCACAAACGACCGTAACGACGGTCGTTTTTATTCATGGCTGGCTAGACAATTCCGCAAGTTTTACTCAGGTCATGCAGCAAGTCTCTAAGCTTTCTCCAGATACTCACTTGGTTGCGATCGATCTTTTTGGGCACGGTTTCTCGTCGCATAAGTCGGGGAGTTACTACCCATTTCACGACTATATTGATGATTTACACCAGCTAGTGACCAAATTATCGCCAAACAGACTGGTGCTGGTAGGACATTCACTTGGTGCATTGATAGCAAGTTGCTATAGTGCCGCCTTTCCTGAAAATGTGTCAGGATTAATTCAAATTGAAGGTCACGGACCTCTTTCTGAAGCTCCCCACGAAACAGTCTCTCGCTTGAGGGATGGGGTACTTAGTCGTCTTCGACAGCGAAGAAAGCCTTCACGTCCTCTGGCAAGTCTTGAGGATGCTATTAAGCTGAGAGCTCACGCCAACCAAATTAATGCTGAATTAATCGCTCCTATTGTTGAGCGAGGTATTGTCGAGTTTGAGAACTCTTGGCAATGGCGATGCGACCCTAATCTAAAATGTGACTCGTTATATCGAATGTCACAGGCGCACGCTGAAGCGATTATGGCGGCTATTGAATGCCCTCAATTAATAATCCTAGGGAATGATGGATACCGACATTTGCAGCATAATCGCTACAAATCAGCGCATAGTCCTCTGAATATAGAGACGATTCCTGGCGGACATCATTGTCATTTAGAGAGCCCAGAGCTAGTTTCAGAGCTAATTCTTGGTGTAGTTAACAAAATTTAAACAAGTGTTTGAGCCTTTTAGTGCTCATGCACTAAAGCTGTGCTGTAATACCGCAATGATAAAAAGCGGCGAAGCAGTCGTCAGCTGATAAACGAGGAGTAACATCGTGGATAAACCTTGGCTTTCACGTTATCCAAGTGACGTACCAGAAACGATCAACCCAGATCAGTACCAATCTCTCATTGAAATGTTTGAACAGTCGGTACAGAAGTTCGCCGACCAACCTGCATTCGAGAACATGGGATCGATTATGACATTCCGTAAGCTTGAAGAGCGCAGTCGTGCTTTTGCTGCTTACTTGCAGAATGATCTAAAACTGAAGAAAGGCGATCGTGTCGCGCTGATGATGCCAAACTTGCTGCAATACCCAATTGCACTGTTTGGTGTACTGCGTGCAGGTATGATTGCTGTGAACGTCAACCCACTGTACACGCCTCGCGAACTTGAACACCAACTGAATGACTCTGGCGCAAAGGCGATTGTTATCGTTTCTAACTTTGCGAGCACACTAGAGAAAGTCGTTGATAAAACTCCGGTTAAACACGTTGTACTCACTAGCCTTGGGCAAATGTTGCCACGAGCGAAAGGTACGATTGTCGACTTCGTAGTGAAATACGTAAAAGGTATGGTGCCTAAGTACGATCTACCGGGTGCCATTTCATTCAGAAAGGCACTTTACAAAGGCCGTCGTCTTCAATATGTGAAGCCGTTTATGGCGGGTGATGACATCGCATTCCTACAGTACACAGGTGGTACAACGGGTGTAGCGAAGGGCGCAATTCTAACGCACCGCAATATGATTGCGAACGTACTTCAAGCTAAAGGGGCATACAGCCCTGTGCTACAAGAAGGCCGTGAATTGGTGGTAACGGCATTGCCGCTTTACCACGTATTTGCATTGACAGTGAACTGCTTACTGTTTGTTGAGATGGGTGGTCGTAACCTTTTGATTACTAACCCTCGTGACATTCCTGGCTTTATTAAAGAACTACAAAAAGTTCCGTTTACCGCGATTACTGGCGTAAACACCTTGTTCAATGCGCTAGTGAATAACGAAGATTTCCACGAGTTGGATTTCAGTAACATGCGTTTATCTGTTGGCGGCGGTATGGCGGTTCAACGCGCTGTTGCTGAGCAATGGAAGAAAGCGACAGGTGTCCACCTACTTGAAGGCTATGGTTTAACTGAATGTGCTCCTTTGGTCACAGGTAACCCATACGATTTGAAAGACTATACGGGTGCAATCGGCCTGCCAGTACCATCAACAGAAGTTCGTATTGTTGATGATGAAGGTAAAGTGGTTGGCAATGACCAAGTGGGTGAATTGCAGGTCCGTGGTCCTCAAGTGATGCAAGGTTACTGGCAGCGTCCAGAAGCGACCAAAGAAGTGATCGATCAAGACGGTTGGCTATCGACAGGTGACATCGTTAAGTTTGATGATGAAGGCTTGTTGTACATCGTTGACCGTAAGAAAGACATGATTCTAGTGTCGGGCTTCAACGTTTACCCGAACGAGATTGAAGATGTTGTGGCTCTGCATGGCAAAGTGTTAGAAGTTGCGGCTATCGGTCAACCTCATGAAGTGTCAGGTGAGTTGGTTAAGATTTACGTTGTGAAACGTGACCCGAGCCTAACCAAAGAAGACATTATCGCGCACTGTCGTGAGCACCTAACGGGCTACAAGATCCCTAAATTGATTGAGTTCCGTGAAGAACTACCAAAAACCAATGTAGGTAAGATCTTACGCCGAGTGCTTCGTGAAGAGAACGATGCTGAGCTTGCTAAACGCGCAAGCGAGTAACGAGCTCATTTACGAGAAGATGATGCACCATAAGCCATAGCAGCGCTTAATCTAAGCGAGCGCTGAAAAATGGTGTTAGAATGCCGACAGTTAATGTCGGCATTTTTGTATCCGGCGATCAAAGTAAAATCAGTGAGAGTTTTTGTGGATTATCAAATCATTACCCAAGTGAAAGACCTTGAGCGAGTTTGCCAACAAGCACGTGAAGCCGATGTTGTTATGCTTGATACAGAGTTCGTTCGTACAAGAACCTATTACCCTCAATTAGGCTTAATTCAGTTATTTGATGGTGAAACGCTGTCACTGATTGATCCTATTGCTCTTGATGAAATGACCCCGTTTGTTGGGTTATTGAAAGACACTTCAGTACTGAAAGTTTTGCACGCGTGTGGCGAAGATCTAGAAGTGTTCCAGAACGCATTTGGCTGTACGCCAACGCCAATGGTTGATACGCAGATCATGGCAGCCTTCTTAGGTCATGGTCTTTCAACTGGCTTTGCAGCTCTCGTTTCAGAGTTTGTAGGCGTTGACCTAGATAAGAGTGAATCTCGCACCGACTGGCTAGCGCGTCCGCTTTCTCAAAAGCAACTCGACTACGCAGCAGCAGACGTTCACTACTTGATGCCAATGTACAACAAGCTTCTAGAAAAAGTGATGGAAGCGGGCTGGTGGGAAGCGGCACAGCAAGAGTCTGATTTACAAGTGGCTAAGCGCATCCGTAAAGCAAACCCAGATAACGCTTACCTTGATATTAAAGGCGCGTGGCAGCTAAAGCCTCAGCAGCTAGCTATTTTAAGACCGCTAGCAACTTGGCGTTTAAAAGAAGCGATTAAGCGTGACTTAGCGCTGAACTTTGTTTTCAAAGAACAAGACCTATGGGCTGTGGCGCGTTTTGCGATGAAAGACCCTAAGCACATGGAGCAAGAAGGTTTTGATTACCGCTCTGTACGTCGCCATGGCGCTAAAATCAGTTCAATCGTTAAGTTAGCTGAGCATACGCCAGAAGAAGAGTACCCTGCGCCAGTAGAACGTCTAATGGACTACCCAGGTTACAAGCAACTCTTCAAAGTGTTGAAAGATGAAGTGAAAACAGCATCGCAACACAGTGGTTTAGCGACTGAGTTTTTGGCGTCGAAGAAGCAACTTAATCAAGTGTTAAGCTGGATTTGGAAGTACGATCGTAATCCTGAAAAGCTGCCAGATGTTATGCAAGGTTGGCGTTTAGATGTGGTTGGCGAGAAGCTAAATAAAGCGATCAAATAACCAACGACTGCAATGACATTTCGATGATTCAAAGAAAAGCGACCCGTTAAGGTCGCTTTTTTTATTCGTTGAGCTTAATTAACCGCTGTATTGAAATGCCTAGGCCATTCTTTGCGTTGGCTTCCAGCGTGCTAGTTCCGGATCAAGCTTGATACCTTGCGAAGTCAGCAGGTTAACACGAGCCAAGTAGGCTGCGCCGTGCATTAGGTGTTTTGCTAGGTCGACTGCATTACGCTGCTGGTAATCATCTAGGTAGCTGTCTTTCGCCCATGCGTTGAATGCGCCAAGTGCCGGGCCAGCCCATACTTGATAATCCATCTCACGACCTTGTTCGCCGGTGTTTGACCAACGGCTAGAAAGACCCAAGTACCAACGGAAAATCAACGCCATTTTACGTTTCGGGTTACCTTCAGCACGCTCGATCTGTTTAGGATCGCGCTCGTTAAAGTGCGCCACAGTCCCTGCCCAAATGTCATCCAGTGTTGAACGGAATACTTGCTTCTCAAGCTTCAGACGCTCTTCTACTGGAATCGCTTCAATTGAGTCGTAGCGAGTGTAAAGTTCATACAACTTGTTCGCACGCATTGGGAATAAAGTGCCGCGCTTAACCACTTGCAGTTTCACGCCCATTTCGAACATGTCTGCTGCCGGAGCCATAGTCACGTCAGCCATTTCAGTTGTCGAAAGCAGCTTACGTGTGTGTTCGCTCGCGCCAGCCTCAACACACGCTTGGTTGATTGAACCGGTAACAATGTAAGCAGCACCCATGTTAAACGTCGCTAGAGCCGCGTCAGGCGTGCCTACGCCACCACCACAACCGACACGTAGCGGAGTTTTGAATTGGTACTGTGCTTGGGTTTGTTCTTTCAGTGCAAGAATCGTTGGCAGCAGGGTAACCAGTGGACGGTTATCGGTATGACCACCAGAATCGGCTTCTGCGGTAATGTCATCAGCCATAGGAACCAGCTGTGCCAGTTCCATCTGTTCTGCTGTGATTCGACCTTCATCAACCAAAGCTTGCAGCATTTTAACTGGAGCTGGTTGCATGAACTTACTTGCAACTTCAGTACGGCTTACCTTAGCAATAACCTTGTTGCCAATCTGAATCTCACCTTGTGCATCGCGGCTAAGGCCCGCGGCACGGTAGTGAACGATCTGCGGTGTTAGGCCTAAGAAGGCAGAAGCCTCAACCGTTTTCACTTTGTGTTTCAAAAATAGCTCTACACTGCCGCGCTCTAGAGCGGGTTCGCTTGGGCTGTGAATCAGGTTAAACGCATAAGGACCGTTTGGCAGTGCTGCTTGAATACGGTTGATCGCTTGCTCAACGCGAGACGGGATTAAGCCCGCCGCGCCAAATGAACAAAGAATGCCAGCTTGGCCAAGCGCAATCACTAACTCTTCAGATGAAATGCCGTTTGCCATTGCGCCCGCATAGTAAGCGTATTTCACGCCGTGACAGCGACGAAAATCTTCGTCGCCTAGGCTTTGTGTACCAAGTGCAGGAGCAAAGGCGCTAACAGGTTGGCTGTTCGCTGAGCTTGCTGAATCGCCCGATGCAATCTCTGCTTGTTGGCTAACACCTAACCCTTTTTCTGGGTGGTTCACGACGTAACAAGCAAGGCTTAAGTCTTTCAATATTGTCGACATTGCTGCGTTATCAAAGCGAGTTGTGCTCTCTTCGATCTGCCAAGGCCACGGAGATAGCTTTTCGTTATTGATTGTAGTTTGAGTTGTCATACTAAATTCTTTCCTAGTTCTCTGTCAGGCTTATGCTTCTTCGATACAAATCGCGATGTCTTTCACTTCGTAAATACGTAGACCATCTTTGCTCAGGTTTGCGTCGCCAACGATGATGCGTTTGCCGTCTTCGTCTTTGATTGCAGTGATGTGTACATCCAGTGACATCTGTTTGTTCAGAGGGTTAATCTGACCACGGTATTTCCATTTCACTTCAGATTGGATTTGACCAAACTTAGGATTGCGGAAGCCAGCACCAAGATCTTTATTTAGCGCATAGGTTTGCATCAGTTCGATGATCGCTTCGACACCTAGAGAACCTGGCATTACCGGATCTTGATGGAAGTGGAACTGGAAGAACCAATCGCTTGGGTCAATCGTACGCTCAGCGTATAGGTAACCCAGACCGTCTTTACCACCATCGCTGGTGATCTGCACCGTATCGATAAAGTTCAAGCGACCGCCAGCCAGTTGGTAGTGCTCTTGCACTTCACCAGTAGCAGAAACAGGTGCATTGAAGTAACGCGTCGTTTTGTCTAGTAGGTTGATGTTTACATCCGGCGTGCGG
Organism: Vibrio sp. 10N.222.54.E6; assembly: GCF_041473955.1. NCBI lineage: Bacteria > Pseudomonadati > Pseudomonadota > Gammaproteobacteria > Vibrionales > Vibrionaceae > Vibrio > Vibrio sp. 10N.222.54.E6. Next base: position 367,170 of record NZ_JBFRTD010000010.1, on the reverse strand, counting down.
TTGTTATCAACATGCCAAGGGTGAGTCACTTTACCGTTGTCCAAACCAAGCTGGTCTTTCAGTGCTGCGCCCTTGAAGTAACCGAATACCGCTGTACCTTGGTAGAACGGCACGCCGTCAGTGCTCAGTTCGAAGCTGAAGCTCTGAACGATGTTGGTGCCCATCATTACTGTTGAAAGCAGACGAGAATCGTTGGTGATCGTTTTGCCGCGCAAGTCGACGTTACGCAACATTTTGCCGCTGCCATCTAGGTTGCGGAAAAACAGTTCTTCACCTGGGAAACCCAGTGTTGTTCCCATGTAGCCAGAGATGAAGCCGTTTGGCTGCAGTGAAATCTCCATCAATACCGAGTAAGGCATTAGGGTCTGGTGGCTGTTTTCATCAAAGTACCATGCATTTTCTGGCACTTCGTACTCTGCGATACACGATGAAGGCTTCTTGAAGTCGCCACGCTTACCGTCGATCTCAACCACACGAGTGGTTAGCTGCAAGTCGCCACACGGAGTACGTGGTGGAATCATTCCACGGTAGATAGAGAAATCAGGACCGAAACACTTCTCGATATCGCCAGTCGCGAATTCGAACATGTGGTAAGGCGTGAATGGAACCGTATCGGGTGTGCGGTTTGGGTAATCTGGAGTTGCCGGAGCTTCAACGTGTTGAAGAGGAACCACACCTTTGTTTGGTGCAGTTTCTAGGTCTTCAATTTGAGCCATCAATGGCGCATTCGCTGAAGCCTGTTGGTTCACTTCTGGTGTATGGCCCAAGCTTTTATGGTCCAAGCTTTCGATAACAGGGGTCGCGACAGCTGATTCTAAAGAAGGCAGATAACGAGTACATTCGTCGTCTTCTTTGATCATCACACCCAAGTTTTGGAAATCAACAATCACTTTGCCATTCAGCAAAATATCGATGTTAGCTTTCGCGTATGGGCGAGGGCTTAGACCAATCTCAGTCACTTCCATGCGGTAAGTCAGTTCTGCCGATTGTGGTAGAACTTGACCACGGCAACGTACTTGTTGAGGCGCATTTTCAAGCGGTTGGAAACGACCATTTTGAACAAGCGTGTGCATGCCAAGGTGCATCATGAAGAACTGAAGCAGTTGACCACAACCTTCTGCCATCAAAGAACCAGCCATTACCGAGTCATCTTTGAAGTGACAAGGGAAGTACCAATGCTCAGGCTCTAGCTGCTTATGACCTTCAATCAGACCAAGTCCCCATGTGCCACCTTGTGGTTCAACACGACTAACCTTTTCGATCATCATGAACTTCTCTGAGCTGAAGCATAAAGAAGGCTGGTGGCTATTGGATTGGTGAGTTGGACCAAAACATTCTGCAATGTTGGCAGTCAGTAGATGACGCAATTCTTGGTGGTTAAACTGAGTTTTAGGGCAGTGCAACATAGGATCGAAGCGTTGCTTAGTTGCAAGCTTACGAGCCTTGATTTCATCTTCAGTGTGAATCACACCCTTGCCATCTGCCAACTCTTCATCGGTGAAGAAGCCCGCACAGCCGTTATCCATTTTCAGGATCATCTTGTCGCCAACGAAACATTCGTACGAGAAGAAGAACAGCAGCGTGTCGCCATTGCGAGCAAAGTTGTTGATTGAGATGTCGTAACGCAGTGTATCGCCACCACGAGGCAAGTCGCCAAGGAAGGTCAGCGTGCAATCAAGCAGGCGATAAACACGCTCACCTTTGTTTTCGAAATCAATACCTAAGTAGCTGATTAGCATTAGGTCACACTGACCAGATTCAACTGCAACAGCCCAAGGGATCTGACCATCAACAAGATACGGCGCATCAACTGGGATGTCGTATTCTGTGGTCATTGTGCTTGGCTTGTACTCGTTAACGGTCGCGTTTAGCTTGGTTACACGAGATACCAGTAGGTAGTCCGTGGTTGGCAAGCGAACGCGACGCGAGTAGCTATCGATGATCGCGTAATCAGGGCCAAATACGTTCGCAATATCGCCTTCAGCGTATTCAACCAGATCATCGTAATCCCAGATACATGGCTTACGGATAGGTTTTACTGGTGCTGGCGTCGCAAGTACGTTGACTGGCGTTGACGAAACCTGAGCCGGTTGAGCTTGAACAGGCTGAGCTGGCGTTTGTTGACCAGTCGTTTGTTGGCTGGTCGTTTGTTGAATCAGGGCATTGCTATCTAAACCAGATGTCACTGCGTTTAGCTGTGCTTTTAATAACGCATCAGCCATCTGCATGCCTTGGGCACGTGTGTGCAGGAATGCTTTGTGTACCTGTTGAGCCGCTTGCTGGTTTTGAGCAAAAGCTTGGTTTTGGCTTAGATTTTGCGGCTGCTGTGAAGCTGCGTCGATTTGAGACGCGCCATTTTTAGCGGATAGGACATGAGTCATATTGCTGTGGTTACCTGTTAGCTGACTGTGGCGAGTTGGCGCCAGAGTAGGAGATACTGATGTAGGAGTTTCGATGACTGGCTCTATCGCGTTTTGCGCTAATGCATTCTTCTCTAACTCTTTTTGTGCAAGGGCTGCTTGAATGCTTGCTGTCGTTGGAACCGACGCCACTCTTGCTGCTTGTTTACCAGAAGCTTTCTGTTGAATCGTTGCCAAGTTGGTCACTGGGGTTTGGGCAATATGTTGATAGATATCACGACCACCAAGAGTCACTTGCTTAACTAATTGACGTTTAGCATCGCTCGCCAGTTCATTGCTTAAACGAACGGAAAGTGATTGAGATTCAACACTCGATTGGCTTAGTAGCAGCTGTGAACATTGTCCTTCGCTGATGTTGGCAACAATCGCGCTCTTAGAACTGACATTCGGATTCAGAGGTGCAAGGTTCAGGTTGAGCAGACCGTGTAGCAGGCTTGCCATACCAGAAGCAGCAGAGCAATGACCCACACGTTGACTTGCTTGAGTAGTCTTTGTGTTCCCTAAACTTAGAGACGAAAACTGATGAGATGAAGATTCTGGTGCATGGTTAAGCTCAAGCAGAGAAACATCGTTCGAGCTCATACCGACTTGAGTCAGTAACTCATCAACAACGGCGTTGTTATTCTCGCTTGAACCAAAAGCTAAGGCGTTGATGCTGCCGTAAGCCGCATCTTGGTTGCTCGCTACTTGGTTTTCTTCAACAAGAACAATCGCACCTGCACCTTCACCGACATTCCAACTGCCATCTTGCAGCTGTCCGAATTTTGGAGCTAGCGTCACTGGGCTTACGCTGTTCTTCAGAATCACATGTTCTGCACTGCCGCTTAGGTCGACGGCTGCAATCACAACGGCATCCATCGATTCTTGTGACATCAAGTTTTGTGCAACATCAATACAACGAGCAACCGACTGTTCAGCAGCTGAAATCGTAAAGGCAGGGCCATTAAAGTCCCACAATGAAGAGATACGCGAAGCCATGATATTGCCGATGAAACTGGTGTATTGGTTCAGCTTGGCTGCGTCCATCACACTGTCCATCGCGATGGTTTCTAGCGCTTGGTATTCGTCTTGAGTTAGTTCGATACCCATGTTGGCAAAGCTGTCAGCCAATTGGCTATGCAGGTTTACGCGTCCACGGAATTGGTGCATCTCAAGCTCTGTTTCCATCGCAACTAAAACCGCAACCTTTTGGCCTGCAACAAGCTTGGCATCTTTGATGGCTTCGTCTGCAACTTTCATCAGTAGCAACTGCTGAGAGATCAAACGGTCATCTTCATTTGGCGGCACTTTGAAGCGCAGGAAATCGAGATCGAATTGATCGATGTACGCGCCATTTGGAATACCGTGTAAACCAAACTGATTCAGTAGTTCTGGATGTTGGTCTAAGCCTTTCCAGCGCTTCTTAGGCAAGGCAATGAAAGCATCGTTGTTGGTCTCAATCGCAGTGCTTAGCGCGTTGATGCTCTGCAGAGAACCAAAGTGAGACGCTAGACCAGTAATGCTTAAATTAGATGGTTGTAGGCTTGGAGACGCTGACTCTTGAGTCGGGTTTACATGACTGGTGTCTGAATACGCTTCAAGCAGTAAGTGAGCGTTACAGCCACCGAAACCAAAGACAGAAACACCCGCACAGCGCTCTGAGTTGCCCGCTTTACTTGGCCAAGATTGAACCTGCGTTGGCAGAGTCTGTGAGCCAAATAAACCTTCTGGCGACGATAGTGGCTTATCCAAGTTAATACTTGGCGGAAGCACACCTTCTTTCATCGCAAAGATCATTTTCATGATCCCTGGCATACCCGCCGCAGTCAGCAAGTGACCGAGGTTGGACTTAGCAGAGCCAATCAATGGCGGGTTCGAACCATTCAATTTGTCAGCAAAGAAACGCTCCATTGAGGTTAACTCAACCTTGTCACCTAATGGTGTACCGGTTGCGTGACACTCAATCACTTCAATGCTGTCTGGTGATAAGTTCGAAGCCTCGTAAGCGCGTTCAAAGGCTTGGACTTGTCCTTTGCTGTTTGGGCTTAATACGAACTGGCCTCGGCCATCGTTCGACAAGCCAATACCGCTGACGACTGCGTAAATATTGTCGCCATCACGCTCTGCATCAGCTAAGCGTTTTAGGACTAAAACCCCCGCACCTTCGCCAGCAAACAGACCTTTACTGTTGCTATCAAACGGAACCGACACACCGTGATCAGGGTAAGCGTGGAAGATCGAAAAACCCATATTGATAAAGAATGGGTCAGCACCGGATACCGCGCCTGCCAACATCATGTCGGCTTTGCCTGTATTCAAGTAATCACACGCTAACTTCAATGAATACACAGAGCTTGCACATGCGGCATCTAGACTCAGTTGTACGTTACCTAAACCCAATGCATCAGCCACTAACTTAGAGGCGTTGTGTGCCGCTGCACCATTGATAGGGTTGAGGTCTTGCGCGGTTTCATTGGTTGGTAGCAATGAAAATTGGTCATTAGCTAATTTATCTTTAAATGCTTTCTCGACCACCGAGTGATAAATCGGTAGAAACAGGTCGTTTGAACGTGTGGTTGGGAACGAAAGGGCACCCATGATCACGCCTGTGCGCTCTAAAACATCGGCATTCAGATCAATGCCAGCGTCGACTAACGCCTTACGACTGGTATCCAAAGCCCATAGGAAACTTTGGTCAACACCGTTGAACGATTCTGCTGTTAAGCGGTAGCCATTGCTATCGAAATTGAAGTTTTCGATGTAACCGCCTTTGTCACAGTAAAAGCGGTCTGACTCACCTTGCACGCCCTGATAGTTTTCAGGTTTAGCTCCTAACTTTTCAGCGCTTAATGTGGTTCGAGAATCTTTTTTATCCAGCAAGTTTTGCCAAAAGTCTTTTGGCGTATCAGCTTCTGGGTATTGGTTTGCAATACCAACAATCGCGATCTTATTGCACTTTACTTGTTGTTTGTTCTGAGCCTGATACTGGTTCGATTGAGAACTCATACTAGCTCTCCTTGATGATTCACTGCGCTGCCTTGAGACACACCACTTAATTGCTTAGCGGTGGTGATCTGTTGTTTTAGCCCTTGAATAAGTGGCTCGACAGACAGTGGAATTTGATGAGTAATGAGCTGACCAATGCATTTGATGAGCGTGACAACATCGTCACCGCCTTTGGCATTGGAAGCGATTGTGCAGTACTGGTCTGCTACGTTGTCGCTACGATTGATCTTGTCGATCAATGTGCTGGTTTGACGATCGGCACCTACTTCTACAAACAGACGAGCACCTTGTTGACGCGCACTCTGGATCAACGCGGTGAAATCCAGCGTTGAACAGAAAGTGTCGGCAATCGAAAGGGCGATGCTGTCACTGTCGATATTGATTGGTGCGCCAGTCGGTAGACCTGCTGCGCTGATAAAGCGGATATGCTTTGGCAACTCGTCGAACAGTGATTGCGTGTAAAACTCACGCACTTGGCTATGCTGACTCAGCGCTGGTGTGGTGTGCATCGCAGTAACACGGTTCGCGGCAATGCCACGTTTACCAAGCTTTTTGAGCAGAGCTCGACATGTGCTTTCACAACCGGCCAGTACGCAAGTATCACCTTGGATGATAGCGAGATAAGCGCGCGGAAACTCTGGTAACAGAGCTTCAATCGCTTGCGCATCACTGCGAACCACAAAGCTGTTCCATTGGATGCTTTCGTCGCTGTTCAACTGCCAATCTTGACGCACTGCGGTGAGTTCACCAGAAATAGCCGTCGTGAAGATAGGACTGGTTTGAGTCATCTCAATCAGCGCATGTGGGTTTTTCCAAACATTTAAGCTGGCCCACATGGAGGCTTCACCTTTGGAGTAACCCAAAGCGAAATCTGGCTGCACTTTGAATTCATCACACAAGAGCTGCGTTAGTAAATAACTACTGCCGACACCTGCAATGGCCAATTCACTGAGCGACATTTCTTGCGCGTCGTCTGCGTAGGTTTTTTCTGCCTGCAGCATCTCTTTCAAGTTACCTTCGCGCTCTAAACGAGCAAATAACTGTGGGAAATGTTGGTGAAATTCGCGCAACATGCCGGGATAAACCGTGCCAACACCAGGGTAAACAAATGCAACGCCACCTTTGCTTTGAGGCTTCGGTGAGAAACAACTGCCCGCTGGCGTTTTGTAGTGGCTATTGTCACCCATTACTTTTGGCAACGCATTTTCTATCGCGGTGATCTCTTGTAGTGCAGCCTCAATTGAAGCCGCCTGAATCACGATGTTTGCACCACGGCCAGCATTGTGTTGAACGCTTTGAAAGTGGCTTAGGTTTGAATGCATCAAGGTGGCGATAGCAAGTTCGCTGTCCGTTGAATCACTAACGCATTTTAGCTCTTCTCTTAACGAGGTTAGCTGAGAAACCAATTCAGTTTGCTCGCAGCCAAAAACCACAAACATCAAACGTTCGCTGGATAGCAAGGTTTTTGGTTCGTGCAAACCGGTCGCTTGAGTCAATATCAGGCTGGTGGCTTTTGGGCTATCGTCACTGAAAGTTAACGCAGCAACACGTGCTTTGTTTGGCTCAGTGAACCAGTAATGGTTAGGTAATGAATGGCTCGGTAATGAACGGCTCGATATCGCATTAATTATATTCAACAATTCATCAAACTGCTGCGAAGCCGATAAGTCAGAGTGTTGCTGTTGATGACTTAAATCTGAAGCGGGGCGGCGTGCAATATCCAGAGCTAGCTGAATGCTATTTCCGGTAGCTGTATCTACAAAGCTCGCCAAATTCGCGTGTGGGTGAATCTTATTCTGAGCAGCATTCAGCGCACTTAACATCAACAATGATGGTGAGTGATGATCCAAACAGAGCTTAACGACATTACCTTGATTGACTGTCTCGATGGCGTGAGCAAGTGCTTGATTAAAATTGCCATCAACCACAACAGTTATCATCTCTGGGAACGAGGGAAATAAGTCGGCAGAAAGCTCAGCCGCGTTTGCTGGCTGAGCTAAAAGAGCGATGCGCAATGGCATCGCTTTATTAGTAGGAACAGTCACTATGACAATTGCTCCTTTTCTGGGTTCTTAGTAGTCTCTTTCTTCGACACTGCTGAGCTAGACTTCGGCAAAAATGCGTCGTTTAAGCTTTTGCTGATGGTGACTTTTGCACCTTTCATTACCGCGCTTAAACGACCATCTTGGTGGTAAAGCGAGATATCAGCTTGAAGCGAACGAGCCGTACTTTTTATCACGCTCAGATCTAGCCAACCTTGGTCACCATCGTGCATCGGTGCGTAACAAATAAACTCACCGATTGCAGACGGTAGGCTTGCCGCGCCGTATTTCAATCGAGCCCATACCAACATGGCTTGCAATAGATAATCTTCAGCAAATGGCTGGCTATCACCAAAACCTTGCTTCGGAATAAATGATCCGCAGTCGCTGTTTTCAATCTGAGGTAGTTGGCACTGAGCCAATAAACCTAAGTCGTCAAAGCATTCGACTGAGGTAATACCTTGCAATCTTGGTCCATGAAACAGAGTGCCGTCACTGTATAGAGCTTGTGCCGTTGTTACAGGAGCTGAAGTGTTGGCTTCAAAGCGCTTTGTCGACGCTTGTTGAACATCTTCAGAAACTTGCACAGAGGCAACTTGCAACTGAGCTTGATACTGTGGTCGTCCTTGGCAACTGATCACTGCTTTTAGCTGACCTTTTGATTTAGCATCAGAGGAAAGAACCAGTCTTAGCTCTTGCACTTCATCAGTATCAAAAATCACACCTTTCAGCAGTTTGTAGTTGTGAACGCTAACGTTCACCCCTAACAGTTGCTCAGCGATTTCACGCATCCATTGGATGGCACACACTGTCGGTAACACTGGGTTACCGGCAATGCAGTGATCTTGAATGAAAGGCAATGCCTTAGGATCAAGATGACGTGTCACAGTAATGCTTGTATTCAGCGGACTCTCTGCAAGATGCACAGACTCCGCATTAAGCTTTTTTACAGCAGCTTCCTTGTTGTCAGAACCTTGCATGCTCGTGCCAACCAGCAGTTGAATGCCAGTTTCGTTCAGTAGTTGAGAGCTAAATAGCTCTGCACCCGCTTGAAGAGGAATTACGTACACACCGCGCTCTGTAAACATACGCTTCAGCGCTGCGTTTACCATGCCGCCGTCCCACGGTCCCCAGTTGAAGCTCATCACTTTCGCTTGAGGGTTACGAGCAGACAATTGCAGAGCCGCTTTGTTTAGGATTTCGTTAGACATCGAGTAATCGCTTTGGCCTGTGTTTCCGTAGAAACCCGCCGCCGAAGAGAACATCGCAATCAGTTTTAGCTTGCTGCTATCAAGACCACCAAGAACCGCTTCTAGTCCGCCCACTTTCGTGCCGTAAACCATGTTCAGTTCATCAAGTGTTTTGTCTTGAATGTGTTTGTCAGCCAGTACACCAGCGCCGTGGATAAGACCTGTGATGCCTTCGAAATTCGCCAGTGTTTTCGCTACTGACTCATGGTTCGATACATCTAGGCTTAGGTATTCAGCGCTCGCGCCAATCTCGTTGAAAGCGGCAAGTGCTGCGTTGATTTCAAGGCTGCTCAATACAGGTTTTAGCAAGGTATCAACTTTCTTAGGCGTTGGTTTGTCACCTGTTGCTTGTAGGTGAGCGATAGCCGCTGGTTTTAGCTCTTTCTCTTGCTTACCTTGTGCCCACTGAGGTAGCTCAGCTGAAGTAATATGCTTACTACGACCTGCAAGAATGAAATGAGATTTACATTGCTTAGCAAGCGTCAGTGCACATTCAAACGTCACGCCTTTAGCGCCACCAGTTACGAGAACTTTGTCGCTCTTGGTGAGTTGAGCGCCTGTGTTTTTAGTTTGTGCAGCGCCTGGTGTTGTCGCAATCAGTGTTGCACGACCAGATTCACCGTTTTCCGCATGGCTAAGGCCGATTTCAACCGTGTTGGTATCGATATCGAACAGTTCGCCTGTGATAGCTTCAGCTAGGTGACGAGCATCAATAGAAGCGTCAGCATCCAATGCACGGCAGAACACGTTTGACCATTCATGGCTCAGTGTCTTAGTTAGACCAGACAACGCGGCTTGGTTAAGTTCTGCATTCGCTAGTTGCTTAGTATCTAGGTAACCAAAGCCACCATCGATACGGCTTAGTGTGAAGAACACACTACGACCAGAAACGGCATTCAGTTGGCCATTTAGGTGCTTGGCGAATAAGAACGCTGTCGTCAGTGAAGCTCTGGAGTCTGCATTCAAGTTAACCGCTTGCTCGTTGCTTTGTTTCGCATCAACGATAGCTTGTAAATGAATGAAGCCAGCAATCACTTTGTTCGACGTTTTAAGGTCTGCTTCGATGCCGTTAATAACCGCAGTGACACCAGCATCATCGACGCTGTTGAGTGTGTAGCTTGCGATTTCACTGTTTAAAGGTGACGCGGCAGAAAGAGCACTACGCACTACAGCCACTTGAATGCCGTTAGCGGTCAACTTTTCTGCTAGAACACCGGCGTTGTGACCATCATCTGTGATCACGACACAAGCGTCTTTTGAGAAACAATCGACGAGTTTATCTGCCGCTGGTAGCTTTTTTAGCGCTACCTCATTGTGTGGAGGAAGTTCCGCTGTCGCTGTTTCTGCGATAGGCGTTACTGATTCAGCTTTTGGAGTTGCTGCGGGTGCAGCAGCGGATAGCTTGCTTTGCATGTAGGTAACGATTTCACCAAGCGTACGACACTCAGCTAGGTCTTCAGGGTTTAGCTCTGGCAGCGTTGGTAGCTGGTCTTGAACCGTACCCAGGATCTCGACGCGTTTAATCGAATCGATACCAAGGTCTGCTTCCATGTCCATCGCTAGGTCGAGCATTTCTGCTGGGTAGCCAGTTTTATCGGCAACCACTTCCATCATTGTTGATTGAACATGAGCAGGATTTAGGTCATTGCTCGTGCTTTCTGTAGCAGGAGCTACTGTCGCTGCTTCCGAACTAGGAGCTAACTTGCTGTTCATGCCTTTAGTATTCATGTAAGCAACGATTTCACCCAGAGTACGGCACTCCGCTAGGTCTTCAGGGTTCAGCTCTGGCAGTGTTGGTAGCTGGTCTTGAACCGTACCAAGGATCTCAACACGTTTGATTGAGTCGATGCCAAGGTCTGCTTCCATGTCCATTGCTAGGTCTAGCATTTCTGTTGGGTAGCCCGTTTTATCAGCCACTACGCTCAGCATTGTGCTTTGAACTTGTTCTGCGTTTAAACCGTTTGATACTGCTTGCGCTGGTGCAGATGCTTGAGTTGCTACTGGAGCAGAAGCTGGAAGTTTGCTGTTCATGTACTCGACTATCTCGCCTAGAGTACGGCACTCAGCGAGGTCTTCAGGGTTTAGCTCTGGAAGAGTCGGTAGCTCGTCTTGAACCGTACCTAGAATTTCAACACGCTTGATTGAGTCGATACCAAGGTCTGCTTCCATATCCATTGCTAGGTCGAGCATTTCAGTCGGGTAGCCCGTCTTTTCTGCTACCACTTCTAGCATCGTCTTCTGAACGACAGCGGCATCTAAACCGCTAGCTGCTTGAACTGAAGTTGCTGCAGTTTGAGCGACTACAGGAGCAGAAGCCGGAAGCTTGCTGTTCATGTAAGCAACGATTTCGCCAAGAGTGCGACACTCAGCTAAGTCTTCAGGGTTTAGCTCTGGAAGAGTAGGCAGTTCATCTTGAACCGTACCAAGAATCTCAACACGCTTGATTGAGTCGATACCAAGGTCTGCTTCCATATCCATTTCTAGATCAAGCATTTCCGTTGGGTAACCTGTCTTCTCAGCAACCACTTCTAGCATGGTTTGTTGAACGACTTTTGCATCAAGACCGTTAGCGGCTTGAACAGCAGCAGTTGCGCTTGGCTGTGCTGCCACAGGCGCTGATGCTGGCATCTTGCTGTTCATGTAAGTAACGATTTCACCAAGAGTACGACACTCAGCTAAATCTTCAGGGTTCAGCTCAGGTAGGTTTGGCATTTCGTCTTGAACGGTACCAAGGATCTCTACGCGCTTGATTGAGTCGATACCAAGGTCTGCTTCCATGTCCATTTCTAGATCAAGCATCTCCGTTGGGTAACCCGTTTTCTCGGCAACGACTTCTAGCATCACTTTTTCAGCGTCGGCTGTTTGTACTGCTACTGGTGCAGCCACAGGAGCTGGTTGCGCTTTAACTGGCACAGGTTGAGCTGCAACAGGCGCTGCCGCTTGAGCCGCTACTTGTGGTGCAGGAACGGCTTTCTGTACTGGCGTAACTTGAACAGACTGAGCTTGAACTGGCGCGGCTTGTACAGGAGTCGCTTGTACTTGAGCTACAGGCTGTTGGACGGTAGCTGCTGGAGTCGTTGGAGTAGCTGTAGCTTGAATCACTGGCTGAACATTTACTGGCGCAACGAAGGTTTGTTGTGCCGTTTGTGCTGAACCTTGCGTTAGCATATTAAGTGCTGAGTTGTTGCTGTGCGCTTGCATTTCTAGGTAATGAGCGTGCGCTTTTAGCGTTTCAGCTTGGTGCTGGTGGAACATTTCCATAGAACGTTGCAGGTTCTCAGGAATTGCTACGCCTGCTGTTGCCATTTTCGCTTGCTCAGACATTAAGGTGTTGAACGTGTCACCGTATTGCTGAGGAATCGCCAAGAATTGCTGATGTACTTCTGCTGCTTGTTGTTGAGCATTGAAGAACGACTGCAATGAAGACTCATCTACCGTTACTTGAGCTGTTGGCTGACTAGTCGCTGGGGCTGTTTGAACCACTTGAGGCTGCTGAGCTGTTGTTGCTACTTGTGCGCTTGGTGCTGGAGCAGCTGACTGTTGTACATTTGAAGCTTGAGGAGCAGCCACAGGTACTTCAACGATTTCTGTTTTAATCACTTCTTTTTCCACGATTTTCTCGACTTCAACTTTCACTTCAACAATCTCAGTCTTTTCGGTGACGTTGCCCGAAGCCAATGATTGATCCATTTTCTTACGAGTAGCAGGGCTGATGTAGTTGGTTGCATTCAGCTTGATGTTCATTGGTGATGCCTTCGCAGGTTCAGCAATGTCAGCTTGGTAAGGGTCAATGTTGTCTAATGAAATACCTGCCACGCACAGTTGAACCGCAGCTAAGCGAAGCTGTTGGTCACTGTCGCCTTTAGGGCTTGGGTTGATGCTGATTGCGTAAAGCTCTTCGTTCTTATCAGCCAATGTTTTCTCAACCAGCTTTTGAAGAATGTTTTTCGGACCGAACTCAACGAATACGCGCGCGCCTGCTTCATACATCGCTTCAATTTGCTCGCTGAAACGAACCGATTGCAGCATGTGTTGCTTGAACGCTTTCTTGATCGCTTTAGCGTCTTTGCTGTGCAGTTTGCCCGTTGCGTTCGAGTAAAGCGGCAGCGTTGGAGCGCTGAATGAAGCTTTATCAATTGCAGAAGCAAATGGTTTTTGAGCGTGAGCAACAAGCGGTGTGTGGAAAGCACCAGACACTGGCAGAGCAATCGCTTTGAAGCCTTGTTCTGTTAGCGCTTGTGCTGCTTGTTGAACCGTTGCAGTTGGACCTGCAATAACCAGTTGAGTCGGAGCGTTGTAGTTGGCAATGCTCACGCCTTCGAATTGGCTGATGCAGCTTTCAACGGCTGGAAGTTTGTCTGCGTCTAGGATGACCGCAAACATCGTACCGCTGTCACCTTGTTCTGGTGTTGCAGCCATCGCATCGCCACGAGCGAAAGCTAGCTGGTAGTAATCGTCTTGCGAGATAACACCCGATGCACATAACGCGCTTAGCTCACCAAAGCTGTGGCCTGCGACCATGTCTGCTTTGAAGCCAGCTTGAGTCATGATGTCGAACTGACCCATAGACACAGTACCAATCGCACTTTGAGCATTGGCCGTGTTGGTTAACACCGCTTCTTGAGCTTTGGTTGCTTCTGGTGTGAAGGTTGGAATTGGGAACAGAATTTGCGACAGAGCTGTTTTCTTGTGCTGACCAAATACTTGATCCGCTTGAGCAAGCTGTTGGCGCATTTCAGGGTAGTGACATGCAAGCTCGCGACCCATGTTTAGGTATTGCGAACCTTGACCTGCAAACAGAGCTGCTACTTTACCCGCACCATTTTCTGCAATCAGTGCCGACTCACGGTAGCTAGCACCGTTTGGCATCTGCCAATGTGTTTTGGTTTGGCTCTCAAGCATAGAAATCGCTTGAGTCAGTTGCGCTTGCAGGTCTGCTTGGTCAGTGACAACTAAACCAAGACGAGCGTGCTTAGCGTCTACTTCGCGTAGAGCGTGCTGCTCAGCAAGCGCTTCCAGTTTGAACGCGGCGTCTGCAGCTTGAGTTGAAACTTGTTTTAGCTCATTGATCAATGCTTGACGAGATTCTGCGCTGAATAACAGAGTTTGCGGTACTTGGCGCTGACGGTATTTATCACCGCGAGCGTGCTCTGGCGTGTACTCTTCCAATACAACGTGGAAGTTAGTGCCACCAAAACCGAATGAGCTGATACCTGCACGGCGTGGTGTGCCGTCGACACGTTTCATCCAAGGACGCGTTTGTGTATTTAGGTAGAACGGTGAGTTCTCGATATCCAACTTAGGATTCGGAGCCGATACGTTAATCGTTGGCGGCAGTACTTTGTGGTGCAGTGCTAATGCAGCTTTGATTAAACCGGCAGTACCCGCGGTTGATTTAGTGTGACCAATTTGAGATTTCACAGAGCCTAACGCAATGTGTTGCTTCTCTTCGTTGTTCTCACTGAATACTGAGTTTAAGCCACCAAATTCAGCAACATCACCCGCAGCAGTACCAGTACCGTGCGCTTCTAGTAAGCCAAGCGTGTGCGGTGCAAAACCTGCATCATCGTAAGCACGTTTCAGTGCTTTAGCTTGCCCTTCAGGGCGAGGCGCGTAAATACTCTTGAACTTACCATCCGACGAAGAACCCACACCTTTAATTACCGAGTAGATTCTGTCGCCGTCACGCTCTGCATCTTCAAGACGCTTAAGAGCAACCATGCCGATGCCTTCACCAATCATCATGCCTTTTGAATCGATGTCGAAAGGTTGAATGGTTTCGTTTGTAGTGAATGCTGGGGTTTTAGAGAAGCTCATGTACATGGTTGGTGAGTTATCAGTACACACACCACCAGTGATCATCATTTCACTGCGGCCTTCAACCAGCTCACTCAGAGCCATACGCATTGCAGCCAGAGAACCAGCACATGCAGCGTCTACTACACAGTTGATGCCACCAAGGTCAAAGCGGTTAGCAATACGACCTGAAATTACGTTACCCAATGAACCAGGGAACGAGTTCTCTTCCCAGTGGATGTATTGGTCTTGGAACTTTTTGATCAGCATTTCGCTGTCTTCGTCGTTGATGCCACTGCTCTTGAAGACTTTTTTCAAAACAGGGTATTGAAGACGAGCATTCAGGCTTTGAGCAATCTTCTGACCACCGCCTACACCAAGCGTAATACCGATCTTGTCGCGATCGTAACCTTCAGGCAGTTTGGCATCTTCAAGTACTTCTTTTGCCACGATCAGAGAAAGTAGCTGTGACGTATCCGTCAGTTCAAGGATATTTGGCGGAAGGCCGAACTCCATAGGGTTGAAGTCAACTTCTGGGATGAAACCACCGCGCTTACAGTAAGATTTGTCTGGCGTGGTACGATCTGAATCGTAGTAATCTTCTGGACGCCAGTGTGTATCAGGCACTTCGGTAATTGCATCGATCTTTTCGCTGATCAAATCCCAAAACTTGTTTAAGTAACGAGAGTTCGCAAACATGCTTGCCATTCCAACGATAGCAATAGGCATGTCTTTAAGACGTTTATTAAGTCGAGTGTCGTCGACTGATTCCGGTGTGTTTTTTTCGGGTTGGCTCATTATGAGTCTCCACTAGAAATCACAGAAAGTGATGTCGTGTTTTGAGGCTGCGCTTTTAAAGCTATAGAAAGAAAATCTGAAACAGACTTAGGGAAGCGCAGCTGAAAATTCAGGTTGCTGAGTGGCGGCAACCAGATAGAAATTAGTTTTACGAAGTGCGTTGACTTACGAGAGTAGGGGAGGTGTTTCATGCGCGACGGTGGCATTCAAATGTTGAGGCGATGTCCATTAAAATCCTGTTCAAAGTCTGACTAAACGACAAGTCGGTATCCGCAAAGAAAACGTGTGAATTTGTTTAATGGTTGAGCAGGCTACCCGAGGTGAGTGGCCGATACAATGCTCCCAGAGGCCACTATGATCTGTTCAGACCAGATGATTTTGCTGAACTTTTGTTTTTTGTATTTTTAATGGAATTAACTTATTGATAATTAATGGATATGGGTGGTTTTTTAGTGTTTATACTCTATTTCTTGACTTGGTGGGATCTATGTCAGATTTTTGTAAGTAACATTTAATAGATGCCTGTTCTGTAAGGTGGAGTGTGATCTGTGTTTTAATTTGTTATTATTTTAAAAGTTAGTTTTAAGTCCCTATATGAAGGGTGTTTCCCTCCCGTATTCTCTAGGTTCCACTTAATTTATAGGTGAGTTAAATTTGTTCGATTGGGTTGTTCCAATCGTGTTTTGAAGAGTGATTTATAGAAGTGAGTTCGAGTTAAATGAAAACTCCCGTTGTTGATTTGTGGCTATGTTCTCTGAGTAATTTAAATGACCAGCCAAACAATGTATCGCAGCTCAAAAAGAGACTGACAGCCGATGAGATTGCCAAAGTTGAGCGTTATCGAATGCCCTCATCTCAGATTCAAGCTTTGTATGTACGAAATTATCTGAGAAAGGTGCTGTCTAGCTATTCTGATTTGATGCCTGAAGCGTGGCGCTTTGAATATGGTGAGAAAGGGAAGCCGAGATTAATAGAGAAACAACAAATAGAAACCGGCCTGAATTTCAATATCAGTCATAGCAAAGAACATTTGTTGATTGCAGTTTGCCAGAGAAAAGGGAAGCAAGTTCAATTGGGTGTTGATATTGAACACGCAAGAAGTTCGACCAATATCGACTCGATCATGAAGCACTACTTTTCAGATAAAGAATTGGCGGATTTACTTGAGCTCAGCAAAGAAGAACACAGAGAGCGTTTTTTCGATCTGTGGGCGTTGAAAGAGTCGTACATCAAAGCGACGGGGAAGGGGCTAGCCACATCGTTGCGAAGCTTTTCGTTCGATTTCTCCAATCTGACGGAGCAAACATTGCCAATTCACGCTTCGGATTTTCAACCAAACTTGCAGGATGAAATTAGATTGTATCGCGAAATCAGGCTAGATAGCGGGATTGGGTTGGATTTGGATTCTTATCAACAAGACGATATTTCTACAGATTGGCAATGTTGCTTGGGTCGATTAGATGACCAGTATCGTTTCGCCGTGACTCTTGGTGGGAATTTGCTACCCATGCAGATAGAGATGAGAACCTTTTCGTCGTCTCATCTCCTTTAAGCGAGTTTGGTGAGGTGAGGTAAGATGAGGTTAACTCGTTTCGCCAAGCATCGCTTTTAAGACTTCAGCAGGCACTGGCTGAAGTTGTTTGTCTTTATCTAAACAGACCATTTCGATATCACCAATCACTGCGGGTTTGGTTGCATCTTTACGCCACACTTCTTGTCGCCATAGCGTTTTGTATTTGCCATCGAGTTCAAAAGAGGTGCGGATGTCGCAGATCTCAGCGAACTCAACCCCATCTTGAAAAGTCATGTTGGCTTTATATACCGCAAAACCTAATCCATGTTCATTCCACAATGTTGCCAGTTTATCGCTACCCAAGACATGTTCGCGTGCACGCTCAAAGTACTTTAGAAAGTTAGGGTGATAAACCACACCTGAGTGATCGGTATCTTCATAGTAAATTTGTACTGGGTGATGGTAGATCTGGCTCATTGATATCAACTCTTATTAAGTAGCGTTGTAGTAAATCTGACTAAGTTGTGCAGCACTCTACAGGATAGGTCGAAATTACTTCAAGGTATCATCGGCAATCGAGCTTTTGGTCAGACCTCATTTATCACCGATGCTTTGGTCAGCTTCCACCCATTTACAAATATTCTATGTGTCACTTTCCACCCATTGATTTTTGCAGCGAGTTAGTGACTGCTGCAGGCAGATATCATGAAGCCTTACGGTTAAAGGGTTGTTAATGATTTGTGTCAATGTGGCGCGCTAATTGCCTTAGTGAAAGCACGCAGTTCCCATTGAAGGGCTGCTTTGTTTACTAAGGAGAATAATAATGTTTAAGCCTCTTACCCTGCTGTCTGTATCTGCTCTGGTGCTCACAAGTTTTAATGCTGCTGCAAACTGTGACCCAGGTGAAATCGTGATTAAATTCAGTCATGTAACCAATACCGATAAGCACCCGAAAGGCATTGCCGCTTCTTTACTGGAAGAGCGAGTAAACACGGAAATGAATGGCAAAGCTTGTATGCAAGTTTTCCCTAACTCAACACTCTACGATGATAATAAAGTACTGGAAGCCCTGTTAAATGGTGATGTTCAAATGGCGGCTCCTTCGCTGTCTAAATTTGAGAAGTTCACTAAGAAATACCGCATTTTTGACCTTCCTTTCCTATTTGAAGACGTAGAAGCTGTTGACCGTTTCCAAAACTCAGAGTCTGGCGAAAAGCTGAAGAACGCGATGAAGCGTCGTGGCCTTCAAGGCCTAGCGTTTTGGCACAATGGCATGAAACAGATGTCAGCAAACAAACCTCTTATCAATCCTGAAGACGCGGAAGGCTTGAAATTCCGTGTTCAAGCATCAGACGTATTGGTTGCTCAGTTTGAACAGCTAGGTGCTAACCCACAGAAGATGTCTTTCAAAGAAGTATACGGTGGCCTACAGACTAAGGTTATCGATGGCCAAGAGAACACATGGTCAAACATCTACGGTAAGAAGTTCTTTGAAGTACAAGACGGCGTGACAGAAACTAACCACGGTATTCTTGATTACCTCGTAGTAACGTCGAACGACTTCTGGAAAGACCTACCTGAAGATGTACGTACGCAACTTGGCACAATCGTTCAAGAAGTGTCTGAGACTCGTAACGCAGAATCTTCAAAAGTTAACCTAGCGAACAAAAACAACATCATCGAAGCGGGTGGTGAAGTTCGTACGCTTACGCCTGAACAGCGTGAAGCATGGGTAACTGCGCTTCAACCAGTATGGAAGAAGTTTGAAAAAGACATCGGTTCAGATCTTATCGATGCAGCGTTAGCTTCAAACCAATAACACCGCTAAGGGAGTGGCGTGAATTTCGCCACTCCTCATTAAAATAACTATAAGCGGAGTCAATTATGGATAATCCTCAAATGGAACAGCCAAATTCTAGCGAATCAGCACTGGAAACCTCTTTTTTTTCCAAAGTCGGAAGAGTTACGGATGTGATTGAAGAGTCATTAATCGCATTTTTCCTTGGCGCAATGACGCTACTTACTTTTGCCAATGTGGTATTTCGATACGCATTCAATGGCAATATCTTATGGGCACTAGAACTGACGGTGTTCATGTTCGCTTGGATGGTGTTAGTGGGCGCATCTTATGGCGTTAAAAAACACTTCCACATTGGTGTTGATGTGATCATCAACCTTGCCCCAGAAAAGCTACGCAAAGTGTATGCGTTAATCGCCGTCACAAGCTGCCTAGCATTCTCAATCTTACTTCTTATAGGTTCTTGGAATTACTGGTACCCGTTCGCGACTGAGCGCGCTTGGTACGAGACCGATGATATTCCAATGCCAGAGATGCTTCAGTTCCTTGCCGACTGGATGAATGAAGGCGAGCGATACGAGAAACTGCCACGTTTTATTCCTTACATGGCACTGCCTATTGGTATGGCAATGCTGACGTTCCGTTTTGCCCAAGTTGCTTACCAAGTAGTCACAGGCAAGCTTGATCGCATGATAGCGGGGCATGAAGCCGAAGAAGAGCTGGATGCATTGAAAGCTGATGTGTTAGCGGGTTCTGATGAAGACGCGACAGCGGTATTGGATTCGACTAAGCAAAACAAGGCGAACGAGTCGGGTACAAAATCTAACGGTAAGGAAGACTAATCATGGCAATGTTATTTCTATTTTTAATGGTAATTGCTTTCATGTTGGTCGGTGTACCAATTGCGATTTCCCTTGGTTTATCGAGCGTCATATTCTTGTTGATGCACTCTGATGCGTCACTAGCTTCGGTTGCACAAACGCTGTTTAATGCATTTGCAGGCCACTACACACTCTTAGCGATCCCTTTCTTTATCTTGGCCTCTAGCTTTATGTCTACTGGTGGTGTGGCGAAACGTATTATCCGTTTTGCTATTGCAATGGTGGGTTGGTTCCGCGGCGGTTTAGCAATGGCATCGGTTGTGGCGTGTATGATGTTCGCAGCGTTATCTGGGTCGTCTCCAGCAACGGTAGTGGCAATCGGTAGTATTGTTATCGCTGGTATGATCAAAAACGGCTACACAAAAGAGTTCGCGGCAGGGGTTATCTGTAACGCGGGTACGTTGGGTATCTTGATTCCACCATCCATCGTTATGGTGGTTTACGCTGCGGCGACGGATGTATCTGTCGGTCGTATGTTCTTAGGCGGTGTGATTCCTGGCCTGTTGGCGGGCGTGATGTTGATGATAGCTATCTACATTGCAGCACGTATTAAGAAAATTCCTGCACAACCATTTGTAGGCTGGGGTGAGATGTTCGCAGCCGCGAAGGATGCGAGCTGGGGCTTGTTGCTGATTGTTATCATTTTAGGTGGTATCTACGGCGGTATCTTTACTCCGACAGAAGCGGCGGCTGTTGCAGCGGTTTACGCGTTCTTCATTGCCAACTTTATCTACAAAGATATGGGGCCGTTTGCGGAGAAGAAAAATACAAAGCCTGCTTTGGTGAAAGTGTTCCAAACGTTTTTCCATAAAGACACCAAAGACACGCTCTATGATGCGGGCAAGCTGACCATCATGTTGCTGTTTATCATTGCCAATGCTCTGATTCTTAAGCATGTACTGACAGAAGAACGTATTCCTCAGATGATCACGGAATCGATGTTGTCTGCAGGTTTAGGGCCGATCACCTTCTTGATTGTGGTGAACGTTCTACTCTTGATTGGTGGGCAGTTCATGGAGCCATCAGGCTTGCTGATCATCGTTGCGCCGTTGGTATTCCCAATTGCAATTGCACTGGGTATCGACCCTATTCACCTAGGTATCATGATGGTTGTGAACATGGAGATAGGGATGATAACACCGCCTGTGGGGCTCAACTTGTTTGTGACCGCAGGGGTTGCCAAGATGTCGATGATGAACGTAGTAAAAGCCGCACTGCCATGGGTTGGCGTGATGTTCTTATTTCTGATTATCGTAACCTACGTACCTTGGGTATCAACATGGTTACCGACTACCTTGATGGGGCCGGAGATCATCACGAAATAGATAGTGAAATCATAGCGAAGTGATGGGGAGGGTTAAACCTCCTCATCAATGATTTTTCCATATCGAGAGCTAGATTCAATCGGATCATACAGCGCTCTTTTTGCCTCTAATTCTGGAGTGTCTAAGTTGACATGATTGTCAGTATAAAAAATACCGTCAATTTCAAACGTATCGGTGATCGAGGGAACTTTTGTTTTCTCACCCATAATGATCTCCTTACCACCTTGGTTGCATAACATCCTGTTGTGAAATAAGTATAGGTGATCTTGCTCCCAAATTTAATTTAGTTTTCGCTCTGTCGGTATGACTCTTTAACTAGTTGGTGTTTTTGCATTTTATCGTAGAGGGTTTTACGTGGAAGTTGCAGTCTATCCATAGTCTGTTTAATGCTGCCATTACACTCAATAAGCGCTTGTTTTAACGTGTTTTTCTCAAATTCAGACACCAGTTCTGCCAAAGACAGTTCTTGAGTGACTTGATTGGTGTTGTCTGATAAGTGAGAAAGCTTACCTAAAAGTACAAACCGCTCAGCTGTATTACGCAATTCTCGTACATTTCCCGGCCAATCATGGGCTAAAAGCGCGTGCAGCTCCTTTTGGGGAAGTGCTGGTGCTGTCTTGCCATAACGTGCAGCAGCGACCAGTAAGAAGTGGTGGAAGAGTGCAGGGATGTCTTCTTGACGGCTTCTTAACGGCGGTAAATCTAGGGTCACAACGTTGAGTCGATAATAGAGGTCTTGGCGGAAAACGCCTTCTTCAGCCGCCTTCTTTAGGTCGACTTTGGTTGCAGCGATTACTCGAATATCGAGAGGCACTAAACCGTTTGAGCCAACCCTTTCAATAACGCGCTCTTGTAAGACGCGCAACAGGCGAATTTGTGCCTGCATCGGCATGGACTCAATTTCATCTAAGAATAGAGTTCCGCCTTGAGCAAATTCAAATTTACCCACTCGCTTGCTTTCTGCGCCAGTGAACGCACCTTTCTCATGACCATACAGTTCACTCTCTATCAGGTTTTCAGGTACCGCACCGCAATTGACGGCGACGAAGTTTTGTTCTCGCCGGCTGCTTTGTTCATGTAGAGAGCGTGCGACCAACTCTTTGCCTGTGCCAGTTTCACCAAAGAGTAAAATGTCAGCGTTAGTATCTGCCACATGAGTGATGATAGAACGCAGGTCGGTCATTGATTGCGTGTCACCAATGATTCTCGGCCCAAGCGCTTTACTGGCCTTTAAAGAGCGCTTCAATTCAAGATTCTCGAGTGTGAGTTGACGTTTTTCTATTGCTCGTTTGGTGGTTTCGATTAAACGTTCATTGGCGAACGGCTTTTCGATGAAGTCATAGGCGCCATCTTGGATCGCTTGTACCGCCATCGAAATATCGCCGTGACCAGTAATCATAATCACGGGGATTTCTTTGTCTTTGTGCATCACGGTGTTGAGTAGGTCATGCCCGGAAAGGCCCGGTAGACAGATATCAGTGATGATTACGTGAGGTAAGCCGTTCTCTTGAATTGCGAGCAGAGCAGACTCCGCATCGGGAAAGAATTCGGCATCAATATCGGCGAGCTCAAAGCTCTGTTCAATAGCCATTCTTAGATCGGATTCATCATCAATGAAATAGACGTGACACATAGTTATTCCTTTAATCTTTTATTTTTATTGTTGGTGAAGGTGTACTGGTTTGTTTAGCGACTAATCTGATTCTTTTGTTGGAACTATGGGTAACTCGATACTAAATCGAGCACCACCTTGTGGGCTGTGATTGGTAACTAGCTTGCCATTTATTCCGCTGATTATTTGTTGAGAAATCGATAGCCCAAGTCCAAGTCCATTTTTCTTGGTGGTATGGAAGGGTTCAAAAAAATTTCCGTTAGAAGGGGAGGTGAAGCCTGGGCCATTGTCATCGACATGAATCAGCAAGGTCTTGGCTTGTTGATGGTCGGGCTTCCTAATCTCTAACAGAATAGCTAATTGTTTGTCGTCTTGTTGTTCCATCGCCTGAATCGCGTTAGTCAGCAAATTAATGATCACTTGTTCCAATTGAATGGCGTTGGCGAGCACGCAAGCATCAAAGGTTTCAGGAAGTTCGTTGACCTTTACTCGTTCACTCTTGAGTTGTGGTTTCATCAGTTCTTTTGACGAGTGCAATACTGGCAGTATCTGTAACGTGTGCAGCTCTTCCGCAGTGGATTTCTTTGCAAAGGAACGAAGCTGGTGGCTTATCTTAGCCATACGGTCAGTGAGCGCCGAGATTCGCGATAGGTTGTCATCGACACGCTCGGTTTTTTCTTTGGCAAGAAACAGTCGGCCGTTGTCGGCATAACTGCGAATCGCAGCAAGCGGGTTATTCAGTTCATGGCTGATGCTTGCTGACATTTGCCCCAACACTGCCAGTTTGGCGGCTTGGATGAGTTCGTCTTGTGTCTGCCTCAGTACATGTTCAGTTTCGATTCGGTGCTTAATCTCGACATGCAACTCTGATGTTCGTTCAAGCACTTGAAATTCTAGCTTTTGCTTGGCTTCGGATTGCAGTCTGTCTATCTGAGCTCGTCTTTGTTGTCGATGGTGATTGAGTTGCATCGTTAGATAAATAATCGCAAAAATAAGGCTCAAAACCACAAGGTAAGCAACCAAGTCCCACCAAACTAAGTGGGTCGGAGAAAATACTCGTATGGTGAGTTTTGGCTCGGCTAGGAAGCGTGAGGAGTTAAAGAACTGCTCTTGGACGAGCTTGTGGGGAGACTCAATATTGCTAGTAGCACTCTCTAAGTCACCGGAGAAGTGCAGGCTTTCTATTTTTGTATCGAGATACTGCCTGCTTTCTTGAATTCGAGTGTGTTGTTCTTCGCTTAATGGTTGAAGGCTTTTGAACAGCCACTCAGGATTACTCGACATAAATACGATCTGGTCTTTATCGTCAGCAACAAAAAAACTCTGTTTGCCTTTCCAACTTGCTTCAATCAGCGATAAATCCATCTTTACGACAATGACGCCAATAATCTCGGCGGCATAGGCGACGGGGTAAGAATAATAATAGCCTCGTTTCCCAGAGGTTGAACCTAGCGCAAAATATTGATTTTCATTGCCAAGAATCGCTTCTTGAAAGTAGGGACGGAAAGCGAAATTTCGCCGAATAAAAGAACGCGGTAGATTCCAGTTACTGGCTGCTATGGTGGTGCCAATGCTATCTAACAGATAGGTGTCCGATGCTTGAATCACCGAGTTTACGTGTTCTAGGTAGCGATTGGTGAGTTCGATTTGCGCAGAGTTACTTGGAGAGTGAAGAGCATCGACCAACTCTTTGTCTTTTGAAAGCAGCTCGGGAATGTGCGCGAACTTGTCGAGTTGGCTTGAAATATGAACCGAAAATCGGTCTAGCTTAGATTGATGATCATTTAACAAACTTTCATGGCTTGTGTTCCACACCCAATGACCGCCGAACACCATTAGTAAACTGTATGTGGCCATTAATAGGATTGGGATTCTCAAAGCTTGAAACATGAAGGCTCTCCGCTCATTTCTTTGGTAAATAATCAAGCCTGTCTTCTCTCGTTTATGGTAGCAAATAGCGGTAGTGTTTGCTGAAAGTAGACAGTCGCCAGATGGATGTAGGTTAAGGGTTTGTAACGGGGATTGTTGAAAAAGTTATCGACTCTGAGGGGTAAAACAAGAGCAAGATCTCTTTTTAAGGTTTTTAGCAAAAAAAGCCCTCGATTCCCTTGAAAAAGTCGCTATTGTCCCCATTTCTGTTGTGCTAAGTGATGATTTGATCGTTTTTGTATCATTTAGTTGGACGAATTTAGAGCATTCATCATCATGCAGAGGTGAACGGCTCGACAGAGATTAAACAGATCGCTAGAATGTCGCGTCTAAAATTTCTGTCCTGAGGCTAATCGGAGATACCTTTCTTGTTTTCGAAAACAAGCTTTATTGCGTTTTAATCGACGCGTGAAGAACGAAGATATCGCTGATTAGTCTGGTGTTTGGTTGAATAATCAATTCAGACATCAATGCTCGATTTTAAATTAGGTGTTCGGATAGAGCACTACACAAGGATGCAGCCAACAACGTCGGCTTTTGAATTAAAGCTAAGTTACGGCTCATATGCTCAGATTACTGAGCCAGTTTTGAGGTTTATATAATGCAAGTTACTGTTGAAACGCTAGAAGGCCTAGAGCGCCGTCTTAATATTACTGTTCCTGCTGCTAACATCGAAGATGCAGTTACAGCTGAACTACGCAACATCGCGAAAAACCGTCGTTTCGATGGCTTCCGTAAAGGCAAAGTGCCAATGAAGATGGTTGCTAAAATGTACGGCAAAGCAGTACGTCAAGACGTGATGGGCGAAGTAATGCAACGTCACTTCATCGAAGCGATCGTTAAAGAGAAAATCAACCCAGCTGGCGCACCTACTTTCGCACCAGTTGAAAACAACGAAGGCGCTGACCTAGTATTCAACGCAACTTTTGAAGTTTACCCAGAAGTTGAGCTGAAAGGTCTAGAAAACATCACTGTTGAGAAACCAGCAGTAGAAGTTAAAGAAGCTGACGTTGAAGAGATGATCGAAACTCTACGTAAGCAACAAGCGACTTGGACTGAAGTTGAAGCTGCTGCTGACGCTGGTTCTCGTGCAACTATCGACTTCGTTGGTTCTATCGACGGTGAAGAGTTTGAAGGCGGCAAAGCTGAGAACTTCCCACTAGAGATGGGCGCTGGTCGCATGATCCCTGGTTTTGAAGACGGTATCGTTGGTAAAACAGCAGGTATGGAATTCGAAATCGAAGTAAACTTCCCAGAAGATTACCACGCTGAAAACCTAAAAGGTAAAGCTGCTAAGTTCTCTATCAAGCTGAACAAAGTTGAAGCTCGTGAGCTTCCAGAACTAAACGAAGAATTCGTTTCTAAGTTCGGCGCAGCTGAAGGCGTTGAAGGCCTTAAAGCTGAAGTTCGTAAGAACATGGAGCGTGAGCTTAAGCAAGCAGTTAAGAACCGCATCAAAGAGCAAGCAATCGACGGTCTAGTTAACGAAAACAACATCGACGTACCTTCTGCTCTAATCGATCAAGAGATCGGTGTTCTACGTCAACAAGCTGCTCAACGTTTCGGTGGTAACACTGAAGCTGCTGACCAACTTCCACGTGAGCTGTTCGAAGAGCAAGCTAAACGTCGCGTAGTTGTAGGTCTTCTTCTTGGTGAAGTAATCAAGACTGAAGAGCTAAAAGCTGATGACGAGAAAGTTAAAGCTATCATCGAAGAGATGGCTACAGCATACGAAGATCCAACAGAAGTTATTGCTTACTACGAGCAAAACGAGCAAATGATGAACAACATGCGCAATGTTGCTCTAGAAGAGCAAGCTATTGATGCAATCATCGCTAAAGCTCAAGTTTCTGATAAAGAAGTTAGCTTCAACGAGCTAATGAATCAGCAACCTGCTTAATATAGTAATATCTGACGTAGAAGGTTGACGTACGGTCAACAATTCTGCTAACAATGGTCCGTATGATTTAATCATTCGGGCCATTTATTTTAGGGACATAAGAATATGAGCTACCAAGAAAAAAATACAATGCCATCGATTATGGACGCACTAGTTCCTATGGTGGTTGAACAGACTTCCCGTGGTGAACGTTCTTACGATATTTATTCTCGTCTATTAAAAGAACGTATCATTTTCTTAACAGGTCAAGTGGAAGACCACATGGCAAATCTTGTCGTGGCTCAACTGCTTTTCTTGGAATCAGAAAACCCAGACAAAGATATCTATCTTTACATCAACTCACCTGGCGGTAGCGTAACAGCGGGCATGTCTATCTATGACACAATGCAGTTCATCAAGCCAAACGTGAGCACAGTATGTATGGGTCAAGCTTGCTCTATGGGTGCATTCTTACTAGCGGGTGGTACTCCGGGTAAGCGTCACGTGCTTCCAAACTCACGTGTAATGATTCACCAGCCACTTGGCGGCTTCCAAGGCCAAGCGTCTGATATTCAAATTCACGCGCAAGAGATCCTAACGATCAAGCAAAAGCTAAACAAACTATTGGCAGAGCACACAGGTCAGCCTCTAGAGGTTGTTGAGCGTGATACAGATCGTGACAATTTCATGTCTGCTGATCAGGCTGTAGAATACGGTTTGGTGGATTCAGTTCTTAATCACCGCGGTCAATAATTGCAGGGCAATTGTTTAACGCAAAGTGATTCAAATTGATATACACTCAAACATAGAGAGTAAAGGCTAAGAGGTTAGCGAATGACAGATAAAAGCAAAGAGGGTGGTAGCGGTAAATTGCTTTACTGCTCTTTCTGTGGCAAAAGCCAGCACGAAGTTCGCAAGTTAATCGCAGGTCCTTCTGTTTACATTTGTGATGAATGTGTCGATCTTTGTAACGACATTATTCGTGAAGAAATTAAAGATGTTCTTCCAAAGAAAGAATCGGAATCGCTGCCAACGCCGCGTGAGATTCGTGAGCATCTTGACGACTATGTAATCGGTCAAGAATACGCGAAAAAAGTGCTAGCAGTTGCAGTATATAACCACTACAAGCGTTTACGTAATGGTGATACGACGGCTGAAGGCGTAGAGCTAGGTAAGAGTAACATTCTTCTTATCGGTCCTACTGGTAGTGGTAAAACCCTACTGGCTGAAACACTGGCTCGTTTCCTAGACGTTCCTTTCACAATGGCAGATGCAACAACACTAACCGAAGCGGGTTATGTGGGCGAAGATGTTGAAAACATCATCCAGAAGTTGCTTCAGAAATGTGATTACGACGTAGCGAAAGCGGAACGCGGCATTGTTTACATCGATGAAATCGATAAGATTTCTCGTAAAGCTGAAAACCCATCGATCACGCGTGACGTGTCTGGTGAAGGTGTACAGCAAGCTCTATTAAAACTTGTTGAAGGTACAGTGGCTTCAGTTCCACCTCAAGGTGGTCGTAAGCATCCACAGCAAGAGTTCTTGCAAGTGGACACGTCTAAGATCCTATTTATCTGTGGTGGTGCGTTTGCCGGCCTAGATAAAGTGATTGAGCAACGTGTAGAAACAGGTTCAGGTATCGGCTTTGGCGCAGAAGTGCGTTCAAAAGACGAAACCAAAACTATCGGTGAACTGTTCACTCAAGTAGAACCTGAAGATCTAGTGAAGTATGGTTTGATTCCAGAATTCATTGGTCGTCTACCTGTTACAACAACACTGACAGAGCTTGATGAAGAAGCGCTAATCCAAATCCTTTGTGAGCCAAAGAATGCACTGACAAAACAGTACGCTGCATTATTTGAACTTGAGGATACAGAGTTAGAATTCCGTGAAGACGCCCTACGCGCAATTGCGAAGAAAGCAATGAACCGTAAAACGGGTGCTCGTGGTCTACGCTCTATCTTGGAAGGTGTTCTACTAGAAACTATGTACGAACTGCCATCTTCAACTGATGTAAGCAAGGTTGTGATTGATGAGTCGGTAATTAATGGTGAGTCAGAACCACTATTGATTTACAGTAACTCAGATAACCAAGCAGCTGTTGCAGAGTAGGTCTTTTTAAGACTACACACTCAAATTGAAAAAGGAGGTAAGCAATTACCTCCTTTTTTTTATTCTTCCATTGAATCCAGTCGTTTAAGCCCCATATACTGCTTTATAAGTTAAAGCGGAAGAGAGAAATATATGAACTTGGAACGTTCCGAGCGTATCGAAATCCCCGTGCTACCTCTACGTGATGTAGTGGTTTACCCACACATGGTTATTCCATTGTTTGTTGGTCGTGAAAAATCGATTACTTGCCTTGAATCGGCAATGGAAGCTAACAAACAAGTACTACTTGTAGCGCAGAAAGAAGCGGACACTGATGAGCCTTCAATCGACGACCTATTTAACGTAGGTACAGTCGCTACTATTCTTCAGTTGCTAAAGCTGCCAGATGGTACCGTAAAAGTACTTGTCGAAGGTCAGCAGCGTGCAAAAATTCACCAGTTCAAAGAGAGTGAGTTTTTCTTAGCGGATGCCGAATACGTTGTAACCTCAGAACTTGACGAAAAAGAACAAGAAGTGGTTGTTCGCAGTGCGATCAATCAATTCGAAGGCTTTATTAAGCTGAACAAAAAGATTCCACCAGAGGTTCTAACCTCGCTGAACGGTATTGATGAGGCTGCTCGCCTTGCTGATACGATTGCTGCGCACATGCCACTTAAACTGGTAGATAAGCAGCACGTTCTAGAAATTTCAGATGTGACGGAACGCCTGGAATTCTTGATGGGCCAAATGGAGTCAGAAATTGATATCCTGCAAGTTGAAAAACGCATCCGTGGCCGCGTTAAGAAACAGATGGAAAAGTCTCAGCGTGAGTACTATCTGAATGAGCAAATGAAAGCGATTCAGAAAGAACTGGGCGAGATGGACGACGCGCCTGATGAATTCGAGACTCTGAAGAAGAAGATCGAAGATTCTAAGATGCCTCAAGAAGCTCGTGAAAAAACTGAGCAAGAACTGCAAAAACTGAAAATGATGTCGCCAATGTCTGCTGAAGCAACAGTAGTACGTAGTTACATTGATTGGATGGTAGGCGTTCCTTGGGCTAAGCGTTCAAAAGTTAAAAAGAATTTAGCGAAAGCGGAAGAGATCTTAAACGAAGATCACTACGGCTTAGAACGTGTTAAAGAACGTATTCTCGAATACTTGGCAGTACAAAACCGTATCAACAAACTTAAAGGTCCAATCCTTTGTCTTGTTGGTCCTCCTGGTGTTGGTAAAACTTCACTAGGCCGTTCGATTGCCGCGGCAACGGGTCGTAAGTACACACGTATGGCGCTAGGCGGCGTTCGTGATGAAGCTGAGATTCGTGGTCACCGTCGTACGTACATCGGTTCACTTCCGGGTAAATTAATCCAGAAGATGTCTAAAGTTGGTGTTAAGAACCCACTGTTCCTATTAGATGAAATCGATAAGATGTCTTCTGATATGCGTGGCGACCCATCTTCTGCGCTTCTAGAAGTACTAGACCCTGAGCAAAACAACGCATTTAACGATCACTACCTAGAAGTCGATTACGATTTATCTGATGTGATGTTTGTTGCAACGTCTAACTCGATGGATATTCCGGGCCCACTATTGGACCGTATGGAAGTGATTCGCCTGTCGGGTTACACAGAAGATGAAAAGCTGAACATTGCCAAGAGCCACCTATTGGACAAGCAAGTTCAACGCAACGGTCTTAAGCCTCATGAGATTGAGATTGAAGACTCTGCAATCATCGGCATCATTCGTTACTACACGCGTGAAGCGGGTGTGCGTAGCCTAGAGCGTGAAATCTCTAAGATCTGTCGTAAAGCAGTGAAGAATATCTTGTTAGGCAGCGACCTTAAATCTGTAACGGTTAACATTGATAACCTGAAAGAGTACTTAGGTGTGCAACGTCATGACTTCGGTAAAGCGGATGAAAGCAACCGTATCGGCCAAGTAACTGGCTTAGCATGGACGCAAGTAGGTGGCGATCTACTGACCATCGAAACTGAATCAATGCCAGGTAAAGGTAAGCTAACGCAAACCGGTTCACTAGGCGATGTGATGAAAGAGTCGATTCAAGCGGCAATGACAGTGGTTCGCTCTCGTGCGGAAAATTTGGGTATTAACACCGATTTCTACGAGAAACGTGACATTCATGTTCACGTACCGGAAGGTGCAACGCCAAAAGATGGCCCGAGTGCGGGTATCGCAATGTGTACTGCATTGGTCTCTAGCTTAACGGGTAACCCTGTAAAAGCAGAGGTTGGTATGACCGGTGAAATTACCCTTCGTGGTGAAGTTTTACCTATCGGTGGCTTGAAAGAAAAGCTGCTTGCAGCGCACCGCGGTGGTATTAAAACGGTCTTGATTCCTAAAGACAATGAACGTGATTTGGAAGAGATTCCAGACAACGTAATCGCTGACTTGAAGGTGATTCCGGTTCAATGGATTGATGAAGTACTGAAAGTCGCACTAGAACGAGATCCGTCAGGGGTCGAGTTCG
The DNA here is from genome assembly GCF_041473955.1 of Vibrio sp. 10N.222.54.E6. Lineage (NCBI taxonomy): Bacteria > Pseudomonadati > Pseudomonadota > Gammaproteobacteria > Vibrionales > Vibrionaceae > Vibrio > Vibrio sp. 10N.222.54.E6. The sequence goes on along the minus strand of NZ_JBFRTD010000010.1, from coordinate 336,357 downwards.
ACGTGAAAAAATAGTGATGCATAGCAAAAATAAGTAAAGAATTACGCTGATAGACCCGAAAAGGCTTGTCAGCGTTTTTTTTGGACGCTAAGTTATTCGACTAAAGCGGCAGCCCTTTTGTAATAAGGCTTGCGGCTAAATTAAAACCAAAATGGAACGTACAGTCATCGAGAAGTAGTCACAGATGACACATAGGGGAAAAACAGTGAATAAAACACAACTAGTAGAATCAATCGCAGAAAACGCAGACATCTCTAAAGCTTCAGCTGGTCGCGCTCTAGACGCTTTCATCGAAGCAGTTGGCACAACGCTACAATCAGGCGACCAAGTTGCACTTGTTGGCTTTGGTACTTTCAGTGTTCGTACTCGTGCTGCTCGTACAGGTCGTAACCCAAAAACTGGTGAAGAGATCCAAATCGCAGAAGCTAAAGTACCTGGCTTCAAAGCGGGTAAAGCACTTAAAGACGCATGTAACTAATTTTTGTTGCTGAAACCTCGAGTTTTGTGAGGGGAAGGCAGTAATATGCGTTTACTGTTTGAACAATGATGTTTCATTTTTAAACAGTATATGTGCAAAGCACATTGAACTTATTTAAATTATGCGCATCCTACTGATGCGCATTTCTTTTTCTGATAATATCGCGTGAATAGATTTTTATTTTGAAGCCAATGCTTCATATCCGGAGAGCACTTAAATTATGATGGATCGATTACGCGAAGGCGTGAATAGCATCGCGGTAAAAATTATCCTTGGGTTGATTATCCTGTCATTCGTATTCGCAGGTGTAGGCAGCTACATCACCGGTGGCGGTAACAACGCAGCAGCTAAAGTTGGCAACACAGAAATTGCTCGTGGTGAGTTCGAACAAGCTTACCAAAACGAACGTAATCGCATGCAATCTCAACTTGGCGATTACTTCGCTCAAATGCTTGCAGACCCTACATACGTTGAGTCTTTCCGTAAGTCAGTACTTGATCGCATGATCAACGATGTTCTACTTGAGCAGCAAGCAGAGTCTCTAGGCCTACGAATCAGTGATTCTCAAATCCGTACCATGATTCTAGAAATGCCTCAGTTCCAAACGGCTGGTCAATTTGACCAAGAAGTTTACCAATCGGCATTACGTCGTGCAGGTTTCAGCGCAGAAAGCTTCGCTGAATACATGCGTCGTGACCTAATGCGTAACCAGCTTGTTACTGCACTTCAAGGCAGTGAATTTGTTCTTCAAGGCGAAATTGATATTCAGAGCAAGCTTATTGCTCAAACTCGTGACATTCGTACAGTGACACTGTCTGTTGCTGACCTAGCGAAAAATATCGAGTTAACTGACGAGCAAATCGAACTGTACTACCAAGAGAACCCTGCGGCTTACACTCGTCCAGAGCAGGCCAAGGTGTCTTACATCGAACTTTCTGCTGAAGCTCTTAAATCGCAGCTTGAAGTTAGCGATGAGGAAGCACAGAAATACTACCAAGAGCACCTAGACAAGTACTCTACTGAAGAGCAACGCAAAGTTAGTCACATCCTAGTTCAAGGTGATGACGAAGCGAAAGCACAGTCTATCTTAGACGAGCTAAATGCAGGCGCTGATTTTGCTACGCTAGCAGAAGAGAAATCTGACGACTTCGGTAGTGCAGACGTTGGCGGTGACCTAGGTTGGATTGAACGTGATGTTATGGACCCAGCATTCGAAGACGCGGCTTTCGCTCTTGTGAATATTGGCGATACAACTGGCCTAGTTAAATCTGATTTTGGCTACCACATCATCAAGCTAGATGAACTAAAAGCATCTCAAGCTCAGCCTTACACTGAAGTAGCGGCAGAGATTAAGACAGAGCTTCTAGACCAACACGCAGTTGATCAGTTCTACGAGCAACAGACTGAACTTGAAAAAGTAGCGTTTGAATTCCCAGATTCTCTAGACGACTCTGCTGAAGCTATCAACGCAAAGATCACGACGACTGATTTCATCTCTCAAGCTGATGCTCCAGAAGTTCTGATGACGCCTGCAGTAATGCAAGCTATCTTGAGCCCTGAAGTGAAAGAAGACGGTTTGAACTCTGAAGTTATCGAAGTGGCTCCTGAGCACGTTATTGTTGTACGTGTAGAAGAGACTCGCGACGAAACAGTTCTTCCTTTAGCAGAAGTGAAAGATCAAGTTGTAGCTGCATTGTCTGCTGTAAAAGCAGAGCAACAAGCGGTAGAGCTAGGTGTTTCTCTAGTGAACGAACTCAAGCAAGGTAATGAAGCGGTACTGGCGGATAACAGCCTTGAGTTTACTGAACTTGAAACCATTGACCGTAATTCTCCATTAGCTGCATCTGTATTCGCTCTAGTGAAACCAGAAGCCGGCCAAGCTGTGTTCGGACAATCTAAAGACCAAGACGGTAACATCGTTGTTGTTGAGCTTTCTAAAGTAACGGCTGAAATCAACCCTGCTTACAGCACACAACTTGGTGCACAGTTAGAGCGCGTTGGTAATCAACAAGACCTTACTAATGTACTAAACGTACTGCGTAAAAATGCAGACGTTGAATACTACATCGTTGGTCAAGCTCAATAAGCTTTGAATTTACTCGGTAGTCTTCTGCCGAGTAATGCAACTTGAGAATACAACTTGAAAGTAGTGCAGCAACTCGGTTTGCGAGCTAGCTAACAAATTGATGAAAATTAGATGTATAACGAAGCGGGTCACTTAGGTGACCCGCTTTATTTTTGTCTGGTGAGTGTTTTATCTAGCGCAGCAAATGCATAAGTTACGTTTTTTGAACAAAGGAACGGTTTATGCGCACGATATATTCAACATTATTTCTTACATTTCTGATTCTGTTAAGCCCCGCAGCGTATGCAGACAGCCCAACTAAGGCAGAGCTTTACGATGGCATTGAGATTACGGTCAATATCAATACCGCGACAGCTGAAGAGCTGTCAGCGCTATTGGTTGGTGTGGGGGATAAGAAAGCTCAAGAGATCGTCGATTACAGGGATCAAAACGGGGCATTTACGACTGCTGATGATTTGGTGAGTGTGAAAGGTATAGGTGAAGCCACGGTTAACAAGAACCGCGAAAGAATTCAACTTTAATCCGTTTGTCTACTTGTTAGAAATGAAGCGATAGATATGAAGCCTCCGGCCAATGCACCTGCTAGGTGGGCTTCAATCGCGACACGAGCATTAATCAGTTCACCAGTTGTGCTAGAAGGGCCAACAAGCTGCTCCCAAGCGATTTTAGCGATTAATCCCAACACTAACAGCCAACTTGATCTCCTACCGTTTAAAGCCTCACTGAGCGCGAATAAGCCAAATAACCCATGCAAAGAGCCTGATAGGCCAACATAGATCTGAATACTCGAAAACAACAGGGCGATCCCAGTCACTAAACTAATCACAAGCAGAGCAAGAACAAGCTGTTTTTTACTCGGTTGAAACAGATAGCTGATGATCCATAAGCCTGCTAGATTCATCAGAAGGTGCGAGTAGTTGGTATGTGAAAAATTTCCTGTTAGGATCCGCCACCATTGCCCCTCGGCAATCGCATTGCTATCCCATACGACCCAAGCTTGTATTGGCTCAAATTGGAATAAGACGCATAAAAGTGAAGTGAAAATTAAAACAGGGTACACATTAAATCCATGTCTCGTTATTGCCCCCAATGCAGCAAGGCTTTGAAAGCTTGTATTTGTCAGTGGGTTACACCACTCGAATCGAATGTTGAGCTTATCATTCTTCAGCACCCATCAGAAGAGCATCGCCCGATGGGTACTGCGCGTATCCTCTCGTTATCCCTAAATAACAGCGTGACGCTTGTCGGTGAAGATTTTTCAGACAACGAACAATTGAACGCATTGCTGGCCAATGAACATTACCAACATGTGATTTTATACCCAAGTGAAAACTCTGTTTCAGTTGAGTCGGCAACATCTCCAAATAAGAAGCTGCGTGTGATTTTATTGGATGGCACGTGGAAGAAGGCGTTCAAAATGTGGCAAGTATCGAGTAACTTGCATGCGCTGAATACGGTTCACTTGCCGAAAGATCTCAAGGGTAATTACCGAATTCGCAAAGCGCCAAGTGAAAACAGCCTTTCGACAGTAGAGGCGGGTTATCATCTGTTGAGCTTGTTAGAAAATGATCGAGACTTTAGCCCTCTGCTAACGGCATTTGACCGAATGATTCAGTTTCAAATCAATCAAATGCCACCGGGCGTGTTTGAGAAAAACTACTTAGATTAAGCTGTTTCAGTAAAGTGAGCCAGGAATTAAAACTCGGTATGAGCTGAGAACAGTTGCTGATGCATTTTCTGCGCAAGATCATCGGTCATTGATGAAATGTAATCCGCAATCACGCGCATTTTTCGAGACTCATCTTGATGTTGTAGCCATTGCTTCTTGATAGGTAGTGGCAGCAAGCGTTCAGGATCTGCGCTGAATGCTTCAAACATATCCATGATAATCTGCTGACCTTTATATTCTATCACTTGAACCTGTGGCACTTGAATCACGAACTCGCTGACAAAATGTTTCAGTTTGTCGAGTGTGGCGTCCATGCTCGGTTCAAGCACCGCATTGTAAGCAAGCAGTACATTCTCAAATCTAGCATCTACTCGTTCAATCGAAATACTGGTCAACAGAGCGTTGACTATCCCACCAATCGCATCCTTTCGACGATACTGCTCACCAGAGAAAAGCATCTCTGTGATTGAATCTAGGTGTTCACAAACCCAAGGGTCGGCCATCTCTTTAAGTTGAGGGTAAGCCGACTCGACCCATTGAGATTTGGTGACAGAGCCAAGCACAATCGCATCTTCTAAATCGTGCACGCCATACGCGATGTCATCAGCCAGCTCCATGATTGAACAATCAAGTGACTTATATTTGGTCTTATTGTGCTCAAGTGGCTCTGTATGCGTTTTTCTTTTCTGTTTTAGAAGCTGTTGGTCGCTGCTTGAAAGCGGCTCCATTACCCAGTTAAAAAGCTCTTCATCATGATCGTAGATGCCTTTTGCTGGCATCCAATCTTTGGCTCGGAGCTGTCGTTGATGCTTAACAGGCTCAGACTGTAATTTAGCTTGAACCTCACTAAGCAGAGAAGGGTACTTAATCAGACCTAACAGAGTTCGTCGAGACAGGTTCATCCCGTGATGTTCAGTGTAAGGTTCTAGCTGCGTGACAATGCGAAATGTTTGAGCATTGCCCTCAAAGCCACCATGATCGCGCATCATATAGTTCAACGCGACTTCGCCACCGTGCCCATAAGGTGGGTGGCCAATGTCGTGAGCAAGACACAATGAATCAATCAAACTGTCTGAAGGCAACAAATCTCGAAACTCGGGCTGCTTTTTTTTCAGCTGGGCAACGATACCGGTACCTAGCTGAGCGGCTTCTAGCGAATGAGTAAGGCGAGTTCGGTGGAAATCGTTTACCGTGGTGCCATGAACTTGGGTTTTTGCTTGGAGGCGGCGAAAAGCGGCAGAGTGAAGCACCCGCGCACGATCGCGTTGATACGGGCTACGGTGGTCATCACGCCTTATTTTATGTTCATCGTCATTTCGATGTTGCCATTCTTGTTCGAGTTCAAAGGGTGGTTCGAGTGGAGAATTCAAAATAGCACCTATCAAATTGATTTATTTAGCTAATTACATTCAACTTATACCCAGCTAGCTTATCTCGTCTAGTGATAATTCAAAGCTCGGCGCAAATGTGGTGAGAAAGTAGTCCATTTCCGGGCTTTTACGCTGTTCGAGAGTCTCTTCTAGTCGGCGTTTCGCTTGTTCGTACTCATGGTTGCCCGCACTGAGTTCCTCCAAACACTTGAGGTAAGCGCAGATAGTGTCGGCTTGCTTAACGATGCTTTGCTCTTCTTTGTTTGCTGTTCCAGATATCAAAAACGGGGAGAAGTCGTCTCGGAACTCTTCTGGCAGCATTGAAAGCAGTCTTTGCTCTGCTGCCGCTTCTATCTTCTTATACTCTTGTGCGATGTCTGGATTGTAGTATTTAACTGGCGTCGGCAAATCACCTGTTAGCACTTCACTGGTATCGTGGTACATGCCAAGCAGAGCAATGTGTTCTGGGTTGAGTTTGCCATCAAACTTCTTGTTTTTGATAAGCGCCAAGGCGTGGGCGACGAAAGCGACCTGTAGGCTATGCTCTGAAATGTTCTCGCTTGAGACTGAGCGCATCAGGGGCCAGCGTTGAATCAGCTTCATACGGGCAAGATGGGCAAAGAAATGGCTTTGTTTCATAAGAGTCCTTTTAGTACCAATCGTAGTAAATAACTGGTCATCCTAGCTTGTTAAAAAACTCGATAACTTTGTTAGAATTTTTGATTGTAGAATAACTACTTACCAAAAAAATCTGCCTTGTTCTCAAGTTTTTTCCCTGCGCTATTTCTGAAAACTTACTTACTGTGATTGGTATAAGCAATGCTCCACTCGTATCTTGTGTTTGCACAGGGACACGAGACAGCGGATACAAAAAAGGCTCCTAAATAGGAGCCTTTTAAGCATAGAAGTGAATGAATACAAGTTAAAGTCTTTTAAAACAGCAAATTGTAGCCATCTTTCTTTGTGCTTATTAACCTTCGATGAGGTCGTCTTGGCTGTAGGTCTGTAAGAAGCGCTCTAGACGACCAATCGCGATTTCTAGATCTTCGATATGTGGCAGAGTCACGATGCGGAAGTGATCCGGTTTTGGCCAGTTGAAGCCAGTACCTTGAACCAATAGCACCTTCTCTTGCTTAAGGAAGTCGAGCACAAACTTCTGATCGTCTTTGATGTTGTACATCTTGGTGTCGATCTTAGGGAACAGGTACATCGCGCCTTTCGGTTTAACACAAGAAACGCCAGGGATCTTGTTGATTAGCTCCCATGCGCGGTCGCGTTGCTCAAGTAGTCGGCCGCCTGGCAGAATCAGTTCATTAATACTCTGATAGCCGCCGAGCGCGGTTTGGATCGCGTGTTGCATTGGCACGTTGGCACACAAACGCATCGAGGCGAGCATTTCTAGCCCTTCGACATAGCCTTTCGCGATGTGTTTCGGACCCGTTAAGAACATCCAACCACCACGGAACCCACATACACGGTAAGCCTTAGACAGACCGTTGAATGTCACCATGAGTACGTCTTCGGCAAGCGTTGCAACTGAAGTGTGTACCGCACCGTCGTAAAGTACTTTGTCGTAGATTTCATCAGCGAAGATGATCAAACCGTGCTCACGAGCAATCTCAACAACTTGTAATAGGAAATCACGGCTGTATACCGCGCCCGTTGGGTTGTTCGGATTGATAAGAACGATGCCGCGAGTCTTTGGTGAGATCTTCGCTCGCATGTCGTCTAGATCTGGATACCAATCAGCATCTTCATCACACATGTAGTGAACCGGCGTGCCGCCAGAAAGCGCAACAGACGCTGTCCATAGTGGGTAGTCCGGAGCGGGAACTAAGATTTCATCACCATTATCCAGTAGCGCCTGCATAGACATAACGATAAGCTCTGATGCGCCGTTACCAATGTAAACATCTTCTACATCAAGGTTACGGAGGCCTTTTTTCTGGTAGTGCTGAACAACCGCTTTGCGGGCTGAATAGATGCCTTTTGAGTCACAGTAACCTTGAGATGTCGGTAGGTTACGGATTACATCAACAAGGATTTCATCAGGGGCGTCAAAACCAAATGGGGCGGGGTTACCGATATTAAGCTTCAGTATTTTATGCCCTTCTTCTTCCATGCGCTTAGCATGTTTGAGTACAGGCCCCCTGATTTCGTAGCATACGCTGTTGAGTTTTGACGACATCCCGATATTTTGCATTGCCGATTTCCTGAAATTAATTTAAATACTTTATTAAAGTACCGCAAAACGGGGTTTGATAGAATAAAAATCTGATGAATGTCGTATTTCAGTGTCACGTTTGGTCTTTTTGTTGTCACTCTTTTCTAAATTTTAATTAATCGCTTGTTTGTTGTTGGCTAAGATGAATAAAGAGGCGGGATCGCTTAAAATCACACGAATGTTCGAAAGATATCGTACATTCTTGATCTAAGTTGGTGCTGCCCATAAAGTATCAAACTAATATAATAATAATTTAGATGTGAACGAGGTCGATTTGTCACATTTCCAGCAAACTGTCTCCGCTTTGATTGAGCGAGTACAAAATGCCCAAGCAAGCGAAGTGCGTTGTGTTGAAGTTCTAACGCAAAAACCATCGTTTGCATTTATTGAATGGCTTCATGCTCAACCACTCTTTCCTAAGTTTTATTGGCAGTCACGTGATACTCGTGAAGAGGTCGTTGCGCTCGGGCAATTACATACTTTTTCTGATCCCGCTCCCGCGTACGCAATTCTTGGTGAAGACCAACGAATCTGGGGTGGGCGCTCGTTTGACGGGCACACCGCAAAAAACCGTCGTTGCATGGAATCGTTTTTCTTCCTTCCTCAGGTTGAACTGATCCGCTTTGACAAGACTTGGTCGTTAGCCGTCAACTTATCTCCTGATCGCGTTGCTTCTATTAATGCTCTAAATAAGCTTTCTGTCGAAGCGGCGATATTGGCCCCTTTGTCAGCGCACATTGAGCAGATTAACCACGTTCCAGAACGAGAGCTGTGGGGCAACCTTGTCGATAAAGTGCTGAAAGGCATTAGCGACGAAGAGTACAAGAAAGTCGTTTTAGCGCGTAAAACCACATTGCAATTGGATGCGCCAATCTGCGCGGCTCAGTTGCTTAAAGCCAGCTATTTGCAAAATCATCACAGTTTCCACTTTATGTTGGTACTGGACTCTAAACACAGTTTCATTGGTTCGACGCCTGAGCGCTTATATAGCCGATATGGTAGTGAGCTTGATACGGAAGCGCTTGCAGGAACCATTGGCCGAGGAGAAAACTCGACCGAGGATATGGAACTAGCAAACTGGCTTTCACAAGACACTAAAAACCTCAATGAGAACCAGTATGTGGTTGACGACATCATTGAGCGCCTCACTCCTCATTCTCAAACGGTTCATGTTGAAAAGGATACGCGTCTTGTGCGCTTGCGTAAGGTGCAGCATCTTAAGCGTAATATCCACGCCCAGCTTAACAATGGCGTTAACGGTGTACAGTTGCTTGCTGCATTACAGCCGACGGCTGCGGTGGCTGGTTTACCGCGTAAAGAGGCGATGGATTTCATTCTTGAACACGAACCGTTTGCTCGAGGGTGGTATGCAGGCTCTGTTGGCTATATTAGCCATCAACGCGCTGAATTCTGTGTCGCGATTCGAAGTGCCTTGATTGTAAACGATCAAGTACAACTGTTTGCGGGTGCCGGGATCGTACCGGGATCGGTTGCTGAACATGAGTGGCAAGAGTTGAATAAGAAAATGTCGACTCTGCTCAGCCTAATTTCAGACCATCCATTACTGGGTGTCGCATCATGAATCATGACCAAGCCGTATTAAATAGAGTTTGGTGTAAGACGTTACTGGAGGAGCTTGCACGCAGCGGTATTGAACATGTTTGTGTTGCACCGGGTTCTCGCTCAACACCATTGACACTCGAAGCCGAAGCCAATCCAAAGTTAACTTTACACACGCACTTTGACGAGCGTGGTCTCGGTTTTTTTGCTCTAGGTTTAGCTAAAGCGAGTGATAAGCCAGTTGCCGTGATTGTTACCTCTGGTACAGCCGTTGCGAACCTTCTTCCTGCGACGGCTGAATCGGGTTTGACACGAGAGAAGCTGATCTTGCTGACGTCTGATCGACCAATAGACTTGGTTGGTTGTGGGGCGAATCAAGCAATTCAGCAACAGGGTATCTTTTCGTCTCATGTTGAAAGCTCTTTAAATCTGCCCAGCCCAACAACACAGACTTCTTTGAATTGGCTTCTGACATCGGTTGATAGCGTACTTGCGAACCAACAAAGTGTTGGCGGTGCGATTCATATCAACTGTCCATTTCCTGAGCCTTTGTATTCAACAAGTAGCGCTGAAATGTATGCACAGTACACATCCAGTATCTCTGGGTGGAAATCGGGAACAGGTTGTTACAGCCAAACGTTTTTACCTAATCAAGTGAATACACAACCGATTGCTCCAGGTGAGTATCTTGGACGTAAGGGTGTGGTTATTCTCGGTTCGCTCGATATTGAACAAGCGACAAAAGCTCAGCAGTTTGCCACTGCATTAGGCTGGCCAGTTTTTTGCGATCCTCAATCAGGTGTCACAAGTGATTGGAAGCATTATGATCTGTGGATGCAGAGTGACGTAGCTAAAGCGCAACTCAATCAATGTGATTTCATCCTTCAGTTCGGTGAGCGTGTTGTTTCTAAGCGCCTTAATCATTGGATAAAGTCGCAAGCTTCATCATTCTGCTCGTCACAATACATTGTTGTGTCACCAGATACGCACCGAATCAACCAAGATCATCTGCCTCAAACCCATATCGTTGCTGATATCGAGTCATGGGTGTCAGAACAGCATTTACCTACCTTGTTAGGTCAACATGCAGGTTGGGCTGCACCTTTGGTCGAAATCGCGAATACGGTTCAACAATTGGCATTGGCACAAATATCCAATAATGACCAACTGACCGAGTTGAGCGTTGCAGTTGACTTGTCGACTAGACTTAAAGACAGAGAGTTGTTTGTGGGAAACAGCTTGATGGTAAGGCTGGTGGATATGCTGTCATCAATATCTGCGAATCAAGTTTACAGTAATCGTGGTGCATCGGGCATTGATGGCTTGGTGGCGACGGCTGCGGGCGTGGTGAAAGCTAATCAAAACCCTTTATTGATGTTGCTCGGTGATACCTCTTTGTTGTACGACCTCAACTCACTGGCCCTGCTTACTCACAATATAACGCCGATGGTGATTGTTGTGAGCAACAATGATGGCGGTGCGATCTTTGACTTGTTGCCTGTTCCTGAGCAACAAAAACAATCTCTATATCAAATGCCCCATGGTTTCGGTTTTGAACATGCCGCTGCGCAATTCCAGCTTGGTTATGCTGCGCCAGAAACCTTGAACGGCTACCAAACTATTATCGAACAACATTTCGAGCAGGGTCAGGGCACCTTGCTCGTTGAAGTTAAGACGCCTCCCGAACAAGCGGCTACTTTGTTGAAACAATTCAGTGCAATGCTCATCGAGGCATTAGCCTAAGGACTTAACATGCTTTACTCCAATTATTACCCAGCTGTACAAGAATCTTCTGACAAACCTTTGCTTGTTTTTCTACATGGTTTACTCGGAAGCGGGGATGATTGGAGCGCATGTCATCCATATCTAGAGGAGTTTCCTCGTCTTTGCATAGATTTGCCCGGGCACGGACAAAGTCGCTTTATCGATCCGGTAGGCTTTGATCATTGCTGCAAGAAAATCGTTCAGTGCATCACTTCTCAACTTGCGCTCAACGATCTTCCTGCGGATTATCCTATCGTGGTGATTGGCTACTCTATGGGTGGTAGGCTTGCCATGTATGGGGTGACAAGCCCTTGCTTCGAAACGCTCAATCTTAAGAAAGTCATTATTGAAGGTGGCAACTTTGGTCTGGAGCGTGATGAAGAACGAGCACAAAGGTTAGTACATGATACGCAATGGGCTGTCCGTTTTGCGCAGCAGTCGATTGAAGATGTTTTAGACGATTGGTATCAACAAAGCGTCTTTTCTTCACTAAATCATGAGCAAAGACAAACTTTGGTCATAAAGCGTAGTGGTAACCTTGGAGTATCCGTAGCAAATATGTTGTTATCTACTTCGTTAGCTAAGCAACCGGATTTACGTGCCACATTGAAATCTCATGAGCATCAATTGCATTATGTGTGTGGTGAAAAAGATCGTAAATTCATGGAGCTAGCTGAGAATAGTGGCTTTGAATATAGTCAGGTTGATTACGCTGGTCATAATGTTCATTTTGAGCAACCAGAGTTGTTTTCCAACCTGATCATCCAATGTATCGCCAGTCGCCGCTAAACTGACTGAGCGGTTCTCTCGTATCAAGCACTATCAAAAGCAGAGCAACACCGTCACGACTATTCGTTAGTCGTGGTCTCTAATAGAACAATGGGAATCACCATGGCTAAAACAGTAGGCATCACAGAAGAAGAACTTTACGCAGCAGTTAACTGGCGCGATGAAAGCAGTCAATTTGAAGATATTCAGTACCACAAGTCTGACGACGGTATTGCGAAAATCACGATTGCTCGTCCTCAAGTCCACAATGCGTTCCGTCCACAAACCGTAAAAGAGATGATCAATGCATTGGCTGATGCTCGTTATGACGAGAAGGTTGGCGTAATCATTTTGACGGGTCTTGGTGAGAAGGCGTTCTGTTCTGGTGGTGACCAAAGTATCCGTGGTGATTACGGCGGTTATCAAGATGATTCAGGTACACATCACCTGAACGTGCTTGATTTCCAACGTCAAATTCGTACTTGTCCAAAACCCGTTATCGCAGCGGTATCGGGGTGGGCAGTCGGTGGCGGTCATGTACTTCACATGATGGCAGACCTTACTATCGCAGCTGAAAACGCTCAGTTCGGTCAGACGGGTCCTAAAGTAGGTTCATTCGATGGCGGTTGGGGTGCTTCTTACATGGCTCGTATCGTTGGTCAGAAGAAAGCACGTGAAATTTGGTTCTTGTGTCGTTTCTACGATGCTAAAGAAGCATTGGACATGGGCCTGGTAAACACCGTAGTGCCTGTTGCCGACCTAGAAAAAGAAACCGTTCGTTGGTGTCGTGAAGTGCTTCAACATAGCCCAATGGCGCTGCGTTGCTTGAAAGCTGCACTAAACGCAGACTGTGATGGCCAAGCCGGCCTACAAGAGTTGGCGGGTAACGCAACCATGATGTTCTACATGACAGAAGAAGGCCAAGAAGGCCGAAACGCATTCAACGAGAAGCGTCGACCTGATTTCGACAAATTTCCGCGTAACCCATAGTCTTTCTCTTCTTTAAAGTGAGTCGCTAATAGCGGCTCGTTTTGTTTTGATGTTCCCCGTTTTTTAGGAAACTTTATGAACTCAGTGAATTCTCAGCGTCACGCTAAACTCTACCGTTATCAATTGCCTATGGATAGTGGTGTGATTCTTCGTGACAATAAGTTGAACGAACGCGTTGGCTATATCATCCAACTAGAGTGTGATGGTAAAACTGGTTTTGGCGAAGTCGCACCTTTGCCAGGTTTTAGCCAAGAAAATGCCGAACAAGCTGGCATTCAGCTTCAACACGAATTAGAGCTTTGGAGCCACAATAACCCTCAAACGCCTTTTGATGAGCTATATCCTTCTGTTGCGTTTGGCTTTTCGATGGCGATGTTGGAATTACGAGGCGAACTCAATGCTGAAGGTAACTACCAAGCCGCGCCGTTGTGTACAGGAGACCCAGATGAACTGATCCCTGTGCTGAATGAGATGAAAGGCGAGAAGGTCGCGAAAGTGAAAGTCGGTCTCTACGAAGCGATTCGCGATGGCATGTTGGTTAGCTTATTTCTTGAGTCGATCCCTGATTTGACCCTAAGACTTGATGCTAACCGTGCTTGGAAGCCAGAGAAAGCGAAGCAGTTCATTAAGTACATTTCGCCGTCACTGCGTCAGCGTATTAGCTTTATTGAAGAGCCTTGCCAAAAACCAGAAGACAGCTTGGCATTTGCCATTGACCATGGCGTAGCGATTGCGTGGGACGAAACATTGCAAGAAGCGGTGCGTAGTCCAGAGTTTGATCTTAGCGACCTCACAGGTGTTAAAGCTGTTGTGATCAAGCCAACTCTTATTGGTTCTGTAGCGCGTTGTGTGGCAATCATTGAGCGTGCACAACAACTCGGTATCAAACCAGTACTAAGCTCAAGCATAGAGTCTAGCCTTGGCTTAACTCAGATTGCTCGATTAGCACAACAATACTTACCTAATGAAGTGCCGGGGCTTGATACTATTGGTTTGTATCAACAACAACTCGAAGTCTCTTGGCCGGGTTGTCAGCTTCCGGTTTCTACTCTTGAACAGCAACAATTGATTTGGTCTTCTTAAGCTGATCGTTCGATTGGCTTAGACCGTTTTCAATCTATAACTTGGTTATCTTATGATGCGCCCACAATCTAATCATCACCCGCTTTGGGTACAGTGGGCGCAGCAAAACCCACATCAGACAGCGTTAGTGACTACTCACCACACTTATACTTGGCAGCAAGTGTCTGTGCTAGTGAGTGAGTACCAACAACAGCTATCTCATCAAGGTCTATCTGAAGGTGATGTACTGACGATTGTTGGTAAGAATCAAGCTGAAGTGATTTCTGCTTATCTTGCCGCACTTAATTTGGGTGTTATTTGCGCTTTAACCATGCCTCAACCTCGCTTACGCCTGAAGAAAAAGCTCGATTCCTTATATCAAGCGGGTCAACAAAGCTACCTTTGGCTTTTGGACAGTAGCGGGATAGAGCAATCAGAGACTGTTGATTTAAATACTCAGTTGGTGACCTTGTCTTGCTTAAATGAAGTGAAGGTCGATGGTGATGATAATCGGATAACGACATCTCAAGACTCCAGCTTCAATCCTCAAAACCTTGCAAGCATCGTATTCACTTCTGGCTCTACCGGAAACCCGAAAGCGGTGGCTCACACGTTGCAGCAACACTTATGTTCAGCTCAGGGGTTACTAGATGTTTTCAACTTTGAACAAGCTGACACATGGTTACTGAGTTTACCGATGTACCATGTGTCGGGATTGGCGATTGTCCATCGTTGGTTGGCGGCTGGTGGCTGCATCAAAATAGGGTCAGGTAAGCTTGAGTCAGACATCGAAGGTTGCAGTCATGCCTCTTTAGTGGCGACTCAACTACATAGGTTATTGCAGAGTAAGCAAGCACTTACTTTAACTCATGTGCTTTTAGGCGGTAGCCATATCCCAGAAGCGCTAGGGTTTGAAGCTCAACAAATGGGCATTGAAACTTGGCTTGGATACGGCATGACAGAAGCGGCTTCAACAGTGACCGCGAAGCCAGTCGATTCTAGTAATACTGCAGGTTTTGTTCTCGACCAACGCCAGTTAAAAATTGAAGACCAACGTATCTTTATTGGCGGTAATACGCTTGCTTCAGGTTATTACTATCAGGGCGAGTTAACACCGTTGGTGGATGAGAACGGTTGGTTCGACAGTAAAGATCTCGGCGAATGGGATGGCGAACAAGTGTCGATTATTGGTCGCGCTGATAATCAGTTTATTTCTGGGGGAGAGAATATCCACTGTGAAGAAATTGAACGAGCACTGAATCAGTTATCTTTAATCAATCAGGCGTTTATCGTTCCAATTGAAGATGATGAGTTCGGGTTTCGACCTGTCGCTATTGTGGATTGTACGGAGTTACCAACCAAAGAATGGTTTGCCGAGCAATTAAATGGCCGTCTTGAACGGTTCAAATTTCCTGTCGAGTACTATCGAATGCCTCATCAAGAACAGCTAGGTATTAAGGTTTCACGCGCAGGGTTGGCACAATGGTTACAGCAGATACGTTCTAAATAGAGCTGAGAACAATAAAACGAAGCGCAATACACGGTGACTAGTCGTAATTGCGCTTCAGGGGGTTGTGATGGTGGTGAAACCATCACAAATTCTTAATATTCTATCTGGTCATTAAGGCTTTTATCTTTGCATCTGGCTGTTTAGCTTAAGCGAGTGCCTTCTTCATTTGTTCAGCAACCTTATCTACCTTACCTAAACCGATAATGACTTGTAGGCCACCTTTTCCAATAGGCACGACGCCTGCAGCACCTAGTTTTTTCAGTTTGTCACTGTCTGCTACTGACGAGTCTTTTACTGTTAAGCGTAAGCGAGTAATACAGTTGTCCACTTCTAGAATGTTGTCTGCACCACCAATAGCTTCGATGTAGTTGTTGGTTAGGCTAACTAACGCTTCTGGAGATTTTGTCTCGCCTTCTGCTTCCATCTCTTCACCGCGACCCGGAGTACGTAGATTAAACTTGATGATAGCGAAACGGAAAATACCGTAGTAAAGCGCGAAGAACACTACACCTTGAACTAATAACATGTACCAGTTAGTCGCTAACGGGTTTTGGCTTGATAGCACCAAGTCAACAAAGCCTGCAGAGAAGCCAAAACCTGCCATCCATTCCATGCTTGCTGCAATGTAAAGCGACAGACCTGTTAACACAGCGTGCACTAGGAACAATACAGGTGCTAGAAACATAAAGCTGAACTCTAGAGGCTCAGTGATGCCTGTGAAGAACGAAGCCATTGCTGCGGCAAGCATGATTGCGAATACTTGGTTCTTGTTTTTTCGCGTCAGCGCAGTGGTACATCGCCAATGCTGCTGCTGGTAAACCAAACATCATGATAGGGAAGAAGCCTGCTTGGTACATGCCAGTTTTACCCGGAATACCCGTACCGTTAGCGATAGATTGTGCACCGCCGAGGAAGTTTGGAATATCGTTAATACCCACAACGTCGAACCAGAACACAGGATAAAGGGCGTGGTGCATGCCGACTGATAGGAACAAACGGTTGAAGAATCCAAACAGACCGGCACCAACTGCGCCCATGCTTTCTAGTTTAATTCCTAGAACGATCAGAGCATCGTAAACAGCAGGCCAGATGTAAAGAAGGGTAAAAGAAAGCGCCATACCTGCGATTGAGGTAAGGATAGGAACCAAACGCTTACCGCTGAAGAAAGCTAAAGCTTGAGGAAGATCAACGGTGGAGTAGCGGTTATAGATTTCAGCGGAGATAATACCGACAATAATACCCACGAATTGATTGCTGATTTTGCCAAATGCTGCTGGTACTTCACTTAACTCAACATCCATTAATTGAGCAACTGAGCCTGGAGCCAGTAGAGTGGTCACGACAAGGAACATCACAAAACCGGACAGTGCCGCAGAACCATTCTTATCACGGCTTAAACCAAATGCGACACCCACCGCGAACAGAACCGCCATGTTGTCGATGATCGCACCACCTGATTTGATCAAAAATGCGGCCAGAATACTCTCTGAACCCCAACCAACAGGATCCAACCAGTAGCCGATCCCCATAAGGATTGCTGCAGCTGGCAGTGTGGCTACGGGAACCATCAATGCCTTACCTACTTTTTGCATATACCCAAGTATATTCATACGTGCCCCTAAGTTTGTAATTAATTTTTTTAATGTTTCTGCTCGTCAACGTATGGAGTTAAATATTGATCGAAGCAGGGTTTTAAGTAACTGCGGCTATTAGAGACTTATTTCTTAATGCAAACAAACGAAACGGGTAGTACTATGAATTAAAATTTTTAATGCATGAGTTCGTATGGCTAACCATCAATCTTTACTTAGAAATCTTCATACTTTTAATGTTGCTGCCGAGAAAATGAGCTTTACGTTAGCCGCGAAAAAGTTGCATTTGACTCAGGGAGCCGTTAGCCATCGAATCAAAGTGTTGGAAGGTGAACTCGGATTTAACTTGTTTGTGCGAGGCACTCGTAAACTGGAATTGACCGAAGAAGGGCAACGCTTTCAACGCACGTTATCCAAGTCGTTGAGCTCTATTTTTGGTGAGATCGAAGACATTACCAACACCGACTTGTACGGTCAGATAAATATCGGTACCAGTCCTGCCTTTGCTAACAGTTGGTTGCTACCAAGGCTAGCTGATTTCAAACAGCGATACCCAAAGTTCAACCTCAATATTTTCTCTCAAGAAGAGCAAGACTTTCATCAAAATCACCTCGATGTCGCTATTTACTATGGTGCTGAAGATCTAAAAGATATGCATCGCCAGCGTCTGTTTGGTGAAAAGTATATTCCGGTATGTACACCGAGTTATGCCGCTGAACACGATATCTTTGATGATGGTTTAGAGTCGTTACACCGGATTAATTTCATTCATGCGCTAGGCTCTGATGTGTGGCAGCGTTGGATTAAGCACAATCAACTCGATGTAAATCTGTTTGAGCAGTTTTATTGTGTGAGCCACCGAGACATGGGCGTGCAGAGTGCTCTGCATAATATCGGTGTGGCAATGGGGCGTTATCATTTTGTTAAGCCGTACATTGAGACTGGTGAGCTCATAACGCCTTATCCAAGTATGGATACTGATAAAGGATACGAATTGATCTGTCCGTTAGGCACTGAAAAGCGACCTAAGGTAAGAACGTTTATTAAGTGGCTAGAGGGGCAGTTACGCTAGGTTAGTTAATTTAGCAATTAGATAGTTCAAAACAGAATTTATTATCTTTATAACCATCCATCATAATAAGCTCTATAAATAACGGATTATAGAATAAGGTCTTATTATGAAAGTCGCCCTCATCATTGCGGTTTTGCTGCAGATAGGCCAAGCGCTCGTTTCGTCAGGACTGACTCGTTCATTGGCTGAACTTACTGCATTTGTGCTGGTTGTGGTACTTGTTTTAATGAAAAGAGAGAGCAAGAAGAGTGATAAGCCCCTGTTTGATTCGTGATTGTTGTAACAAAGAATATCTTTACTACAAACGATAGGGGCAAAGCCCATTAGAGCTTTGCCTTTTTGTTTTGTTGCTCGTTAATCTGAGTGTCTGGTTAATACATTAACCAATCTACAGTGCTTCTTTACGTATTGGGTGTAATTAGGCGTATTATGCGAGAGTTAACCACGCTAATGAGCCTGTCGAAATCATCGTCCACATTGTAATACCAAACATCAATGGCTTCGGCCCAGCAGCTTTAAGCTTCTCAACTGAAATACCGCAACCAATCAAGAATAGACACACCACCAATGCACGCTTAGACACATCAAAGATACCTTGATAGACCATCTCAAATTGTGGCAATAAGTCACTAACAGCAATAGCAGCGCAATAGAAGAAAATGAAGTAAGGAATCGTAATCTTCTTTTGATCGTTCTTGAAGATCATCGCACTGACTAACGCGATTGGGATAATCCAAAGTGCGCGAGCGAGCTTCAATGTGGTTGCTGTGGTCAGTGCTTCTTCGCCATATGCTGATGCTGCGCCTACTACAGACGATGTATCGTGAATCGCGATTGCAGCCCATGTTCCGAAAGTTTGTTGGCTTAACTCTAGTGCATGGCCAATCATTGGGAACAAGAAAAGGGCGACCGAGTTCAACACAAATACAGTGGCTAACGCTAAGCCAATCTGTTCATCATCGGCTTTGATGGCCGGTGCTACGGCGGCAATAGCGCTACCACCACAAATTGCGGTACCAGAAGAGATAAGGTAACCCGTGGTGCGATCTAATCCCATGCGTTTTGCCAAGAACCAACCAATGACCAAGGTACCAATAATCGTCGTTACAATGAGGCCAATACCATCGCCTGTTACCGCTAATGCTTTCTCAAACTGAATGCCAAAGCCTAAGCCGACAATCGAGTAGGCCAGTAGCTTCTTGGTGAGTTTGCCTACTTCTAGATGCTCAGGGACTAAACCTAAGCTCGCAAGAAGGAAACCGATCACGAGTGCCGTCGGTGAACTCACCCATGGGGTTAAGCAAAACAGAGCAGCAAGATAAAATGGAACAGACTTTTTTAGATTCATTATATTTAATTCGTCGCGTCTAGTATTGGCAGCGTAGTGGAAGACTATACGCTTAACGCAATGGTAAGTAAGTCTAAATGAATTGAACAAACGTTAAGTAAAACTAAACGTTTGTTCAGCTGATATGAATAAAGGCTTGGTTATTTAGCGTATTGAGCCGCGAAGATCAGAGACTGACTGTCGAAGCGTGTCGCATGAAGCTTCTTTGGCTAGCATAGGTTCGGCAGCTTCTATCTCTAACTTGGCCCTGAAACGGGTAGGTAGCCCCTTGAAAGCTTGACCTTTATAACGACTGAAGTAACTGCCCCATAACCCTTTAAGTGCCATTGGAATCACAGGTACAGGAGATCGTTTGATAATCAGCTCCATGCCACGCATGAATTCGGCTACTTCGCCATCAGCGGTTAGCTTGCCTTCAGGGAAAATACAGACGATGTGCCCTTCATCTAGGGCTCGTTCAACTTCTTTGAAAGCGTTTCTAATCGAGTTTCGGTTGGTTGCGGAGATTGGAATAACTCCTGCTCTTTTTAAGAATCGACGTAGTGGAGGCAGCTTGGCGTAATCCTCTTCCATCACAAACCGAATCAAGCGAGGGCAAACCGCACTCAGAAGCAGTGCATCCATATAACTCACATGGTTGCAAACGATCAGTGCGCCGCCATTCTCTGGAAGATGGTGTAAGTTCTTGTGCTTAACTCGGTACATGGTGTGAGTGACCACCCATGTAAAGAAACGGAAAGCGTAGATAGGCACCTGATAAAACAGGTACAGCATAACCAAAGTATTCCCTATCGCGAGCAACACAAATAGTTGTGGAATAGAAAGATCGAGAACACTCAGGCAAACAATACCTAAAACGGCGCTTCCCACCATGAATAGTGAATTGTAGATGTTGAGCCCGGCAATCACTTGAGCGCGTTCATCTGGTTTCGCTCGTAACTGCATCAGAGAATACAGAGGAACAATGAAGATACCGCCAGAGATACCCAATAGCAGAAGATAAGCAAACAGCGGCCACAGCTCTGAATACGTCACGAATTGATGGAAAGAGGTAAATTCAGGCAAGGACTCAGGAATGGATATCGCCATCAATAGCCCAAAAATCGACATACCTAGGCTACCCATTGGTACGATTCCGATTTCAATTCTGTGATTTGACAACTTATCACAAGCCAAAGAACCTATAGCAATACCGACCGAGAAAAGAGCTAACAAAAAGGCAACCGAGCTTTCAGTGCCGTTCAAGTGGAGCTTTGTGAAGTTTGGAAACTGAGTTAGGTAAGCAGCGCCAAGGAACCAGAACCAGCTGATAGACATCAGTGCTTGAAACGTTGGGCGATCTTTTTTTGCAATCGCCAGTGTCGCGCGGGTTAGCTTTACTGGCTGCCACTTCACTTTCAGATCTGGTGCGTTACTTGGCGCTTGTGGAATAAAGCAGCTTGATACATAGCCAAGCACGGCGAAAGAAACAATACATACCGCAGCAATGAGCTTCGCGCTTTCTTCAGATGCAATAATACCGGCACCTAGAGTACCAATAAGGATGGCTAAGAATGTGCCGGTTTCGACTAAAGCGTTGCCGGATACCAGCTCTTTTGTTTCTAACTGTTGTGGAAGCAGTGCGTATTTCACCGGGCCAAAGAAGGCACTTTGCGTTCCCATTAGGAACAGAAGTAGGAGTAGTATCCCGTAGCTTTCGTAGATAAACCCGATCGCGCCCAATGACATGATCGCCACTTCAAGGAGCTTAACTTTACGTATAAACCAAGATTTTTCGTATTTGTCAGCCAGTACACCAGCCAAAGCAGAAAACAGGAAGAAGGGCAGAATAAAAAGACCAGCGGCCAAATTAATGAATAGATTGCTGGAAATAGGCAGCGTATCTACGCTTGCGAAAGCAACAAACAGTAACAGAACATTTTTGAATATGTTGTCATTAAAGGCGCCTAGAAATTGAGTAATAAAGTAGGGTAGGAACCTTTTTTGCGTTAACAGCGAAGATTGGCTGCTGTTGTTCATTGTCTTTCCTTGGATGATTACCAGTTGGTTAAGTAGTTTGAGATTAGGTTATTGATCAACTCTTTACCATCGATAGGTTCAGAGGCGAAAAATTTATCATCAACGCTAAGTAGAGTAATTCCATGTACTCCAGACCATAATACACGGCTGGCTTTAATGACTTCGCTTTCTGTGTGTTCAGGCGCAATAGCTACCAGCAATTGCTCTAACATACCTGTCATTCTATCAATACGGTTCGATTGCCATTCAGGAAGGTTTTCACCATTCATGTTGTGCTCAAAGATAAGCTGCCAACGGTGAGGGTGTTTTTGTGCAAAATCGTGATAGCAGTATGCAAGATTGAAAAGAGCCTGTTGAGGGTTGCTCGATTGTTCAACCGCAGAAGCAGATTGGGACGACAGTTCATCTAATGTTTGAGCAACAACGTGTAAAAGGAGTAGGTTGTAGTTACCAAATACATTCACCAAGGTGCTAGGGACATAACCAATCATATTGGCAATTTTACGTAGACTTAGCTCGTGATAAGAGTGCTCTTCTAAGAAGTCGGTTACCGTCTTTAAGGTTAATTGCACTAATTGTTCGCGAGTATGATCGTTTCGTCTTGCCATGAGTACTTTCTATTAAATGAACATCGTTCAATATTTTAATGCTGCCCCAGAGTGCCGTCAATCCCTTCGCTAGTTTAGTAATCAATTAATAGCCGCAATATTATGATACATGTGTAAACGTCGTGAATATTTCATTGTTCTTTGTTAACGAGTATGATTAAGGTGTCGAAAGATAAAAAAACCTATAAAGGATAATAATGAAACGATTTTTCTCACTAGTCGCGATCCTGTTGGTAACAGTCGCGGTGACGCCAATCGCGGAAGCGAAAAAGTTTGGTGGTGGTAAGTCATTTGGCAAAAGCTTTAAAACGGCTCCAGCACCAAAACAACAAAACACAAATTCGATCCGACAAGATCAAACGGGCAAGAAAACAGCAGCAGCTAACTCTAGCAAGAAAGGCCTTATGGGCGGTCTGCTAGGTGGTTTACTTGCTGGTGGTCTTTTAGCTGCATTCTTTGGTGGCGCATTTGAAGGTATCCAGTTCATGGATATTTTAATCATGGGTCTGATTGCTTTCCTAGCATTTAAATTCCTACGCGGAATGTTGGGCGCGAAGCAGGGCTCAATGAATCAGCAGAATGCACGTGGCCAACAGCCAGCATTCGGCGGCATGGGTCAGAACAAGTTTGAACAACCTAAGCAACAACCAAATGTTCATAACTTCGAGCAAGCACAGCCTCAATCACAACCTCATTCGCAAAATAGCGCTGGTTGTTTCGGTTTTGGTGCACAAAGCGATGTTCCACATAACTACCCACCAGGTTTTGATCAAGCGGCATTCATCAACGGTTCTCGTGAGCACTACCGTACACTGCAAGGTGCATGGAATCACAACGAGCTAAATACGATTGAAGAATACGTATCTCCAAGCCTATTTGAAGACCTAAAAGCTGAGCGTAACAAGCTAGACGGTGATCAGCACACAGACGTAATGTACGTTGATGCTGAAATCGTTCGCGCAGATCACGATGGTAGTAAAGCACAGCTAAGCCTTCAGTTTAGCGGTCGCTACCGTGACACCGCAGACGGCATTGAAGAAGATATCACTGATATCTGGCACTTAGAGCGTGACCTAACGACTCAAAATGCACCTTGGTTAATTGTTGGTATTCAAGGTTAATTCCAGGATTTAACTAAACATCAATAGGATGTAGTTATTCGGAATGACACCAAATAATATAAAGCCCCTGCTGAGAAATCATCAGGGCTTTTTTGCGTCTAATGATATGTATCTATAAGTCGCAGCAGGGAAATTGGCTTTGAGCTTTTTTTGGGTGGGGGAGAAGAGTTTTAGACTCACGGGACAATGCCAATATGACTAACACGTGGTGAACCGACAAAGAACATGTATCGACCAATTGCTTAGGCTGCGTTGCTTATCTGGTTTGTGAGCGTCATGTTGAAGTGTGGGATCACTGATGTTTGAATAGGCTAGTTCGCTTAGTCTTTTTTGCAGTATTGGGTTGGTGTAAGTTGAGGACCGTGTTTAGAAAGATAAGTTTAGAAAGACACGTTTAGAAGGATACAGAGCTCAGAAACGAAAAAAGCCAACTCAATGAGTTGGCTTTTCGATTTTCCAATTAAGGAGAATATGGTGGAGGGAGACGGATTCGAACCATCGAAGGCAGTGCCGGCAGATTTACAGTCTGCTCCCTTTGGCCACTCGGGAACCCCTCCAGGGTGTGTCTTACTCTTCACAAAGTAAGCCTAAAT
>NZ_JBFRTD010000010.1:282644-311683 GCF_041473955.1 Vibrio sp. 10N.222.54.E6 | reverse complement strand
AAGAGGTAAGAAGAATATGGTGGAGGGAGACGGATTCGAACCATCGAAGGCAGTGCCGGCAGATTTACAGTCTGCTCCCTTTGGCCACTCGGGAACCCCTCCAGGGTGTGTCTTACTTTTCACAAAGTAAGCCTAAATTGATGTTTTCCCATAAGCCCATCAATCAGGTTGTTCTCTTAACTCTCGAAAGAGGTAAGAAGAATATGGTGGAGGGAGACGGATTCGAACCATCGAAGGCAGTGCCGGCAGATTTACAGTCTGCTCCCTTTGGCCACTCGGGAACCCCTCCAGGGTGTTTTTCCTAACTCATAATGGATAGGCTAAAGAGATGTTTTTCCCAACGCATCTCTCAAGTGCGGAGCGCATCATAGCAAACACGTTAAACCTGTAAAGGGTTTTTCTTATGGTTTTGTGTTAAATGCTGCCTTTTTGGGCAAAGATGGCGAAAAGTACGCATATTGCTCGTGAAGTGAACATCTGTATTAAGATTTACGTACTGATAGGTAACACCTTGAGGTAATTAGCTTTATGTTTCGTGTTTGGTTCGTGTCATTAGTCATGAAACGTCAATTGAATTTAACTTAGATTTACACTTCTTGACGTTACAGCATTCATCAGTTGATAGAATACGGTTAATTTCATTTATAGATAATAATACCAATCGTAGTAAGTAATTTGTCATTCTAGCTTGTTAAAATACTCGAGAACAGCGTCAACAATTTTGATTGTAGAATAACTACTTATCGAAACTATCTGTTGAAAAGAGCTGCCTTGTTCTCAAGTCTTTTCCCTGCGCTATTTCTGACCACTTACCTACTGTGATTGGTATAAACCTTACTTGCAGACCATTATTATGAAGCATAAAACTGTTTTAACCCTGCTTAGCTTGTCTATCATTATGGCGTCTCCAGCCGCACTAGCTAAACGTATGGGCCCTAGCACGGTCACTGTTGTTACCGAGCAAGTTGATATTCACAAAGTTAGCCAGTCTCTTTCTTTGGTCGGTAAGTTGGAAGCCGAGCAATCTGTAATGATCACTTCTGAAGTGGCTGGCAGAGTGAACTCTATTAACATCAAAGCCAATCAAGATGTCACCAAAGGGCAGATGTTGGTTCAACTCGATGACGACAAAGCAAAAGCAGCAGTTGCAGAAGCACAAGCATATTTAAAAGATGAAAAGCGTAAGCTTGCGGAATTTCAACGACTAGTGAAACGTAACGCGATCACTCAAACTGAAATTGACGCTCAGAAAACTAACGTAGAGATCGCTAATGCTCGCCTAGCTGCCGCTAACGCTAACCTGAAAGATCTACATATCAGTGCACCTTTCTCTGGTACGGTCGGTTTTATAGACTTTAGCCGCGGCAAAATGGTGACATCGGGTACAGAGCTCGTGACGTTAGATGACTTGTCTGTGATGCAGTTAGATCTTCAGATTCCAGAGCGCTACCTTTCTAAACTGTCTAAAGGTATGACAGTAACGGCTCGCACCAGTGCGTGGGGCGATACTCAGTTCACGGGTACTGTGGTGGGTATTGATTCTCGCATTAACGCCGAAACTTTGAACCTTCGAGTTCGAATCCACTTCGATAACAACAATGATTACCTAAAACCGGGCATGTTAGTGGCGGCTGATATGGACTTCCCACCAGTAGAAGCCCCAATAATTCCAGTTCAAGCGCTTGAGTATTCAGGCACTAAGCGTTTCGTTTATGTTATTGGCGAAGATAACAAAGCGACTCGTACCGAAGTATTCCTCGGGGCTCGTCTTGATAACGAAGTCGTGATCGAAAAAGGCATCGAGATTGGTCAGAAGATCGTAGTGCAAGGTATCGTGAACATGCGTGACGGTGTTTTGGTTCAAGAGCTTGCCGTCAATCGCCCTGCTAAACTTGATGGAAATACAGCAGCACAAGAAGGTGCTAACTAATGTTGTTATCTGATGTTTCTGTGAAGAGACCAGTAGCGGCTGTTGTATTGAGCCTGCTTTTGGTTGTGTTTGGTATTGTCTCTTTCAATAAGCTCGCAGTTCGTGAAATGCCCGATATTGAAAGCCCGGTGGTATCGATCAGTACTCGTTATGAAGGTGCATCTGCCACCATCATTGAAAGCCAAATTACCTCCAACCTTGAAGATCAGTTATCCGGCATCAGTGGTATCGATGAAATCGAATCTACGACACGAAACGGATCGTCACGAATCACCATCACCTTTGAACTTGGTTATGACCTCAATACCGGTGTCAGTGATGTGCGTGATGCGGTAGCGCGTGCTCAGCGTTCGTTGCCAGATGAAGCCGATGACCCGATTGTTTATAAGAACAATGGTAGTGGTGAAGCGTCGGTTTACATCAATTTAAGCTCAACTGAGATGGATCGAACGCAGTTAACCGATTACACCGAACGTGTGTTGATTGACCGCTTTAGTTTGATCTCTGGTGTGAGCTCGGTGGATATTTCTGGCGGTTTGTACAAAGTCATGTACGTGAAGCTGAAACCTGCGTTAATGGCGGGTCGTGGTGTTACCGCCTCTGATATTACACAAGCCCTACGTAACGAGAACATTGAAAGCCCGGGTGGCGAAGTGCGTAACGATGCGATTGTGATGTCGGTTCGTACTGCTCGTTCATATACTGAAGCCAAAGATTTCGAATACTTAGTGGTGAAACGTGCCTCTGATAACACACCTATCTACTTGAAAGATGTAGCTGATGTTTACATTGGCGCAGAAAACGAGAACTCGACCTTTAAGAGTGACGGCGTTGTTAACGTCAGTATGGGCATTGTGCCTCAGTCTGATGCCAACCCACTTGAGGTGGCTGACTTAGTCCATAAAGAAGTCGAAGCGATTCAAAAGTTCTTGCCTGACGGAACTCGCTTGGCGATTGATTATGACTCCACGGTCTTTATCGACCGTTCGATCTCAGAGGTTTACAGCACACTCTTTATTACGGGTGGTTTGGTTATCCTCGTGCTTTACGTCTTCATTGGCCAAGCGCGTGCAACGCTGATTCCAGCCGTGACCGTTCCTGTATCGCTAATCTCGTCGTTTATTGCGGCGTACTACTTTGGCTTCTCTATCAACCTCATCACCTTGATGGCACTTATCCTGTCTATCGGTTTGGTGGTCGATGATGCGATTGTGGTGGTTGAGAATATTTTCCACCACATTGAACGTGGTGAATCACCATTGCTTGCGGCTTATAAAGGGACACGTGAAGTAGGCTTTGCGGTAATCGCAACCACGCTAGTACTGGTCATGGTGTTCCTACCAATCTCGTTTATGGACGGTATGGTAGGTCTTCTGTTTACTGAGTTCTCGGTATTGTTGGCGATGTCGGTGATCTTCTCATCTGTCATAGCATTAACCTTGACGCCGGTTCTGGGCAGCAAGATTTTAAAAGCGAACGTGAAACCTAATCGCTTCAATCAATTTGTTGAACGTGTGTTTGGTAAGTTAGAAGCTGGATACAAATCGGTATTGCGCCGTGCTCTAAACTGGCGTTGGGCAGCTCCAATCATCATTATTGCTTGTATGGGCGGTAGTTATGGTTTGATGCAAAAAGTGCCGTCGCAACTGACGCCACAAGAAGACCGTGGTGTTATTTTTGCGTTTGTTCGTGGTGCCGACGCAACTAGTTACAACCGTATGTCTGCCAACATGGACATCGTTGAAGAACGCCTAATGCCGCTGCTTGGTCAAGGATTCTTAAAGTCATTCAGCATTCAATCGCCAGCATTTGGTGGTAATGCGGGCGACCAAACGGGCTTCGTTATCATGATCCTGGAAGATTGGGACGAACGTGAAGAGACAGCACAACAAGCCTTGGGTGAGGTGCGTAAGTCTTTAGCGGGTATTCCTGATGTGCGTGTGTTCCCGTTCATGCCAGGCTTCCGTGGTGGTTCGAGTGAGCCTGTGCAATTTGTACTTGGTGGCTCTGATTACTCTGAGCTTCAGAAATGGGGCGAACTGTTAAAGCAAGCCGCTGAAGATTCTCCAATGATGGAAGGTGCGGACATCGATTACTCTGAGAAAACACCAGAGCTGTTGGTAACCGTAGATAAGCAACGTGCAGCCGAGCTAGGTGTGAGTGTTTCGGATATTTCAGATACGTTAGAAATCATGCTGGGCGGTAAGAGTGAAACGACGTTCGTTGAACGTGGTGAAGAGTACGACGTTTACCTGCGTGGCGATGAAAACAGTTTTAACAATGCCAATGACTTAAGCCAAATCTACATGCGAACTCAGTCTGGTGAATTGGTGACACTCGATACTCTAACGCATATTGAAGAAGTAGCGTCTTCGATTCGTTTGTCGCACTACAACAAGCAGAAATCGGTGACCATCAAAGCGAACCTAATGGAAGGTTACACGTTGGGTGATGCTTTGGATTTCCTTGATGAACAAGCGATTGAGCAGCTACCGGGTGATATTTCAGTAAGCTACTCAGGCGAGTCTAAAGATTTTAAAGAAAACCAATCGAGTATCCTCGTGGTGTTTGCGTTAGCGATGTTGGTGGCGTACTTGGTACTTGCGGCGCAGTTTGAGAGCTTCATTAACCCGCTGGTGGTGATGTTCACCGTACCTATGGGCATCTTTGGTGGCTTCTTAGGCTTGGTGTTGATGAGTCAAGGTCTCAACGTATACAGCCAGATTGGTATGATTATGTTGATCGGTATGGTAACCAAAAACGGTATCTTGATCGTAGAGTTTGCTAACCAACTTCGTGACCGTGGCATTGAGTTTGAAAAGGCGATCATTGATGCTTCGGCTCGACGTTTACGTCCAATCTTGATGACGGCGTTCACCACACTAGCCGGTGCAATCCCATTGATTACTTCAACGGGCGCAGGCTATGAAAGCCGAGTAGCAGTGGGTACGGTTATCTTCTTCGGTATGGGCTTTGCAACTTTGGTTACTCTGTTCGTAATCCCTGCGATGTATCGACTGATTTCTGGCTCAACACGTTCTCCAGGTCATGTGGAAGCGGTTCTAAATAAAGAGCTGAGCCACGATAACGTGGGAAGAAGCAGTCACGGTTAATGAACACGCACGGTTAATGAACACGCACGGCCAATGAACACGTACGCTTAATGAGCACGGAATAGTGTAACAATATTGAAAAGCCTGCGTTTGCTCCTAGCGAAATGCGGGCTTTTTTTGTATAACAATATCTGCTCAACACATTAAAAAATTAAAACTATTAAGGGACACTTAAAGTGGCTGAATTTAAATACAAAGATCTTTCTCAAGAAGAACAAGACAAGCTGGATGCAGCAACCTTTCGTCGCCTGTTAGCACACCTAGACAACAACAAAGATGTCCAAAACATCGACCTGATGATCTTGGCTGGCTTTTGCCGTAACTGTTTTAGTAAGTGGTACAAAGCAGAAGCTGAACAACAAGGCTTAGACTTGGATATCGATGACGCTCGTGAGCGCGTATATGGCATGACTTACGATGAGTGGAAACAAAATCACCAACCAAAAGCGACACCTGAGCAACTAGCGGCGTTTGAAGCGAAGCAGAAGCCAGAATAATTTGTTCTCGCTAGAAATTGATGAATAGAATAAACCAAAAAAGAGCCCATCAAGGGCTCTTTTCTATTTCGAACTATCGGTTTATATGAACTTAAGCCAGTTCACCCGTTTGCGAGAAAGCTTCTAGCTTCGCTGCATAAGGTTGTAGGTCACCGATATTCAGATTTACCCACTCGTCATTGAAGTAAGTGTCTAGGTAACGTTCACCGCTATCACATAGCAAAGTCACGATAGACCCTGTTTCTCCACGCGCTTTCATCTCGCTTGCCAGTTGAAGCACACCGTACATATTTGTACCCGTAGATGCGCCAACCTTGCGGCCAAGAATGTCAGATAACCAATGTGTCGTTGCGATACTTGCTGCATCTGGAATTTTACGCATTTCGTCAACCACACCAGGAATGAAGCTTGGTTCTGCTCGTGGGCGACCAATGCCTTCAATCTTGCTGAATGTACTGCCTTTCACGTTCGCATTGCCGGTTTGGAAGTATTCGTGGAATACAGAGTTCTCAGGGTCCACAACACAAAGCTTAGTTTCATGTTGTTGGTAGCGAATGAAACGGCCAATCGTCGCTGAAGTACCGCCAGTACCTGGGCTCATTACTACCCAAGCTGGAACTGGGTGATCTTCCATCTGCATTTGATTGAAAATCGAGTTCGCGATGTTGTTGTTACCACGCCAGTCGGTTGCACGCTCAGCGTAAGTAAATTGATCCATGTAGTGACCATTCAATTCTTCTGCTAAACGGCGAGACTCATCGTAAATTTCATCTGAGCGGTCAACAAGATGCGCTTGGCCACCGTAGAATTCTATCTGTTCAATCTTCTTCTTCGCTGTGCATTTTGGCATTACCGCAATAAACGGCAGGCCAAGTAGGCGAGCGAAGTACGCTTCAGATACTGCAGTACTGCCTGATGAAGATTCAATGATCGTTGTTTCTGGGCCAACCCAACCGTTACAGATAGCGTATAAGAATAGAGAACGCGCTAAACGGTGTTTCAAAGAGCCTGTAGGGTGTGTGCTTTCATCTTTAAGGTAAACATCAATGCCTTCGATACTTGGCAGTTCGAGCTTGATAAGGTGCGTATCCGCTGAGCGTTGGTAGTCGGCTTCAATTTTGCGAATCGCGTTGTTAATCCATTGATGGTCAGTGCACATAAGCGTTCTCCTGATCGAGTGTAGGAATTCTTTGTAATTGGTATACTTCCAATTTAGCTAGAATTTGAGAGAAAAACTTTGCCATATTTGCTTTGTTTTGCTTAAAATGTAGAAAATTATTCTCTTTAAATTCGATTTGGTGAAAGTGTGATAGATGCCGTAGATAAAAAAATATTAAGGCTGTTACAAGAAGACAGCACATTGTCATTGAACGACATTTCAGAAGCGGTCAATCTCACCACAACACCTTGTTGGAAAAGGCTTAAACGCCTCGAAGAAAACGGCATTATTGAAAAAAAAGTGGCGTTATTGAATCCTGAAAAGCTCGAACTTGCTTTTACAGCGTTCGTATTGGTGAAAACCAGTGATCATTCTCATGAGTGGTATGGTCGTTTTGTAAACACCGTATCGGAATTTCCAGAAGTGATGGAGTTTTATCGCATGGCTGGAGAATATGATTATATGATGAAGGTTCAGGTGAAAGACATGAAGTGCTTTGATGATTTCTACAAGCGCTTGGTGAATAGCATTGATGGTATCTCTAATGTGACCTCGACGTTTGCGATGGAGCCATTGAAGTACACAACGGCATTGCCTCTATAAGCTGCACCTAGCTAAACGTTAACTATCGTTTCAGTTTAACTATCTTCTCAGTTTAGATCTCGTCTCTGCGATAAAGAAAAGGAATATTCATGTTTGCAAAAGTATCTACTGCTATCCAATTGGTGCTGGCCGTTGCCATTTTTTATTTGGGTTACACCATCTATTCGTTTACCAATAAAGTCGGTGAAATCGTTGATACTTATCCGCAGGTGATCGAAGATTTATCCGGTCTTACCAAAGGGCTAAAAGTAGAAGAGCTATTAGCGTTTGCTGAACATGTTAATGAGCTTGCTCCTCAGGTGTTTGATACCGTTGAAGACGTCAGAAAGACCGTCGAAAAAGTGAATCAAACCGTTTCATCGGTTGATAATAAAATCCCTGCGATATTAGATGAAGTTAAAAATGTCCGAACGGAAGTCGGGCAGGTAAGAACCGATGTCATCCCGCCCACATTGACTGAATTAAAACGATACCGTGTTGATGTGATGCCACCGATGCTCGCTGAAAGTAAATCTTACCGCGAACAAACTATCCCCACTGTTGTTGCCGAATCTGAAATGCTACGAGCGGAAGTTCCGGGAATTTTGGAACAAGCGAATTTGCTGGCAGATAAAAGTAAAGAGTTAGCTCAGGGCGCCGCAGAGGGCGCAGTGAAAGGCGTGGTGTTATCGCCATTTAATCTACTGCGAGACGCTGGTGATGGAATTAAAACTCGAGTACAAGGTGAATTCGAACCCTTGCTAGAGGCTGAATAGAGATTACGGACTGTTACGTGACAGCTTGTCGTTAGCATCATTAAAAAGAGAGGCTAGGTATTAAACCTAGCCTCTCTTTTTGTTTTCTCGTAAATATTTGGGGCTTGTAAAAAGCGTTTATTCGCTATTTAGTAAAACGCATCACACCTTCTTGAACTGCTGTCGCTACTAGCTCACCTTTCTGATTAAAGATCTCGCCGCGCACTAGGCCACGAGTGTTCGCTGCCGTTGGGCTTTCAATCGCATAAAGCAGCCATTCATCCATCTTGAATGGGCGGTGGAACCAGATTGAGTGGTCAATCGTTGCCACTTGGAAGTTGGGTGTCATGATCGAAACTTCGTGAGGGTGAAGCGCCGTCACCAAGAACCCCCAATCCGATGCGTAAGCAAGCAGGTATTGGTGAATCAATTGGTTGTCTGGCATCGCGCCATTTGCTCTCACCCAAAGGTATTGTTTTGGGGCGGCTTTCTTAGGGTTAAGCGGGTTCACTATTGTTACCGGGCGCATCTCAATTGGCTTTTCGCCACAGAAAGTCTTACGCAGTTTCTCAGGCAAAAATTCAGCAATGTGGCTTGCTAACTCAGTTTCTGATGCAAAGTTCTCTGGCCCTGGGATGTTTGGCATTTCATTCTGGTGTTCAAAGCCGGGTGCGTCACCATGATAAGAAGCCGTAAGATAGAAAATAGGGCGGCCATTTTGAATCGCTTTCACGCGGCGTGTACTAAAGCTGCGTCCATCTCTTAGGTTCTCAACATCGTAAATAATGGGTTTTTCAGGGTCGCCGGGAAATAGAAAGTAACTGTGGAACGAGTGAACACTGCGGTCGTCTTGAACCGTATAACGAGCAGCAGAAAGCGCTTGCCCTAATACTTGACCGCCGTATACCTGTGGCAGACCTAGGTTCTCACTTTGCCCGCGGAACAGGCCTTCCTCTAGTTTCTCTAGCTGAAGTAAATTGAGTAATTCATTTAAAGGTTGACTCATCGCCAGCATGCCTCTTGGTAAAATAGGTGTCAGATTATGGTGTTAATCATTCAGCTTAGTCAGATATCTGTCAATAAATCATAGGGTTTCGAGACAGAATATGAAAGCTCTCTTATAATTGGTGAGTAGATTTGCCGAGTCCGGCAAACATGTTGAGAGAAATTGAATATGAAAAAGGCTCTAATTCTTATTACGTCTTTAGTATCGTTTGGCCTACTTGTGGGTTGCCAAGCAACATCAGAAACCAGTGCTTCTCAGGAAGTGGTTGCAGAGAACACTCAAGTGATTTCAGGAACAGTAAGCTATCGTGAAAGAATTGCATTGCCAGAGAATGCAGTAGTGACTGTTACGCTAGAAGACATCTCACTGGCTGACGCACCATCGACCGTTATCGCGACTCAAGAGTTCACCACTGACGGTAAGCAAGTACCGTTCGCATTCGAGCTGAGCTACGACAACAACAAGATTAAAGCTAACCACCGTTACAACATGCGCGCAACGATTCACGTTGACGG
This sequence comes from Vibrio sp. 10N.222.54.E6, assembly GCF_041473955.1. NCBI lineage: Bacteria > Pseudomonadati > Pseudomonadota > Gammaproteobacteria > Vibrionales > Vibrionaceae > Vibrio > Vibrio sp. 10N.222.54.E6. The sequence goes on along the minus strand of NZ_JBFRTD010000010.1, from coordinate 302,126 downwards.
CAAATTACGTTTCACTACTGACACCATTAAGTCAGTGATTACTGACGTAGAAAACACGCAACAAGCAGACCTACGTTTGGTTGGTGTCCGTTAATTCGAAATCGATGCCACTGTTAAGGCATCTTGATTAAGCTTAATTTAGTCAGTTGAATAGACGATTAGTGGCAGCTCTAGGGCTGCCATTTATATATTCTGAGTTTAACTTTTCCCGCGTCACTCACTTCAATCCCTTCTTCTTGCAAATACTTTTTCTGGCGATCAAACGAATCCCCTTTCAAAGAGATCTCACCTTTACTATTGATCACCCGATACCAAGGCAGTTTGCTTCCTTCTGGTAGGTTACCCAGCGCTTTACCCACATGGCGCGCATACCCCGGAAATCCTGAAAAACGTGCGATGTCTCCATAAGTTGTTACTTTCCCATATGGAATTTGGTGAATCACAGCAAAGATTTGGGGCAAAAATTGGTCCATACTAAAAGTTCCTAGTTCATAAATACCAATCACAGTAAGTAAGTGTTCAAAAATAGCGCAGGGAAAAAGCTTGAGAACAAGACTGCTCTTTTTGATAAGAAGTTTCGATAAATAGTTATTCTACAATCAAAAAATCTAACGAGGTTATCGAGGCTTTTAACAAGCTAGGGTGACCAGTTAATTACTACGATTGGTATGGTACCACGGATCGGTAGAAGGAGAGGGCTATGGTATTTTCAACGTTTCAGTTCTTGATCACCACATTATTAGCGGTTGTTTGCGCGAGAGCAATCAGTTTAAGTGAGGGAGATATCCCAGTACTTGCAATGGTCATTCCTGCATTATGGATTCTACCGCAGGGTGGTATCGCAGGTTTAGCTTTGCTTGCTGCCATGACCACTTACGGTCTAACCCTTCCTTTGCAACCCATCACGCTCTCAGTCAGTGTGTGGGTGTTATTCCCACTATTGATGGTGGTCTTTTCAAAACGTAGCAGTTTGTCGGTCGTGATTATTTCTGGCTTGATCGTCGCAACGCTACAAGTCGGGATCATGGTGACGCAATCCGCAGGAAAGCTTGATGGCGTTCCGTGGGTTACCACGCTGCAAACCTTGTCGATCATCGTGATTTGGTGGGCGGCCAATCATCTTAAACCAGCCAGTCGACACAGCTGGTGGTCATTAGGCTTAATACTTCCATTATGGATGGCCGATTTACCTTATGCCGCTTTGGTTGCTTTGTGTGTCACGGGTATCATGGCATCGATGGAAACACTGACGCGCTTGAAAACTTTCCGTTGGAATAAGCTGTTGTGTTGGACATTGCCAACTGTCGGTTTTGCGGCTTTGGTGATAACCCCTAGTATCGAAGTGCCTAGTCCCGTTTTTGTGGTGTGGTTATGTTTGTTGGGCACCGCTTGGATGACAGACTACATCCTTCGCACCGAAGATAATGAAGACATCGATATTTAGCTCTTCTGTAACCAAACCTTCCAACTGCAGGTAAATGGCGAATTTACCTGCGATTTGCGAATGGGTTGAATAAAGGATAAGCACTTAGAACGCAATTGTTCAAAAATAGGGTGGAAGGGCTTGCAATGGTTGCTGCGATGCTTAATAATCCAATCACTCTTTGAGGCAAGCCTCTTAGAAAAAGAATCTATGGAGGCTCTGGTCCTCCCGCAACACTAACTTGTGAACTCGGTCAGGCCTGGAAGGGAGCAGCCGCAGCAGGCGACGTGTGTGCCGGGATGTGGCTGGGGCTTCCACCCATTAAAAAAGCCGCTCTTAATGAGCGGCTTTTTGCTATCTGCACTATGAGTTTTCAGACTCGACTTTTACTGTAGAGTCACAATAAAAGTGACTTTACTATGTTCGACCAAACTAAGAAATTATCCCACCCCTATAAGTTCGTTAGTTTACTATTGCTACTGCAGACTCGGAGCTTCGTGAGTTGATATCTGCCGCTTGCGATATGACTTGAGTTAGCTTTTCCAAATTTCTCCGTCTACGAGAACTGCTTGTGTATGATAGCTATCATTTAGAATTGTTGCTGCTGCAATATATCCTTCTTTCAAGTAACCAAGAGAGCTCCCACTTCGCAACGCATGTGCAGGGTAAGTCGATGCCATTTTAAAAGCTTCTTCTTCATCAATTCCCCATGCAATAATATTAGCAACAGATTGATCCATACCAATATGTGCACCAGCTAGGTTGCCATTCGAATTGACCAATTTGTTCTCAACAACTTTGATAATTTCGTTGTTGAGAACGAAGCTATTGTCTGCGCTACCGACTGAGCCCATAGCATCTGAGACAATTAGCAATTTTCCTTTCGGTTTTGCTCGGTGGGCAAGCTTGATGTTTGTAGGGGCAACGTGAATCCCATCGGTAATAATTGAGCACCACGCGTGATCAGTCATTAACGCTGTGCCAACAACGCCCGGTTCTCTGCCGTTTAGAGGAGACATTGCGTTGTATAGGTGTGTGAAGCCATCAATATGGGATAAGGTTTCTTCGCTTAGTTGCTGCTCTGTTGCATTACTATGGCCACAAGACACCAATACCCCTTTACGAGAAAGCCAGTCAATAGCGGCCGAATTTACAGCTTCAGGAGCTAAAGTAATAAGCGTTTTTCCCTGAGTTAGCCAAGGAAGGTCGAGGAGTCCGGCGACGGTAGGGTCGTAAAAATGACTGGTATCATGAGCGCCTTTTTTTTCCGGGCTTAGCCATGGTCCTTCTAAGTGGACACCCAATACGCCCTTAGTTTTATTTTCTAGAGCGGAACGAGTAGCCAACAAGGCTTGTTTGATCTTTTCTGAACTGTCGCTGATTAACGTAGGTAGCAAGTAAGCAGTACCATGTTTTCTATGGGCATGGCAGATGGTTTCAATGCCTTTGACGTCGGTTTGTTGGTTGAACATGACACCGCCGCCACCGTTTACTTGGAGGTCGATAAACCCTGGTGTAAGCGTAGATGAAGGGTAGCGTATGACTTCGGCTTGCGCAGGAATACGATTCTCAGGCACGATTGAGACGATGTGGTTTTCCTGCCAAAGTAATGCGGATTCGTAGTGCATCTTCTCACCATCAAAAATACGCAGCGCTGAGATTGCTTTGAGTGTCATGAATAGTCCTTTCGCTCTTAATTGAAGAGCAGTCTTGATAAAATACGTGGTATATACAGAGCCCAAATACACTTAAACTCAGTGTTCAAAAAGAGCGGCGGCCCCTAACAGACAAGCATCATGATTGCCCTTTGCTGGTGCTAACTTGATTTGAAATGGACGCGGACGCATCTCAATGTGCTGTGCTACCCGCTCTAAATAACCAGCCGCAAGACCCACTCCCCCCCCGATTACGATCACATCTAAATCAAGGGTGGCTTTTAAATTACAACATAACGTGGCGATAGCTTGGGCGCTTTGCTGAATAATGTGTTCGGCAGAGGGGTTAAGGTGCGCTTGCTCAAAAAGTTCGACGTTAGAAATGGTGTTATTAATTGTCTGTTGGGCGTATTTATTGATGGCTGTCCCTGAGGCGATGGCTTCGACACAACCTCTTTGACCACAGCCACAAATTGGCCCGTTGGGATCAATCACTAAATGACCTATATGTCCGGCAAAGTTGTTTTGTCCGCGATGAAGCTTCCCATCAAGAATCAAGCCGCCACCGACACCGGTTGATACCGTTAGATAGGCCATGTTTTTTTCTTGATCGGTTAAGTGCAAGTATTCATACCATGCCGCTGCCTGCGCATCGTTTAGCATTGCGACTGGCTTGCCTGTTTGTGCTTTGATTTCAGTATGGAGTGGGAAAGGAGTGGGAAAGGCCAATGTGTCTGGGTTAATGGCGCTGATCCCTTGTTCTGTAACCAACCCCGTAGTGGAGATGCCAATTTGATCCACATCTTCTAACCAAGGTTCGCAGTGCTGCAGTATATGGTTTGCAAATTGATTTGCAGAAGTTACGTCAATGGTCGGGATTTGCATTCGCTCACAGAGCTTGCCATTTGAGACAAACCCCAACGCGATTTTTGTGCCGCCAATGTCAATGGCTAGGATGTTCATTATTACGCCTCTACTGCTTGAGTTGCTTTATTAAACCAGTTCGTTACGACTTCTAATCGTGTCAAGGCTGAACCAACGGTTACTGCTGTTGCACCACACTCAATGGCCTTAGCGGCAAGTTCAGGTGTGTTGTACCTGCCTTCTGCCATAGTAAAGAAACCCGCTTTAGAAAACTGTTTAACCAGTTCAAAGTCTGGTTCAGTTGGTTCACTTTCTCCAACATAACCTGACAACGTTGATCCAATGATCTCGACGCCATGCTGATGGGCCCAAAGACCGTCTTCAAAACATGAACTGTCCGCCATCGCAAAGCAACCTGTTTCCTTAATTGCGGTGACGATTGCATCGCGGCTTTCTGGTCGAATTCGGTCAGTTGCGTCAAACGCTATGATGGTTGCCCCAGCCTCTGCCAGTGCAGTGACATCGCTGCAATAAGGCGTAATTCTTACCGGACTATTCTCTAAATCACGCTTCACAATACCAATAATTGGTATGCTGACATGTTCAGAAACCGCCTTCACATTGTTGATACTTTCAATGCGGAGTGCTTTCGCTCCAGCTTGTTCTGCGGCTTGTGCCATTGCGACAATAATCTCAGTTTTCGCAAGTGGGCTGAGTTCAACTGGTTGAATAGAGACAATGGTTTGTCCGTGTAAAATGCCTTTTAAGTCATTGATACAAATTGCTTTATTTCTCACGATGGGCCTCGTCTGTATAAGTTTTGTCACGGTATTACTTGAATGCATCACAGCAATGAATGAGCAACTGTAGTGCTATTTGAATTGAATATCTGTCCGTGATCACATTTTGTTAAATCTAGGTTTGAAAATAATCTTCACCGCAATAATAATCCATAACGAAGATTTTTTTCAAACAAAATAAAAATTTTTTTTGAAAGTGGTGAAATCAGACCGAAAACCAATATAAGGGAATAATATGAAAGCCATGAACAAAATCACTATTGCTATGCTGACTCTCGGATTTGCTGTTTCTACACAAGCGGCTACAACGCTTAAAATGGGGATGCAAGCCTCAGTAGGCTCTGTGGAATACACTTCTGCGAAACTGCTTGCGGATACCATTGACGAGATGAGTAACGGGGACATCAAACTGTCACTTTTTCCAAGCGCACAGTTAGGTGATGACCGCGCAATGTTACAACAGCTAAGCCTAGGTGATTTGGATATCACTTACGCAGAATTTGGTCGTATGGGTCTTTGGATTCCTCGCGCAGAAGCCGTAACATTGCCATACGTTGCGAAAGACTATGAGCATCTACGCCGTATGTTCGAATCTGATTTTGGCCAAGGCATCCGTGAGGAAATGTTGACTAAGTTCAATTGGCGAGCGCTAGATACTTGGTACAACGGAACACGTGAAACAACGTCTAACCGCCCTCTTGAATCAATCTCAGACTTTAAAGGCTTGAAGCTTCGTGTTCCAAACGCTAAACCAAACTTAAACTACGCAAAACTGTCTGGTGCATCCCCGACACCAATGGCGTTTTCTGAAGTGTACCTAGCACTGCAAACCAACGCCGTTGATGGCCAAGAAAACCCATTGCCGACCATTAAAACAATGAAGTTCTATGAAGTTCAGAAGAACCTCGCGATCACAAACCACATTGTGAACGATCAAATGGTGATCATTTCTGAGACAACTTGGCAAAAACTGTCCGAGGCTGATCGTAAGATCGTGACTGCCGCGGTAGCGAAAGCGGGCGCTGTTCATACTGCTTCAGTGAAAAAACAAGAAGCTGAGTTAGTTGCTTTCTTTGAGTCTCAAGGCGTGAATGTTACTTACCCCGACCTTGCTCCTTTCCGTCAAGCGATGGAGCCGCTATACACGAAGTTTGAAGACAAAATTGGTCAGCCAATTGTGAAAAAACTGGCGAGCATGTAAGCCATCGTCTATTGGTAGTAAATAAGCTTGGCTGGCCATTAGAGGCCAGCCTTGGAGCTAAAAAATGTTACGTAAGATTATTGATAATATCGAAGAGATCATCACCGTGCCTTTAATGGCCATTCTGCTCCTAGTACTGACTTGGCAGATCGGAACCCGTTGGTTATTGAATGATCCTTCGCTTTGGAGTGAAGAGCTCGCACGAGTTCTTTTTATGTATATGTCGTTAATTGGTTGTGCGATGGCCATCAAAACGGGCTCGCACGTCAAAATTACTTTTTTCTCAGATAAATTACCCAACAAAATACGCTTTTCGTTAGCGTTTACTTTGGAGTTAGCTGTACTCGTGTCTATTTTTGCCATCATTTATTTAGGCTACCAGCACGTTCAACGTACCGCTTTTTTTGAACTGATCACGTTAGAAATTTCGAGTAAGTGGATGAATTACAGTTTACCACTTGCGGGGCTGTTTATGGTGGCACGTCAACTGGAAAAAATGGTTCAGTTAGTCGGTGAGTTTCGTGTAAGTACAGCTAAGTCATCTGAACAATCATCTCAAACAGTCGTTAGGTAGGAGTCATTATGGCAGGTTCAATTTTTGGCTGGTTAGCACTTCTGTTTGCAGGGATGCCCGTCGGTTTTTCACTTATTTTCGTTGCACTCGTATTTTTGGTATTGACTCAAAGTACCGGAATTAACTTCGCGGCTCAGCAAATGCTGGGTGGCATCAACAACTTCACTTTGTTGTCGGTTCCGTTTTTTGTATTAACTGGGCACTTAATGAACAGTGCTGGTATTACAGAACGTATTTTTAACTTTGCTAAATCCATGGTCGGGCACATTACCGGTAGCTTGGGCCATGTAAATATTATGGCAAGTTTACTTTTCTCTGGCATGTCTGGATCGGCGCTTGCGGATGCGGGTGGCCTTGGGCAACTTGAAATCAAATCAATGCGAGATGCAAAGTATGATGATGACTTTGCTGGTGGATTAACCGCCGCTTCTTGCATTATTGGTCCTTTGGTTCCACCTTCTGTGCCGCTTGTCATTTATGGTGTGGTTTCAAATACATCGATCGGTGCTTTGTTTTTGGCGGGAGCCATCCCTGGATTGATGTGTGCAGCCTCATTAATGGTAATGAGCTATTTCATCTGTAAGAAACGTGGCTACATGACCTTACCTAAAGCGACTCGTGGTGAGCGATTTAAATCACTAAAAGAAGCTTTCTTGTCTTTGTTGACGCCAGTTATCATTATTGGTGGCATTTTCTCCGGGAAATTCACTCCAACAGAAGCGGCCGTTGTTTCTTCTTTATACGCTTTGTTCTTAGGTGTTGTGGTTTACCGTCAAGTTACGCTTACAAGCTTTGTCGGTATTTTAAAAGAAACCGTTAATACCACTGCCGTTGTCGCGTTGATGGTCATGGGGGTAACGGTATTTGGTTGGATTGTGGCTCGAGAACAATTGCCTCAAATGATGGCTGACTATTTCTTAACAATCAGTGATAACCCGCTTGTACTCTTGCTACTGATTAACTTACTGCTCCTGTTTTTGGGTACATTTATCGAATCGCTAGCCTTGCTTCTTTTATTGGTTCCGTTCCTTGTACCTGTTGCCGCGGCTGTGGGTATTGATCCGGTTCACTTCGGTGTAATGGCTATTTTGAACTTAATGATTGGTATTTTAACTCCGCCAATGGGCATGGCTTTGTATGTGGTTTCGAAGGTTGGAGACATTCCGTTCCATACCTTGACCAAAGGGGTCATTCCACTTTTGGTGCCATTATTTATCGTGCTGGCACTTATTGCGGTATTCCCTCAATTCACGCTTTTTCTTCCAGAATTGATGCTTGATTACGGAAAGTAGCCGCAGATTAAATAAACGACTAAGTAGATGGAATGGGTTCCGGTTTATTCCATATTTAAGACAATAAAATTAAGGTAAGAAGATGAAAAAGTTATCTGGACTAATTGCAGCGCCACACACACCGTTTGATGCCGCTAACAGAGTCAATTTTGGTGCGATTGACCAAATTGCAGAACTGTTAGTTGATCAAGGAGTAACGGGCGCTTACGTGTGTGGAACAACGGGTGAGGGGATTCATTGCTCGGTTGAAGAACGTAAAGCAATCGCGCAGCATTGGGTTAAGGCTGCTGCTGGTAAATTAGATCTCATTATTCATACTGGTGCGCTAAGTATTATTGATACGTTAGAGCTTACTCGCCACGCAGAGGGTTTGGATATTCTCGCGACATCGGCTATTGGTCCGTGTTTCTTTAAACCAGGCAATGTTGAAGATTTGGTCGAATACTGTGCGCAAGTTGCGGCCGCCGCGCCTTCAAAAGGATTTTATTATTACCACTCTGGTATGTCTGGCGTAAATGTCGATTTGGAACAGTTTCTAATTCAAGCCGATGATCGTATTCCTAACTTATCGGGTGCAAAATTTAACAACGTCGATTTGTATGAATATCAACGTTGTGTACGTGTAGCCAATGGTAAGTTTGATATCCCGTTTGGTGTTGATGAGTTTTTGCCCGCTGGTTTGGCTGTTGGGGCTGTGAGTGCTGTCGGTAGTACTTATAACTACGCTGCACCACTTTACTTGAAGATCATTGAAGCATTTAACAAGGGCGATCAAGTTCAAGTCGCAGCGTTAATGGACAAAGTAATTGCGCTTATTCGTGTGTTGGTAGAATACGGCGGCGTAGCAGCGGGTAAAGCCGCGATGGAATTGCATGGTATTGATGCCGGTAATCCTCGCTCCCCAATTCGCCCGTTAACGGCAGTACAAAAAGCCGATGTTGTAGCAAAAATGCGAGACGCTGACTTCTTGTAACAATAAAAGGGGGGGAATCCCCCTTATAATGCGCTTTAAGGTGGGGGGCTATGTCATTGTTTTATGGAGTCTGTTATTTTGGATCAAGCATTAAGTATTTAAAGGGGCCAATGTGAATACGCCTAAAAATTTATTAGTCAGAATGCGTTCAAATATAGAACCCTTGAGTAAAAAACTCACTATTGTGGCTAATTACATTATTGAAAATGCACACGATGTGCAATTTCAAACAATCACGGAACTTGCCAAAAATACTCAAACCAGTGAAGCGACAGTAGTCCGTCTGTGTCGTGATATGGGATATAAAGGGTATTCCGACTTCCGTATGGGGTTGGCTATCGATTTAAGCCAAACGGCTAGCCAAAATGCGCCAGAAATTGAAGGCGATATTTGCGACGTTTCCGCTCAGAATGCGGTAGCAAGTTTGAATGATACCGCCAAGCTAATTGACAGAAAATCGTTAGAGAGGATCTGTACGCTTGTTCATAACTCTAGTTTTATCAGCTGTGTTGGCGTTGGTGCATCGAGTATTGTAGGGCGATATCTTTCTTTTCGTTTGTTAAGAATTGGTAAAAAAGTCACTATGTATGAGGACACTCACCTTGCCGCAATGAATGCAGTTCGTTGTACTGAAGGTGATTTGTGGATATCTGTGTCCAGTTCCGGTTCGACCAAAGAGGTAGTCCACGCGGCGACGCAAGCGTATAAGCGCGGAGTTCCTGTCGTCTCCTTAACGAACATTAGTCACAGCCCTTTGTCTGCCATATCTACTGAAATGTTAGTGGCAGCAAGGCCTGAAGGCCCACTGACTGGAGGCGCGTTTTCTTCTAAAGTTGGTGCTCTGTTGCTCGTTGACGTATTGGTTAATACCTTGCTCGACATTTATCCAGAATACTCAGAGTCCGTTTTGGAAACAGCAGAAGTTGTCATGCCACTTATGACAACTTAATAAGCTAAAACTCATTTCTACCCAAAGCCTGCAATCGTAGGCTTTTATTTTATTTCTATATGAAAATAATTTTTTTGTTAACTTGATCTTATAAAAATAATTTCCTTCGATCAATACTGTGTATGAATCATAAACAAGAGAGTCATACGTATTCTCATTAACTGAATGACTGATTAGAGCCATTCAAATAAGGAAATTAATATAATGAATAAACGACACTTCAATCGCTTGGTTATGCCACTTTTGGCTGCTTCGGTATGCCTTAGTACAGCGTCTTTTGCAAAAGACCAATGGCCTGATTTACCTGTTGGTATGAAAAGCGGGATCAGCGCTCAAGTAGGGAGCAAGCTTTACGTGGGCTTAGGGTCTACCGGGCAAGACTTCTACATGTTGGATCTGGAGTATGTAAAGAAAGGCTGGCAAAAGAAAGCGGATTTCTCAGGGCCTGCGCGAAGTGGTGCAACAGCAAGTGTCGTTGGTGAAAATATTTATGTTTTTGGTGGCTCTGGTAAGAACAATTCCAGTGATGCGGCTCCTGTCCTTTTTGATACCGTTTACCGCTATGACGCTGGCGACAATACTTGGGCCCGTGTGAATACTCAGACGCCAGTAGGGTTACTCGGGGCGGCTTCGTATTCGCCTGATAACAAACAAGTGCTGTTTTTTGGCGGCTATAACAAAGGTTACTTTGATAAATACTTGGCAGACATTAATACGACAAGCAGAAAAGATCAGCCTGAAAAATGGCAAAAAATAGTCGATGACTACATGGGAATGAAGCCACTAGATTACAAATGGAATTCAAACGTTGTTAGCTATACACCTGAAACCGGGACATGGAAAGAGTTAGGCTCTTCTCCTTACCTGCCTAACTGTGGTTCCGCTTTGGTTAAGCAAGGTGCTAAGGCGACGTTGGTGAGCGGTGAGATAAAGCCAGGACTAAGAACTTCTGAAGTGAAGCAGTTTGCTTTTGGTGCGTCTCAACCTTGGATGAGCTTACATGACTTGCCTAAGCCATCAAACCAACAGACTCAAGAAGGCGTTGCAGGCGCGTTCGCCGGAGAAAGTAACGGTGTTGTGATCGTGGCGGGTGGCGCTAACTTCCATGGCGCGAAAGGGGCATTCGAACAAGGGAAAATGTTTGCGCATAACGGTTTTGGTAAAGCGTTTAATCCTGAAACGTATGTGTTGAAAAATGGGCTTTGGGCGCAATCTACCGATTTACCATATGGCCTGGCTTATGGGGCTTCTTTTACCACTGATGAGGGTGTATTGGTGATTGGCGGAGAAGATAGTAAGCGTGCGGCACGTAAAGAAGTGTATTTGCTTTCTTGGGACGGCAAAGCTGTTCAAGTCACTCATTAATTTACGGGGTTAAGTATGTCATTTTCTATCGTTACGTATCCTGACTTTCCCGTTGAAATTAAAAACGCTGTCGGTGCTCGAATTGGCGACCGAATCTTCGTAGGGTTGGGCAGTGCAGGAACGCAGTTTTATAGTCTAGATTTGAACGCAACTGAACGTGGTTGGAAATTGATGGCAGCGTTTACTGGTGTGGTTAGGAATGATGCCGTCATGGTCGCGAGTGGTAGTGCCATTTGGGTGTTCTCTGGCGCCGGATTACAGGAAGGTTGTGAGAGCGTCCAAGTGCTTACGGATATTCACTGGTTTGATATTGAAAACGACGAATGGCAAACGGTCGAATCGGAGATCCCAGTCGGTTTACTCGGTGCTAGCGGTTGTGAAATCGCACCTGGAAAAATCGCGTTTTGGGGAGGATATAACAAGCCCTTATTTGATGACTTTCTAGCGAAGCTAAGCAAGATAGACTCAGCGCTTGAACCCGAAAAACATCAAGCCGCTTTGGTTGAATTTATGTCGATGCTACCGGATCAGTACGGTTGGAATCAGGACATTTGGTTGTTCGATTGCGAAACGTTGCAATGGCGAATCCTAACAGAAAATCCATTTCCAGCTAACTGTGGTGCGAGCCTAATACAAGATGACAATCAGGTGGTGTTGGTAGACGGAGAAATCAAACCTGGGCTGCGCAGTACCCAAGTAAAACAATTTACTTTTTTGTCCATAGAAGAAGTGAAGAGCACTACGTTGCCGAGCATTCAAGATTCCCCCCAAGAGCATGAAGGTTTAGCCGGCGCGTATGCCGGGCTGGTGAAAGGCCAGTATTTGGTTGCCGGAGGCGCATTTTTCATCGGTAGCCAGAAGAAAGCGAGAGAAAAGCAGTGGTATACCCATCAAGGGTTAAGCAAGCATTATGCTGGTGATGTTTGGTGTTTACAGGAGCAACAATGGCGGCGGGTAGGTGAACTGCCCACAGGCCAAGCTTATGGCATCTCGATTTCCAGTGAACAAGGTCTAATTATCATTGGAGGTGAAAACGCAAAAGGACAAGGACTACAAAGTTGTTATTTGATTAATTGGCACGCATAAGCCGCTCCCCCTATAGGTGACTTACGCGTAAAGAGCCGACCCTAAACGTTATTTAATGGGTTCGGTTTGATTTAGGACCAATTGAACAGCAAACACTTTGATGGTTTACCTCAGAGGCGTGAAGCCTCTGAGGTTATTGTCTATTGATAGTAAACATCAGCAGTTGGTGCTTGTTGTTCTCCGTTCTATTTAAGGAGAATTAAAGTGAAAAATAGAGAACATTGTTTAAAAGGAATTAACCTGTTAGCGAGCGTTGCAATTGCTTCATCCTTACTCGTAACTTTTCAAGCTAACGCCGTTGCTCCTAACATTCGCGATACCATCGTTTTTAAAGGTGGAGAAGGTGGCAGTAGCCATTATCGTATTCCGTCTATGGTCGTCGCGGCCGATGGGTCTTTAGTCGCTTTTGCGGAAGGAAGAGGAACATCCGGAGATCCCGGAAATGGTGCTCCAACAAGTATAAAGAGCCGTCGTTCGACAGATAATGGCCAGACATGGTCTGCGTACCAAGTGATCCAAGAAAATTCAGCCGAGGCATACTCTGACCCTCGCCCGATGTTAGATGCCAGTAATGGCAGAATATTCGTCTTTTATACGAAGTGGGACATAAATTGTGCCCAAAACCGTAGTTGTGTTCCATTTGATGATCCTAACCATAAGCTATTGTTCAAAATCAGTGACGACAACGGACAAACGTGGTCGACAGAAACGGATGTTTTAGATCAAGTCCGCGATGTGAACTGGTTTGCAAATGGTGATTCGACTCATAACGGCAGAGCCACATGGTCTTATACACCAAGCGCTAGCCAAGTAGCGCAGGCAGCAGCCTCCGGTTGGCAACTCGATTGGAACTCTAGAGTCGCGAATGGAGCATGTAACGTCCAATATTATGGTGATGGCAATACTCGTTACCTTGTTGATTTGGTCGTAAATGATGATAAATCAGTCAAAGCGGTTTTATATGGAAATGGGAGCAACATCGAATACCCACTTAATTTTGATATTGGTGGCTACCATGATTATCAAATTGTCGGTAGTGGCAGTAGTGCGAGCTTTTACGTCGATGGGACGCTGATTGCGAGTGGTTGGGGCGGTCAGTCTCATAGCGGTAAAACGGTCACGTGGGGTAATGGGTGCTCGTCGACTTCGGGCAGTTCAGCTTATAAAACCATCGACTTTTCTATTGCTAACACTGCAGTGGCTCAGTTTGATGCTTCTTTAATGCGCCGAGTCGACGGTAGTGTGATTAACCATCCTGCGGAACAAGGTTGGGCTAAGACTGGGGCCAATGGTGGGCATGGTGACCCAGGTTGGAAGAGTATTAATGCAGGCCCGGGGCAAGGGATTCAACTGAATTCGGGGCGTTTGATTTTCCCTGCAATTGTTCTAGATGCGTTTGAACAACTGTCGGTGGTTTCTATTTACAGCGATGACTATGGGGTTTCGTGGCAGGCAGGCCAACAAACACCGACCTACGCCCAAGAGCCAAGTGAAGCCGATATGGTTCAGCTTAACGATGGACGCATTTTACTTTCAGCACGTAACGATGGAGTCACGGGAACGGGTAATTTTAATCGCTACCACTATATCAGCGAAGATAACGGTATTAGCTGGAAAGTGATTGAAGAAACCAGAAACTCAGTGAATGGCGCTTTGTTTTTTAAACTTGACCAAGTTGATATTGGATTAGTGAGATACGGTAACGACCGCGTACTGATGTCTGGCCCACAAGGCAATGGCGCCGTTAGTTCAGATCGCAATGATTTGGCTATTTGGAGTGCGACGGATAACGGCAGTGGTGTGTACAACTTTACCCAGCGAACCCAATTTCGTGATGGGTACAGCGCTTATTCAGACATTGTTATTCTTCCAAATAAAGGAGCGGCAGGCAACGAAGACTTGGGGGTTATTTATGAAGCTAAATCGAGCACTGAAATTCGAGTGATGGTGATGGACATTAATAGCGTCAATTGATTGGAACAGATGCCAGAGCCTTATTTACGCTAGGGCTCTGGCGTATTAATTCAATGAGATGTTTTCATTAACTATAACTTTGGATAAGGGGGAGAGAGTGTTTTCTACATGGATGAACAATATCGGGTTTAAGCAAAAAATAATCATTGGATCCATCATGTTAATGGTGGCCGGTATTGCGGTTAGCAATATGGTTTTGTTTAGTAAATACCAGCAAGATTTAGAGAAAAATCTGATTGAGAAAATAGAGCTGGGCTTGAGCTTAGAGTCTTACAAGATAGAGCAATGGCTTGCGTCTAATGTTGGTAATTTGGAACGTTCGGCAGAGTACTTCCAAACAAGGCGCAGCCCCAAAGAGATGGTGACAGCGTTAGGCTTAATGGCAGAAACAGACAGCGTGGACGATGTGGTTATCGCGTTTGTTGATGGCACTGGGTTTTCTGCAAAAAATGGCATGTTAGACGTGACCGAGAGCGACCCGCGTAAGACGCAATGGTTTACTCTTGTGATGGAAACGAAACAAACCAGCGTGACCGATTTTTATCAAGATCCGAAAACGGGAAAATCGACGGTCAGTATTGCAGCTCCAGTCAAATACGGCGTGCTGACGCTAAATATACACTTAGAACGTTTTAGTACATTTCTTAAAAAATCCAATATCGAGACGGCAGAAGAAACCATCTATAACCAACAGCAGCAGGTTTTATTTTCAACGTCTTCGTCTGACATTCTAGGGCAGTCACTGCAAAATAGGTTCGTTGCGGATGCTATTGGTGACCGCTTTCTGGAACAATTACAGGGGGTGTTTAAATACACCAAAGACGACAATGTATCCCTTTTCTTATCTCAAAGCTTTAGAGTGCTTGGTGAACAAAAGTGGCACCTTACACTAGAAGCTAATGAACAAATTATTGATGAAGCGTGAAAGATGCTTGGCAGCAGTTATTGATTGGGGGAGGGGTTTCTGTCGTTATTGCAGCCATGATTTTAATTGCAACTCTAGGGTATTTGTTCCGTCCCATTGTCGCACTTAAAAAAGTCGTGATTAGCCTGTCGTCCGGGGATTGTGACCTCACTCAGAGATTACCTGTAAAAAATAATGATGACTTAGGGCAAATAGCGAAGGCCATCAACGAGTTTATTTCTAATCTGCAATTGATGATGAAAGAGGTCTCGGAGTCATCAGATCAAATTACACACTCTCTTAATCTTGTACACGATCAAGCGGACTCAAACCTGAATAAGCTCAATAGCCATGCGTTAGAAACGGAACAAGTGGTGACCGCCATGACTGAAATGACGGCTTCTTCTGAATCGGTCGCACAAAGCACGGTTTCCGCATCGGAGTTTACTCAGACCGTCATCGGTGACATGACGCAATCGCAACAGGTGGTTGGTGAAGCGGTGATTTGTGTTGAAGCTTTCGTTGATCAATTTGAGGTAATGGCTGAGCGCGTGACTCAAATGAGTGATGGAGCATCTCGAATCAACGAGGTATTAACCGTGATCGGTGGCGTTGCAGAGCAAACCAATTTATTGGCACTTAATGCCGCGATTGAGGCGGCAAGGGCTGGGGAGCAAGGAAGAGGTTTTGCGGTTGTCGCTGATGAAGTCAGGGCATTGGCGGCTCGTACTCAAACAAGTACCAATGAAATAGATGCGATGCTGTCAGAGTTAACGTCCCTTTCGCTTGGAGTGGCCAATAGTATGGGCAAAACGAGTGAAGCAAGTCGTTCTACTGTAGAGCGAACAGCTAAAATATCTCAACGTTTGGTGTCGATGGAACATTCGGTAAATAACGTTGCTAGTTTAACCTCGCAGGTGGCGGTTGCCTCGCAACAGCAAAGCCTTGTAGCAGAGGAGATTAACGGCAACATTAGTACCATTAACCTCATCGCTGGCGAACTTATCGTGAGTGCTAAGGCTACACAATCTAACATTGGCAATTTACTGGGTTCCAATGAAAAGTTGAAAAACGTGGTGCGGAAATTTCGTGTATGAAACGGATTCATGTAAGAAAAATAAATAATTCTATAGGTTAGGCATGATTAGCTTTGCCGCTTGAGGACTGAATAGCTATGTACCAAAAATTCTCTTTTTCTTTCAATGTGCCGAAACAAGTCATTCTATTTTTTGTGGTATTACTACAAGCTTGTTTGGGAGGAACGTACTCATGGTCTGTCTATGATGCCGTATTCATTAAGCAATACGATGTGCCTGCCGCGTTAGCCTCAGCCCCTTTTAACCTATTTTACGTTGTGTTCCCAATTATGCTGCTTTTTGCCAGTAAGCTGATTGATCGCTTTGGCCCTAGACAATGCGCAATATTAGGTGGGGCTCTATTCGGATGCGGCTGGATGCTTGCGAGTTTGGGTGCTCACAATTTCTACTACATTCTAGCGGGCGTAGGAGTGTTAAGTGGCTTAGGCGTCGGGATCGCTTATTTGATTCCAATTACTGTAGGGGTCGCTTGGTATCCAGAACAGCGTGGGCTCGTTACTGGTCTTGCCGTTGCAGGGTTTGCTGGTGGGGCGGCATTGGTGAGTCAACTCGCGCAGTATTTTCTTACTGCTGGAGTGTCTCCATATGAGTTACTTGGCGGTGTTGGTGTAGGTTATATTTTTATTGCTATTTTTTCTGGGTTGTTCATGTCCTACCCCGCAATCATGGCTTCAGGATCAACCGGGAGGGTGCGCCTAACTTCCGTTGTTCAAGGACGGTTGTTCCAAACGTTGTTTTTTGCCATGACAGCAGGTTTAACTGCCGGTTTTTTATTAATAGTAAGCTTGCCCTTTTAAGTAATGATTATGGAATAGAACTGATCGTCTCTGCCGTTGCTATGTTTGCCTTGAGCAATGCCGTGGGGCGAGTCGTTTGGGGTTATCTGAGCGATAAGTGGCTCCCTAGTAAGGCCATTAAGTTAAATTTGTTTATTCAGGCACTGGTACTTTCTATTAGCCCTTTGCTATTGCAATCAAATTTTGGGACGGCATTTTTGGCTGTGGTCACTGGTTTTAATTACGGTGGTGTCTTGGTGTTATACGTGTCGACAGTGGGCTATTACTGGGGAAACAATGAGATGAAAAATGTCTATGCTGTTTTGTTTCTCTCTAACATTTTGGCTGCGTTGATTAATATTGTGTTGGGAATCTTGTATTCTTCGATAGGGCTTAATATACCGATTGTATCGGTACTGTTGTTACTGGGCATCGCCTATGTATTAACTGGGCAGTATTTGAAAATCAAAGCCAGCGCAACACCCCCTGCAATGGCAAATGATGCGCAGTAAAAGGAGGCGATAGAGTATATGCCGACATGGAAAATCGCCGGCTAACCCTCAGCCAGATGAGCTTAGTTAAGCCTATCGCCTTAAAATAGTTGCTATGGAGCGATTAAGCTTAAGACATTACAACGCACAGGTGGAAGAAACTTGCGTGATGATAAAAGTGTTGAACAAACTTGCTGGGTTAGGAATACCTGAAACTTGTCGTATTGATTAAGAATCACTCGAAGCATAGCGACTCTGTCTCTAAAGTGAGTTGCGCAACAACGTTGGGTGTCAATGGCATATATTTTATTGAGCCAATTGTTAATCCAGAGGCTCATCCAAGCAGATAAGTTACGCGAGAGTATTTAAAACATAAAATCCGATACAGCGCCGTCGATGCCATAGTCTTGATTTGATTTTGCTGGTATTTTGGTTTCTTTCAAAATGAGCTCGTCATCTTTAAGTTGTAAGTAAATATCTTCTCCAGATTTAAGCTGTAGCTTATAACCAACAATCACGGAAGAGCTCATGCCATTGACCTCAAAGTGCTGTTCATCAGCAATAAAGTTAGAAACAGTTCGTAAGTGAATTCCATCATTTAGCTGGTATGTCGTTTTATTCGGAAATGTTTCATGTCTCAGTAAATTGCAAATTGACTCAATTGATTCAGTTGTAAATGTGATCATCGTCTTGTTTCTCCTTTTTTTTCAATTGTATGGCTTATATAAAAGAGCTAAAACTCTAATCTTAAATGTGCGTATGCGTGCGCATGTTGTGGGGTTCATATTGATTTAAAGGAATGGGAGTGATTATCACTCTTAATTTCTGTGTTTGATGCTAATTAACACTCTAGGTTTGCAATTTTCGAAATCTAAGTTTTCATAATTGGGGTGTTGGCTTATTTAAGAAAAAGAAAAGGATTCGCGTTTTTTGATGATGTATCAGCCAGATTGCTGATGATTTGAAGAGCGCGTTGGCATGTATGGTTAATTTATCGCCCTTTTCATACCAAGACTTTCCTCCCAGTTAGAAAGCGTTATTAAGGCAACGACAAAAACGGAATTAACAAACAAAAGCGCAATTTTGTACAAAAGCTGAAAGAGACTATAGAGTAGACTGATAAGTCGCTCGATAATTAACAGGCTTGGAAATTGTTATGGAGAACAAGAAGCGCTCTAAAGAAAAGGCCGAATATAAGATAACGGAAGAGCTCGGTGGCCTTGAAATTCTTGATGCTGAATATGAAAAGCAGAACTTCTCACGCCACAGCCATGAGGGCTACACGCTTGGGGTTATTGAGCAGGGGGCGCAGCGCTTTTATCGAACAGGCGGGCATCATATCGCGCCACAAAATGCGATTATTCTGGTCAATGCCGACGAAGTTCATAGCGGTCACTCTGCCACTGAAGGCGGTTGGGCGTATCGAGCCATGTATCCACTCCCAGAGCAACTTGCCAAGATCACTCAAGAGCTTAACCTACCGAACTACGGTGCGCCTTACTTCCCAAGAGCGGTGGTTGAAGACCCTGAACTCGCTAATCAATTGAGGTTGGTCTTTAACACGATCGATGAATCCGACAATCGCCTGTTAAGAGAGACCTTGATGTATGGGATGTTGGTTAAGCTGATTAGTCGACATGGAAAATCGCCGCTTAACCCTCAACTCGATGGGAAAACTCAGCGCCAGCTTGTGTTGGTGAAAGAGTTTTTAGATGATTTCCCACAAGCCGATGTGTCGCTAGACGAACTATCTAAGTTAGCGGCATTGAGCCCGTTTCACTTAGTGCGTTCTTTTCAGAAAGAATTTGGTCTTCCGCCGCATGCGTATCAAATCCAATCTCGGTTAAGGCTTTCGCGTAAGTTATTGAAGCAAGGGCATACGATTTCAGATACCGCGCAAGAGTGTGGCTTTCATGATCAAAGCCATTTTCATCGACACTTCAAAAAGGCCAATGGCTACACGCCGGGGCAATACATCAAAATGCTCTAAACTTGCATGGCTAAGGCATGGCTAACTTGTGTTAAGTGCGGTTAAGTGCGGTTAAGTACGGTTAAGTA
>NZ_JBFRTD010000010.1:64836-281892 GCF_041473955.1 Vibrio sp. 10N.222.54.E6 | reverse complement strand
ACGGTTAAGTACGGTTAAGTGCGGCAAACAGAGGGGCATGAAATCGAGCAAGTTTGTACAATCGAACCGACTCCACTCTTCTTACATTGAATAGCTAATGTGAAGAGAGAAAAGAATGATATGGATAGTGAAACAATGGATAGACGAACACAGTTATGGAAAGGTGTTTTGGCTGCGATGCCCTTGAGTATTGCGGTAATACCGTGGGGCATATTAGCTGGATCATATGCGATAGATGCTGGATTGAGTCAGCTTCAAGCGCAAGCGATGTCGGCTATTCTATTTGCCGGCTCAGCACAACTTGTCGCAGCAGGGATGTTCAAATCGGGCATTGGGTTAGGGACTATGTTGTTGACCACGTTCTTTATTACTTCAAGACACTTTTTATACAGCGTATCGATGCGTGACAAAATCAGCCACCTTCCTGCTCGTTGGCGTCTATTACTTGGCTTTTGGCTGACCGATGAACTGTTCGCGATTTGTAGTGGCCAATCTCAGCAAGAGTTTAACCGCTGGTACGCTGCAGGTGTCGGTGGTGGTTTTTACCTCGTTTGGAACATCGCGAGCTTCGTTGGCATTGTCGCGGGAAGCCAAATTCCTTCGCTTAATGAAATTGGGCTCGACTTTGCGGTCGCAGCAACCTTTATCGCCTTGGTGTTCCCATTAATCCGAACTCTACCCGTCGTTGTGTGTGTGGTGGTTTCACTGGTCACTTCGGTTGCCATGTCGGTTAACAATATTGAGGGCGGGCTAATGATTGCAGCGATCGCTGGTATGTTAGCGGGCTTTTTCAGCGAATCGTTCCAAGAGCGAAACAACGGTAACAAGACAATCGTGGAGGGGAAATAGAGATGATTTGGTTAACGATATTACTTATGACGGCGATTGTTTTCTTTAGTCGGTATTTGTTTCTTGAGCCTGCAATCCCGCTTCGACTCAATCAAACCGCAAGGCGCCTATTGCGTTATTCAAGCCCTGCGGTACTGACTGCGATTTGGGGGCCAATTGTATTTGCACCAGAACAAACATTTTGGCCAAGCCTTGAAAACCCATACTTGATAGGCGCGGTGGTCACAGGTCTGTTGATTTGGAAAACAGGCAATGTGCTGCTAACGATTGGCGTCAGTATGGGCGTGTTTTTGTTCTATAACCTCGTTGCGGTTGATTACCTTTTTTCTTGAGCTTCAACGTCAACTTCGGCTTTGTGTTTCTCCTATTATTTAAGGGCTGAATAACTATGATTACTTGTTATGTTCGATATGTAATTGATCCTAAAAAGGTAAGTGAGTTTGAGGCATACGCAAAAATGTGGATTCCTCTGGTCGCTAAATTCGGAGGTCAACACAACGGTTATTTCTTACCGTCGGAAGGGGCGAACAATATTGCATTGGCGTTGTTTACCTTTGAAAGTTTGACTGCCTACGAAGAATATCGGGTTAAGTCGCTGAGCGATGCTGAGTGCATTAAAGCGTTTGAATTTGCAGACGAAGTTGATTGCATCGTGAGTTATGAACGCAGCTTTTTTAGACCTGTTTTAGAGTGATAGACCTTGCAACGTATAGCTTGGTGGCATCTAATGTACTGATTCACTATTTGTGTGTTTAGGTTTTGGTAAGGAGTTAGTTTGGCTAAGAAGTATTATGTGGTTTGGAAAGGTCGTACACCGGGTATTTTTACTACTTGGAATGAGTGTAAGTCGCAAGTTGATGGTTTTGCTGGTGCGAGATATAAATCGTTTCCAACACTAGGCGAGGCCGAGTCTGCTTTCGGTGGTAAAACGTCGTCTGTGTCAGGTTCTTCGGCTACAAAGCCAAGCTCTGCGGGGAAGGCGACGAAAGCTAAGGTGCCGCCTCTTTCGGAGCAGCAAATCACAGATATGCCTTTTGATATCAAGATCTTTACCGATGGTGCTTGTGAACCAAATCCTGGTGAAGCAGGGACGGGGTTAGCGGTCTACCAAAACAACCAGTTAACAGAATTGTGGTATGGCTTGTATCAGCCTGTTGGTACCAACAATACCGCCGAGTTACATGGGCTTAAGCAAGCGTTTGTTCTCGCGAAAGAGAAGTTAAACGCAGGCCTCTCTGTTGCGATTTATTGTGACTCTAAGTACTCGATAGATTGTATTACTAAGTGGGCAACGGGTTGGGAGAAAAAGGGCTGGACCAAGTCGGGCGGCGAGATCAAAAACCTCGATATTATTAAGCCTGCGTATGCTCTCTACCAAGAACTGGCTTCAAAAATCACCATCTACCATGTGAACGGTCACGTTGGTATTGAAGGTAACGAATTGGCCGATAGAATGTCGATTGTGGCTATTTCATCGAAAGAGCAGGAGCTAGCTCAATATCGTGACATCGAAGATCTTGAGTCTATTTTGGCACTTCGAGCCGGCTAGCTAGGCTTCTTAATGAAAAGCTAATAAAAGTTACTGAAAGCATAAGTTGCCATCATTAGGCTGTGCTAAGTTGAGCGTTACATTTCAAATCAATGTAGCGCTCTTCTGTTTTTGTGGTGCTCAGTTGTTTTGATGTGCTTAGTAGCTCGTATGGTGCTTAGCCGTTCTTGCGATGCTCAGCCGTCTGAGCTATTCCTTATTGAGCTGGGTTCTCTATCCAACGAGATAATTGCTGAGCTTGTTTGATCGAATTAAAACTGTCTTTCACTCTCTCACGTGCCTTTAAACCCATCGATGTTTTATCGTTACTGCTCAGCTGCGCGAAACGCTCAATCGCTTCTCTTAATTCTTCCACGTTTTTTTCGCTAACCACAAAACCTGTCTCTGGTGAGACGATCTCTTTGCATCCCATGATGTTGGTGGTAATGACGGGTGTTCCCACGGCCATCGCTTCTTTTAAAACCAGTGGCCCTGTATCCACACACCCGGTTTCGGAAAAACAGAAGGGCGCGATTAGGCTGTCATAGTTCGATAGTTTCTCTTTCACCCACTCGTGAGGTTTCGCGCCAAGAAAGGTCACGTTTCGAGCAAGTCCTTTTTCTTTGACCTGCAATTTTAATTGTTGCTCTAAATCGCCAGTACCGATGATATCGAGATGAATGTCGAGAGGTTCGGCAATCGGTGCCAATGCATCAATAAGATGGTGGATACCTTTTTGCTCCACTAATCGACCAAGAAAAACAAAGCGAAGTTGCTTCGTTTCGGTTTTGGGGGTGAGTTGGAATTGTTTGGTATTCACTCCGCAGTGCAGGAGCTTAATGTTTCCCTTAGCCATGGTGTTGAAATCAGTGAGCATGTCTTTGCACACTGCGACCACAAAATCACTCGACGAAATCTTCTGTTCAATATCATAAGCGAACTCGTAAACATCATGACCGTGAGCAACGAACGAGCAGGTGATGTTCAGTAGCTTTGCCGCGACGATGGCGTGAGCTGTAGTGTGCTGACAGAAATGCGCATGAACGTGTTCGACGTCGTTCTCGGCGAGTTGTAGCGCCAGTTTGAATCCATAAGCGAACAGTGATTTTTTGGGCATGCTGGTTTGCTTAGAAATAAATGAGATAGCCTTGATGAAACCTATCCAATTAATGCAGGCGACTTTACCCATCCGAACATTATTGCCTATTTCGACAATGTCGTAGTCGAACTGTTTTTCGCTGTTTTCAATTTCGAACGTCATTACACAAACATCGTGCCCACACGCTTTCACAGAGTCGACTTCTGTTTGAATGAAGGTCTCACTGAGTACAGGGTAGGTTGGTGCCACAAATGCTACTTTCTTCATTCCTTACTCCTCAAATCCATATGACTAAAGCTATCAAGCCAAGGTAATAACCAATAAAGCAAAATACGAACCAAGATAAAATCGTAGTTTTGGAGGGCTTTTCGATGGTTTTCCGAAGGTTATCCCCCAAGAAGTCGCTCATTTTCTCAAATTGATAATCAAATTGGAGTTTTGACGCTCATGTCTGATCACCCTGTTCGTCATTTTGAGAGTGTCTGCGTAGGCGACTGATCTAAAAGTGATTTCATAGCAAGGCACTCTCGGCATAGAACATGCAACGTCAGCCATATAACGTATAAATCTGAGGGCGTCATTATGGCTAAAGTAAGTGTTGTTATTCCTACCTACAATTGTTTGGATTACCTGCCGAAGGCAATTGGCAGCGTACTGAAGCAGACTCATCAAGATGTTGAGCTCATTGTCATTGACGATAACAGCAACGATGGAACGTCGACGTATCTCGCTTCGATAGAAGATGAACGCATTATTACCTTATCCACATTGGGTGTCGGGGCGCCTCAAGCGAGAAACCTAGGGATTGAAAAAGCGACCGGAGAATACATCGCTTTTTTAGACGCAGACGACTTCTGGTTTCCTGAAAAACTCGAACGCCAACTCGAATTTCATCAACGATACCCAGATCTCGCGATGAGCTTTACTAACTACGAACACCTTACTGAAGATTACCAAGTGATAGTCGACTGCTTTAGTTACTGGTCGCAGTTTCAAGACCAAGGTGAAGCGTTTATCAATATAGAAAACCCGTTGGAGTTCATCATTGAAAACAATGTTATTGGAACGTCAACGGTGATGGTGAAAGCGGATGTGTTTTCTCAAACAGACAGCTTTAATCCTGATATAAAATATGCAGAAGATTGGGAACTGTGGCTTCGAATGAGTGAAAATCATCAGATTGGTGTGTTGAATTCTGTGCAGGTTGGCTACTTGATGAGAGCGAGTTCTGTTACCCAAACTGAAAGTCTTAAACTGACAAATTTGCAGTCTATCGAAACCATTCTTCAACGTTACCAAAATGACAGTCAGCGATGGAACCTACCGACGTCCAGTTTCAAAATTGCAAAGGCAAGAATATTAGAAGGTTACGCCGACTATTACAGAGGCTTACAACAAAACCGACTGGCCATCTCATACAGTATTCGTTCGTTAGTTTTGGCTCCTCAAAAAAGAACTTTACGACACCTTCTTGGGGACTGTAAAAGTTTCCTAATGCCTGCATTGTAGGAATAGGTGACTCCAATGGGTTCATTAAAACAGTCGGCCTATTACGCCATTGGTATCGTGATGATGAAAGGGATCTCGCTCGTGATGATCCCCTATATCACCCATAAGATGACGTTGGCAGAATACGGTTCTTTAGAAGCCATCGTCTTGTTGGCTGACATCGGGACAATCCTATTTAGCTTTGGGATTGTTGAGGCAATGTACCGTTATGTGGGCGTCGCTGAGGGTGAAGAAAAGAGAAAGCTGGCCTCTAACTGTTTCACGTTGAGTGTCTTGGTCTGTGTGTTAGGCGGTTCTTTAATTGCTCTTAGTATGCCGTTGTTGTTATTGATGCTGCCCGTCGAGTTTCAGCCCTATCAAATATTACTTCTTCTGATACCGACCATGTTAGATGGTGCGATTTCTATCCCGTTAACACTGATGCGAATGAATGCGTTAGCTAAGCGCTTTTGCATGCTCAATGTATTGAAGGCAACGGTGCAAGCTGCAATGACCTTCGTGTTGCTTGAAGCGGGTTATGGCATTGATGGTGTTCTGATCTCTTCCGCTGTTTCTAGTGTGTTGCTGGTGCTGTGTTTGCTTCGTTATCAATGGCAAGAGATGGGTACATTTGGCAGCCTCAAATACTCCGCTAAGATCCTAAAGTTTGGATTGCCCACGTTAGTCGGTGGTGCTTCGATGTATATGATTACAGGGTTAGACCGCTGGGTGATGGCGAGCTTTGTTGGCGTTGAAGAACTGGCGATTTACGCGGTCAGTGGTAAGTTTGCGTTGCTTCTTGGCTTACTACTGCAGCCTTATGCTTTGTGGTGGTTTCCAAATCGGGTGGCCATGCTACAACAGCCTGGCGGTAAAAAATTCTGTGCGGATAGAGCGCTAGTCGGCGTGAATCTGGCCATAGTGTTGGGTTGTTTGATGATCCTTACGGTGCCTGGTTTTATTGCTTTGATTCTGCCCAGCAGTTATCAGTATGCAGGTACTATTGTTGTCGCACTCTTGGCGATTGGTGTGATTAAGAATGCAGGGGATTACCTCAACCTTGGTTGTTTCAGCGGTGACTCAAGCCAATCGCAAATGTGGATACAAGGCGGGTGTGCGATTGTAGCAACCATTGGCTATCTTGTTGTAACACCGATTTATGGCGTGTGGGGCGTGGTGGTGGTGCTTTGTGGTACTTATGCCGTGAGGCTGTCACTGCTTTATATTGTGAGCCAAAAGATGGAGTACTTGCCTTACGATCATCGTAAATGGATGGCTGCGGTGAGTATCGCCATACTTGCGATTACCAGTGACAGGCTTCTTGGTTGGGCGCTGGTTGATGTTCATGACTTTGTTTTAGGCAGTTTTGTGGCAATAGTGACGTTAGTCGTCTTTGTTCGATACTCTGTTATTCCTGTTCCACAAGTGTTGCTCGATAAGCTCACGTTAGGCAAACATTCCCACGTAAGTTGAACCGATTTCACCCAGAGCGCGGGTATTCTGATAAGCGTCTAGGGAAATATGAATTAATGATAATAAAACACTGTTCATAATTATTTTAATTAGATAGTATTTATAAATCTAGTGAATGCTAACTATGGAAAGATATATGAATAAGTGGATGCTGCTCCTCTCTCTGTTTTCAGCTGCCTCATACAGTGATTCTCATTTTACAACCGAGAGTGTTGATACTCCCGACTTCAATTCATCGGGTTTCAAGCCGCCTGAGGTTTCTCGACAGGAACAAAACAATATCGTTTGTGAAAGTGTCGTTTGTAATTCAATCTCGCGATCGCAGCCCGTTCCTGAAGTGGGCGAAGTACCGGATCGAGAGCCGAATAAAACATTAGAAACGATAGCGAGTGCGATTTTCATCGCGGGCGAAATTGGTATTGCAGACAATTTGATTGAACCAGACGAAGAGCATTATATTGTCGAGTAATGATTAATTAAAATGGCGGCATGTGAAGCTGAAATACAGAGCTTTCTGCATTCGTTCATTGATTAAATATTTACGAAGTTTTTAACAAGGACGAAAAATGGAAATCTGGAAGTTAATGCTATTCATCCCCGCTTGTTTCGCGCTCAACATGACACCGGGCCCAAACAATTTGTTATCAATGAACAACGCCCGTTGTTACGGATTTCAGGCCGCCTTTGTCCCTGGTCTAGGAAGAATCCTTGCTTTTTCCGGCATGATTGCTTTGGCTGCATCTGGTTTAGCGGTTGTGCTTTATACTTCTGAAACGCTGTTTTTCCTGATCAAATTATTTGGTGCAATGTATCTGTTGTGGATCGCGTTTAACCTATGGCGATCTCAAGCCAGCCCGGTCGCGGATATCGAGCGAAATAAGAACTGGTTTGGTCTTGTTAAACAAGAGTTCGCACTCGCTGCGGGCAATCCAAAAGCGATACTCATTTTCACTGCATTCCTTCCTCAATTTGTCGATGTTTCTGCGAACGTAAATACTCAATTCTTTGTTTTGGGAAGTACGTTTCTTGTATTAGAAATGCTCGCAATTTCTATCTATGCAGCCTTTGGCTTATATCTACGACATTGGTTTTCAAAACCTCAGATGGCCAAGCGTTTCAATAAAGCATGTTCTGTGTTTCTTGCCTTGTCTGGTGCGAATTTATTGGTGAGTCGTCAGTAGGAATTGACTGGTTTGTGAGTTGTATTTGTCGATGGTTTTGGTGCCATTAAAGAAGAGAGTGCCTATCTAGAGCCCGCATCTTGATGCCGGTTTAAATATGGGCGTACGCACGCCTAGGTCAACATCACGATACCGTGCATTAATACGACACTAGAGGTCAGTCGGGTTCGCATATCAAAGTAGCCGTCGGGGCCTTCACTTTGATTCTCTTCTCTCATTGACCTTTCCGCTCGCCAAACCGCAATGTAGCCTAAGATCAGAATCAGAGTGGTGAGGAACTCTTGTTGCTCACCGAGTAGCACCGCTAGCCACGCTGCCAACACAATAACATTGCTAAGAATCAGAGCCTTGTTGCTGGATTGGCTTTCGAAGTTCTCTATCCCATTGCCCCACAAGATGCCCGACAAAAAGCTCAAGATAACCACGCTGTAGGTGATGAAGAGTGTTTCGCCGCTCAAGCTAAAGAATTGCCTGTCGGTGAGTGATAACAGTAGGCCGAATAAAAAGGGGATTAAACCCATATAACCGAGCTTGGCCATGGTGTTGCGTGTTTGAGTTGTCTCCATGTAATCTAACCTCATAACTGCTGCTCTATTGCATTTTTGAGGGTGCTACTGGTTGGCGATGTAGAACTCGGGAAGGTTGCTATCACTTTGCCTTCTTTGCTGACCAAGAACTTGTAGAAATTCCATTTCGGTTTGATACCGGCTTGTTGTTGGATTTCGGCAAAGACTGGATTTGCGTTTGGCCCAGAGAGTGACGCGCGCGCCATCATTGGAAAGGTGACGCCATAATCTAGGTAGCAGATTTTTGCGGATTGCTTCTCGCTTCCTCTGTCTTGGCGAAAATCATTACTTGGGAAACCAACAACCGTGAACCCTTCATCTTTATACGTTTGGTGAAGCTGCTCTAGTTGCTCGAACTGAGGCGTGAAACCGCATTGGCTTGCCGTATTCACGATTAATAAAGTCTTACCTTGGAACTCTTCACACAGCTCAATTTCTTCGTTTGAATTTAGCAGCCTTTGTTTGCCGTTGAGTATCTCAGGGCAGCTTGCTGAAAATGCGAATGAACTTGTTAGGCTTGCGATTAGGGCGGTGGAGCACAGCAGTGAATGTTTCATAAGTCTGACTCATTTTAGTTGGCGTAACTGTTATTACTGTTCAGCGACTTGAAATGATCACTTTGCTAATCATTAACCGTCACTATTTAAGAACTAATCAAGTGTCATCGCTGATGAGATATGGAGCGACCAAACGACTTATGTTCACCCTTGCTCCAAGGCGAGATGCCAGTAGGTACATGCCTCCAATCTTTCGGTGGAGGAATAGAGCGTCTGCTGGTGGCGTATGCCAATACTCTTGCTCCATGCTGAGTATGGTTCCCGCTTCACGAAGCCTTTGTGCTAAACCACTGGCTTTGAAGTTGTAATCTTCGTCGACAAGCATGGGCTCACACGCCATAGTCACTAAGTTAAGAATGGCTTGGCGCTGATCGGGCAGTATGACTTCGCTAAAGAATCCAATCTGTTCGAGTGCTTGATTGAGCCCTGATTCGTCTTTATTAACAACAGAAGTAAAGGCCAAACGATAGCCATCACTGAAGCGGTCGCTGTATTCACGGGTGGCACCGAAATCCAATAAGCCAATCTGTCGTGTTTGTTCTACATACAAGTAATTGGCGAAGTTGGGGTCGGTCTGCACCATCCTAAAATCGAACAATTCCCTGAACATGAGTTCGAGCAAGCTGTGCATCACAAAATCTCGAGTACTTTGATCATAACCTTCAATTTGCTCTATCGAGATGCCCTCAATGAAGTCCATGGCGAGCACCGATTCTGATGAGATTTGCGCATGAATCTTAGGCACGACGAAGTGAGAGTGCTCTTTTAATGCATTTTGATAACGAGTCGCATAGTCGGCCTCGCGAGCATAGTCGGCTTCATCATGTAGTTGTTTTTTTGCCTCTTCTAACAAGCCTTTGTAATCGACTGACTTGGGTATCAACCCAACAATATTGAGCAATGTACCAACGTTATCCACATCACTGTCGATGCTTTTTCGAATGCCTGGGTATTGGACTTTTATGGCAAGTTTGTCTCCAGAGTCGCTATACGCTTGGTGAACCTGACCGATGGACGCACTGGCGATGGGCTTAAAGTTGAAGGAGATAAACTCCACCTTCCAGTTGATTCCGAGTGAATTTTCCAACACTTGGCTGAGCTGTTTGGCTGGCAGTGGGTCAGCGTCTGAACGTAGGCGAGAAAGAATATCGGCTAATTCAGGTTCTAAGACATCGCCTGCATCCATTGATAGCATCTGCCCCAGTTTCATTGCTGCACCGCGCAGGTGTGCGAGTTGATCGGTGAGCCGAGCAATGTTTTGTGGCGTTAGCAGTAAGTCTTTTGCTGTCGGCCTATTGCCCTGTGCGAGTTGCTTGGTGCCTTCCGTCAGCACATTACCCGCGACCCTTGTTGCCAGCGAGGCGAACTTACTGAATCTTGAAATACGATGGGTAGGTAGATTTCTTTCTTTTGCCGACATAAAGGTTCTCACTTAGTTATCAAGATTGATACCAATCGTAGTAAATAACTGTTCACCCTAGCTTGTTAAAAATCTCGATAACGTCGTTAGATTTTTTGATTGTAGAATAACTACTTATCGAAACTTCTTGTCGAAAAGAGCCGCCTTGTTCTCCAGCTTTTTCCCTGCGCTATTTTTGACCACTTACTTACTGTGATTGGTATGACTACAAAGTTCTATAAATCATTACCCAACCGAATGTTTTGTTGTGGTAACTTGTCTCGCGAAACAGTAAACAGAATTTAGAGGACAAAACATGAAGTTTATTTGGTTAAAAGTCGCGGTTACCGTTTTAGTTTTTGCTGCGCTGTTTGGTGTGGTGTATTACAAAGTCGCGAGTGGTATGTCTTAATACCAATGCAATTTAGTACAGCTATTTAGTGCAGCTGTTACCGTTGCAACGTGACTTTCCAGTTAGCCAGAAAGAGACTTTGTATCGGTTCTTGGCAAACCGCAGATAACACCAGTCGGCCATTGGCCTAAATATCGCCCAGCGCAATGGGGTATAAAGCCAACCTTTACCAACCAGCTTCCACGCTTGGTAAGTCACGTCCAAACCCAGCAGCAGTTTTCCATTCTCATCGAGTGCATGCAAAATCGTGTTGGCTGCCTCTGCATCTATCTGCGGGTAATCTGTAAACGCCTCACTGTAGATATCGATGGTTTGAATCTGATTTTTGGTATCAGATTTAGCCAGTGCCGCCATCTCTTTTGCACAAAGTGGACAGGTGCCATCGTAAAATATCGTTAATGCAGTCATTGTTTCCCTAACTATTTTTGCTAATTTTAAATTGTACGCAATCACCAACTAGGTGGATCATTTTACTCAGTTATCCGACACTGTAATTGTGACGACTATTTTACAGTACCATTACAAGGTAAATTCCGCGCTAATAACTAACGATAAAGAGTTGGTATTGATGATAATTAACGTAGCAAAAAAGTTTATTTTGGCAGCTTCTGTGCTGGTGCTAAGTGGTTGTGTTAGCTACAGCGTGACTGAGCAAGAAATGATGAACTACCTGCAAGATTCGGTGATGTTAGAACAAGAAGTCGGTGTGCAAAACGTTATGTATGCGCAAGTCGCTGTTGATGATTTAGCGGTGCAGATTGGTAGAGCTGATACCGAGCGTGTGTCTGTTTTAGCGAACACCAATGCAAAAGTTCAGGTGTTCAATATGCCGAATATGGGGTTGGACTTGGATATCGAGTTCAGTGCGATTCCTGAATACGACAAAGAGAGCGGCGAGATTTATTTGAAATCACTGCGTTTAGAGCGCTTTGAAGAAAAAGATAAACAGCTTTCGCCAGAGATTGCCAAACTACTTAAGCCTGCCGTTTCTATGATTGGTTTTGCTTTGTCCCAGTCTCCAGTTTACAAGCTCGACAGCAATAAAGTGCAAGAGTCGTTGATCAAGTCATCGGAACCCAATCTAGTGATTAAAGACAACAAGCTGGTCATCGAGTTATTCGATTAACCTTTCACGTTTAGCTTAGACTCAGATTTAAAACACAATGGCTGCCGATTTGGTGGCCATTTTTGTTTGTGTTGAATCAGTAAGATTTCTGTTTTTAGACTGTCTATTCAGCTTGTTTTCTCTGGCTTATTTATTGAATTAGCCGCGTATCTCACCTTTACTTTACTCTTGTGAGCAAGTCATCGCTTCAGTCATCAAATCATAAGAAAGAAAAGGTGAGCGAACTATGAAGAATCCAGTGATAGCGGATACCAAGCCAGTCAAAGTGGAGCTAACAGAAGGGGAGGAGTATTACTTCTGTACCTGTGGGAAATCGAAAAACCAACCGTTTTGTGATGGTTCTCATGCAGGAACGGGCTTCAAACCGAAGAGTTTCGTGGCCGAGGAAACCGGCGACGCTTACCTGTGCCGCTGTAAGTATTCGAACAATCTCCCTTTCTGTGATGGCACCCATAAACAGTTTACGGCTGAGCAAGTGGGCCAAGAAGGCCCCGATGTTCACATCCAAGCGGCAACGCCCGATCTCTCACCTGCGGCTTCTGCAACCAAAGAGGAGCCCACGGTTGAGTTCATTCATCAATTAGCACGAGATGGCTTATCCAAAGTGGGGCATCACGGGCCAATGACTTCAATGGGCGTTCCAAGATATCTATTGCCTCACTGGGATGATATTCAAGTGATGGTTGCACAAATGGCGACCAAACCGTTATTGGAACATGTGCCAGTTGGTACTGAGCTTATTATTGGGCCAAAAGCGAAAAAGCCACTCAAGTTGAACATATCTTTGTTTGTTTCTGATATGAGTTTTGGGTCGTTGTCTGAAGAAGCGAAAATCTCTTTAGCGACAGGCGCGGAGCTTGCGGGAACGGGAATTTGCTCGGGTGAGGGAGGCATGTTGCCCGAAGAGCAAGCGGCAAACTCACGTTACTTTTATGAATTAGCTAGCGCACAATTTGGTTACGATGAATCTAAGCTCAAAAATGTCCAAGCCTTCCATTTTAAAGGTGGGCAGGGTGCTAAAACCGGAACTGGCGGTCACCTACCGGGTGCGAAGAACATTGGCAAGATAGCAGAGGTGCGTGGCATTGAAGCGGGTACCGCCGCGATTTCTCCACCCACCTTTGTTGATCTAAAAACCGTCGAGGATTTCAAAAAGTTCGCCGACCGAGTTCGAGAGGTGACTGGCGGGATCCCAATTGGCTTCAAGTTGAGTGCCAATCATATTGAAGAGGATATTCAGTTCGCATTGGATGCCAGTGCCGATTACATCATCTTGGATGGTCGAGGCGGTGGCACAGGTGCGGCGCCAGAAATGTTCCGTGACCATATTAGCGTGCCAACTATTCCAGCGCTTGCTCGTGCCAGAGCCTATCTAGACAAGCAAGGCGTAAGTGGCAGAGTCACCTTAATCATTACTGGTGGGCTTCGTGTTCCAATGGACTTTGTAAAAGCGATGGCGCTTGGTGCAGATGGTGTCGCTATCTCGAACAGTGCCATGCAGTCGATAGGGTGTGTTGCCGCCCGAATGTGTAACACCAATAATTGCCCGGCGGGCATCGCGACTCAAAAAGCCGATTTACGCCAACGGTTAAATGTCGAGAAGGCATCGAATCAATTGAAGAACTTCTTCGAAGCCTCGACTGAATTGATGCAAGTGATGGCGAGAGCGTGTGGTCATGATCATTTGAATCAGTTTAATCCTCACGATTTGGCAACATGGAATCGCGAAATGGCCGAGCTATCCGGAGTCGCTTACTCTGGTGTCAGTCCATTAAATCAACTTAAGTAAATAGTATTTCGATCAAGCACACTCACTGTATTTTGGGTGTGCTTATTTTTGTCTGTGTAATACTAACCTATGTTTAACCTTTCGTAATTAACTGCTTTATAAGTGTTTTTAAATTATTTCCTATTTTTTGAAAATATCGCTTTACCTCAAGTTAACTTGAAGTTCTATCATCGTCCCCAATCTAAAAACACAATCTATCACCTTGTCGCCTAGTGCAGGTTTTGATGTTATCAAACAGACGTTACGAATCTTCAGTTATGAACTTTGAGCTCCGTAATTGAAGTCATGAGTGCAAAAAGGTGAGAAAAATGAACAAGGATCAACAATGAAAGTATTAGCGATTGGCGCGACCAACAGTAAAGCATCGATTAACCAACAATTGGCAGCGTACACCGCAAGCTTAGTTGAGGGCGCGCAAGTAGAGGTGCTCGATCTTAATGATTTCGAGATGCCCATTTACAGTGAAGACAGAGAAAAAGAGTCCGGTGTCCATCAACATGCGCAGCGCTTTTTTAGCAAGATTGGCGAAGCAGATGCTGTCGTCATCTCTTTTGCAGAGTACAACGGTTCATACACCGCAGCCTTTAAGAATGTGTTTGATTGGACATCACGAATCGACATGAAAGTGTACCAAGGCAAACCTGTTGTGATGCTCTCCACATCACCAGGCCCAGGTGGCGCCAGCTCTGTGTTGTCGTCTGCGGTACATTCTGCACCTTACTTTGATGCTGATGTGAAGGGCTCGATGTCGGTACCAAGTTTCTACGATAACTTTAATGTAGAAACGGGAGAAATCATCAATGCCGAAATAGCAGAGAGCCTGAAATCGATCATGAGTCAGATTTAGAGAGCGAGAACACCACAATAAAACAAAGTAGCTATTTGCGTGGTTTCTTTTCATTGCGCCCGTTATCAAAGTTTAAGGACATTAATTAGTTAAGATGAGAATTGGTCGTTATTATAAAGTTAAAGTAAGCTTTAAATATTTATGATCTCAAGGATAGTGTCGTAATGAGAAACATCGTATATCTCACCATAGGCCAATTGGCGGAGCGAAGTGGTGTGGCACCTTCAGCGCTGCGCTTTTATGAAACCAAAGGGTTGATTGCTTCGATTCGTACTAACGGAAATCAACGCCGGTATCAGTCGGCGATGTTGAGACGAATTGCGTTGATACAAGTCGCGCAGTCGATAGGCTTCACGCTCGAAGAGATCACCGAAGAGTTATCAACACTGCCAATGAACCATACCGCGACTAAGCGAGATTGGGAACGCGTTGCGAAGAAATGGCAGGGGCAACTGGACAGCAAGATGGCGCAGATTAAATCTCTACAAGAAAACCTAACTGGTTGTATCGGTTGCGGGTGTTTGAGTATGCAGAAATGCCAATTGTTGAACCCTGAAGATATTCTGCATGACCAAGGACAGGGCGCACAACGCATTGTTGATTAGACTAACTGAGTTCCTGAAAAACATGGAGCAACGGGCTAAGTTTTAGCTTTTACTCAATGGGTTAAGCAACAGTTGTGGCCGAATAGCGTGCCTAGACAATCACGAATTATAGGTCTAGTTTAGGTGGTTCTTTCAATAAAAGAAGAGGTTAGTTATGTTCAGCCATGTTTTTCTCGGTACCAAAGATATTGAACGCGCGAAGGCTTTTTATGACCCAATCATGAAAGTGCTTGGTTATAGCGAAGGTTCTGTTGATCCCAAAGGGCGCTGTGTTTACGTTAGCCAAACGGGTGTGTTGGGTTTAACGAAGCCGATTGATGGTCAGCCTGCGACTCACGGCAACGGTATGACGGTGGGTTTTCTTGCATCCTCCCCAGAAGTTGTAGATGAGTGGCATCGTGTTGGCGTCGAAAATGGCGGTACCAGTATTGAAAATGGCCCCGGAGCGAGAGGTTCTGACGAGCGTCGCTTGTACATGGCTTATTTGCGAGATCCTGATGGAAACAAGATCTGTGCAACTCACTTTATGCCATAGTGGCGTATACTTAGATGACATGGACTGTTAAGGATCGCTGGCGAATGCGAAGAACCAACAAAATGACACCTAATGAACTGTTTTATGAAAGCTTTGAGCGTTGCAGGATCGATGAAGAATTTCTAGAAACATTTTTGGCGGACTTCTGCGAACACAACCCTAGGTTTTCAGAGCGATTTGAAAACATAGGGTTAGAGCAACAAACCAAGATGCTTAAAGCTTCAATCATCCTTATCTATAACTCTGCAGGTCTGCCGAGCGTACGAAACTCGGTGAGAAAGCTTGGGAAGCGACATAAAGATTTAGGCATGGATATTTCTGAGCAAGAGCTCAACGAGTGGTTTAATTCCTTGCTCAATACGGTTAAAAAATACGATCCACTTTATGATGAAAATATCGAACAAGCTTGGGCACATACCTTGGAAACAGGACTTGCTATCATGAAGAAAGAGTGTGTAGTCTGAATCAAAAAATGTACAAAGTAAGCCCCACACAACAAGAGGCTTACTTTTTTATCGACTCAATTAAAAGGTAAAGCCTGCTTGGATATTCAGTACCGACTCAGCGGTATACCAACCAGTACTTCCGCCGAACTCATACCAATCAAATCCAGCTCGAGTCACAAACTTGGAGTGGCCGAAAACTGGTTTTAGTGACTTGTATTCTGCGCCGATGCCGTAAGTTAAGCCAAAATCACCATGGGACCCTTTGTGGACTTCATTATTATCGCTAGATCGGAACACCAATTTGGTATCTGAGTGTGCGTAAAACGCGCCCGCCTTACCATAAACAGCGAAGTTTTCGCTGAAGCTGTGCTTATACATAGGTGTTAATGAAAGCATTAAAGAATCGAACTCTTGCTCTGTTTGAAGCACCTTGTCACCATTATAGCTAGTAGACTTATCGTCAGTGCTGATAACAAGTAACGTCGATTCAATATACCAATTGCTTTGAACGATCTGGCTACCTAACGTGAATTGAGCGCCAACGTCACCGCTATCCATACCTACACCACCTAATGTGTACATTTCGTTTGATGCGAAAGCTGAAGTTGATGCGATCCCCGTAACTGAGGCAATCGTAAGAGCCGCTAAGACTAATTTTTTCATTGTTTTTACTCTGGTTTGTAAATTTCGGGAGAGGATTTTAGCGGCATTTTCAAAATAAAAAACACTGTTCGAATGGGCGATGGTAAGATTAAATGAAGATTAAATATCTCAAAACATAAGCCTGTATTTCCATGACCTAAAATTACAATTTTTTAGATGGATCAAATGCGCGGTGTGCGAGAGTTAGTCTATGATTTAATGGGTTTTCTATGAGGGAGGGCGGTGCATGTTTCACGCAGAAAAACCTCTGGCGACGGAGGTCATCACCAGAGATAAGAATCATTCGAGGCTTACGTTTTAATTGAAATTAAATCCAAATGACCAATGTTGGGTTGGCATTGGATTGGCCGAGGGTTCTAACACGTTACGATAATCGGATTAAAAGTGAGCAGCCCAACCAATCAGGAACCCTTGCGATGCGGTATCGTATTCAAAGGTACCTTTGTTTTCGTAATCAACCCAAGTGGATTTATACGCCAGATTTAAATCCGACCAGTCGTTAATTTGATAGCGAGCGCCGGTTAACAGAGATGAGGTAAAGTCGGTATCGCTTCCAAGGCCCATATCTAAGCTCGTGTGCACAGTCCAATTTTTGTTGAGTTCCTTGGTCCAACGAACGCCTATCAGATAATCAATCCAATCTTCTTCTAAAGATCTTGAATTCAGGGTTGTCCCGCTGTTTGTGTAGAGTTTGGAATCAATATCGTTATCCCACCAGCGTAATCCAACCATATAATCAATGGCACCAATGTCGTATTGGTAGCGTTTAAAGCCTTTTGCTTCTAAAACGCCTTGTCTGATCTCAAGCTTGCCATTAAGAATACCTGTGTTGCCGATGATTGAATCTGACTTTCCGCTCAGTTTCATGTAGCTGTAGTCAACGTAATAACCCCACTGATTGTTATAGATCCCCTCTAGTCGAAGCATCGCTCCCATATCCAAATGACCCATGATGAATGCAGGGTCGACATCAACATCGCTAGAAATATCACCAATTGTTGTATTACCACGGATATTTAAAGCAAGCGCATAAATTTCTATGCTGTGTTGCCACTTTTTCGTGTCCGATTGTGAACTTGCTTCTTGTGCATTTACGGTTGAACTAACAGCCAACGCTGATGCGAGTAGGTAATGCCATTTAGCCATATTGATATCCTTATCTTCGATGTGAAATAGCACGAATGTGAATGTGTGTTTTAACTATCCATTTTTCACATATGCAACTTGTATATTGCTGATTGTAGACTATGTTTTTTGAAAAGAGCCAAATTAAAAGAGTAAGGATATGAAGCCACAAAGCATTTTTTTGTTCGTTGCTGTTTTGGGTTTAACACCGATTGCGTTGTCGTACGGTTATGCCCCCGTTGTCTCCCTTGATTATCTTTTCGGAATTGATGCTAGCCCTATCAATGTCACTCATATCTTTCGTGCTGTGATGGGGTTGTACTTAGCGTTGGCTCTGTTTTGGATAGTAGGGGCGTTACTAAAGAAATACCGACTGCCAGCACTCTACAGTTTGGTGGTCTTCATGTTGGGTTTGGCTGCCGGCCGAGTCATTAGCTTGTTGATAGATGGCATGCCTCACTGGCTACTTGTCGTCTATCTACTATTGGAGCTTGGCTTTGGTTTGGTAGGAATAAAAATGGTTCACAAAGAGCAATCTGAAACAGTATAAGGACATTCTATGAAAAGGATTTTCCACCTTGTTGTGATGAGTGTGTTGAGTAGCTTTTCGCTATCAGCATGGTCAGCACAAGAGCAACCGAATATTTTTGTTATCTTCACGGATGATATTGGAATATCAAACCTGAGTGCTTATCACAATGGTGTGATGAGCAGCGAAACACCGAACATCGATAGTATTGCTGAAAAGGGCATGCTATTAACGGATTACTATGCTCAACCTTCTTGTACGGCGGGTCGTTCTGCATTCTTAACGGGTCAACTCCCTGTTCGAACAGGCATGCACTCAGTTGGGTTACCGGGTGGCCCAGTTGGTTTAAGTGCCGACACGCCAACGCTTCCTGAAATCCTTAAAACCATGGGTTATGTCACGGGGCAGTTTGGCAAAAACCACCTTGGTGATAGAGATGAATTCTTACCGACAATGCACGGTTTTGATGAGTATTGGGGTTGGTTGTATCACTTGAATGCAATGGAATACACAGAAGATCCAGATTGGCCAAAAGATGGATCTTTGGATGCGTTTGCACCTCGTAATGTTATTTATGCAAGATCAGACGGTAAAGGTGGTCAAACGATTGAAGACGATGGTGCATTGTCGATCGAGCGTATGCGTACACTCGACGATGAAGTAAATAAACATGCGATCAACTTCATCGAAAGGGCGGTTGAAGCGGATAAGCCATTCTTCACTTGGTACTGTCCATCACGTGGTCACGTTTGGACGCACCTGTCACCTGAATACGAAGCTATGCTTGGCCAAAACGGTTGGGGACTTCAAGAAGTGGTCATGAAAGATCTTGATGACCATGTTGGTGAAATGATGGCCAAAATGGAAGAACTCGGTATTGCCGATAACACCATCATCATTTTCACTGCGGATAATGGTCCTGAGATCATGACTTGGCCAGATGGCGGTATGACACCTTATCACGGTGAGAAAGGCACAACTTGGGAAGGTGGCGTAAGAGCCCCTGCACTGGTTAGCTGGCCGGGTAAAATCCCAGCGGGTACTGTAGGCAATGGCATCTTTGATGGTATGGATTGGTTACCCACTCTTGTCGCTGCGGCTGGTGGTCCAACGGATCTAAAAGAAAAACTGCTGAAAGGTCACGATGGCTTTAAAGCGCACCTTGATGGTTACAACCAAGTGGATATGCTGACTGAGAAAGGTGAGTCAAACCGTAAAGAGATCTACTACTACGAACGAGACAAGCTGCAAGCGGTTCGTGTTGGTGATTGGAAGGCGCACTTTGTGGTCCAAAATCATGGCTGGAGTGGTCCGAAAGAGGAGCTAAATGCACCATTACTGTTTAACTTACGTCGTGACCCATACGAGAGAGCGGCGGAAGAGTCGGGCATGTACTTGAAGTGGATGGGGCAAAAAATGTGGGCATTTGGTCCTGCTCAAGCTGCTGTACAACAACATCTAGCAACCTTCCAAGAGTGGCCCCCAGTGACACCAGATTTACCAGCTGAAAAAACAGGTGGTGTGGGTAACTAATACGCACTTGTAAAAACTAAGTGCCCGGTTAACAAACCGTTGACTGGGCATTTTTTGTTTGGTCTATCAATCTTTTCTTTGAGTAAAAATAAGCCCGAGTTAATAGAGTTCTGAGTAGATGGTAGCGCAAGCTAATCCCCAAGAGGCAACTTATAGCTGTTTTTCAACTCTTTAACCGAGATATTCGACTGAATCGCACTTACACCTTTTACTCGTCTGATCGAGCTAATACGCTCAAAGTACTCTTCTAAATCTTTCGCTAGCACTTGAATCATATAGTCGGCGCCGCCTGCAATACAGTGACACATAGGAATCCAATCGGTTACTTCGACAAACTCTTCAAACGGTTCTGTGTTTTCTACTTCATGGTTACCTAAGGTCACAAGAGTAAAACCAGCCACATGAAAACCAAGCTTTTTGCGGTTTAGCTTCGCGGCGTAACCATCGATATAACCCGTCTCTTCCATGCGTTTCCAACGGCGCCAACATGGGGTTTCGCTGAGGTTCACTTTCTCTGCGAGCTTGCTGTTGCTCATGCGTCCGTCTTGTTGGATATGTTCTAAGATGGCGATATCTGTGTCATCTAACACTTCTTTGGTGGATTCTTTCTGTTTCATGGTGTTTTTAGGAAGGTCTTGCTCAAATTTGCATTAATATTAGCCTATATAGCAATTTAATTCCTAGTCGAATCTGTAAACTCTCTCCGTATAAATACTTTACTTATTAGGAGTGAGAGGAAATGAGCTCTCAATTAATGCTGGCGTTCTTGCTATTTTCAACATCAATTGCAATTACACCTGGGGCAGGCAATATCGCATTACTTGGGATTTCAAGTCGTTATGGATTTGCTGCGACTTTACCTTTTATCTCTGGGAACGCTGTTGGCATCATCATCGTACTGGCAGGATCCAGTGTCGGATTGGTGAGTCTATTTACCCTTTACCCAGATCTTTATAACATTTTGAAATACGTGGGTGCGGCTTACTTGCTGTTTATGGCGTGGTCGATTGCGAACATGCAAATCGAAGAAAGCACCACAGATAAACGTTCAGGTTTTATGTCAGGTGTGTTGGTGCAGGTGTTAAACCCTAAAGGTTGGATAGCTTCATTAACCGTGTTTTCGCAATTCATTACTCCGAATGCAGATTACTTGATTCAAGTAGTGACCATTATCGCGGGTATGGTGATTACCGGTGTGCCGTGCATGTTGGTGTGGGCGTATTGCGGCACCATGCTGAAAAAATTACTGCAATCACCAAAACAGATGATGTTTGTGAACCGTTGCTTGGGTGGAAGCTTAGCGATGGTGGTTGCCTTTATGCTTTATCAACCGGCATAAATCACAAGGAAAAAAACCACTCCTAAATCCATAGGAGTGGTGTCTAAATGTCGACTAAGTCGTTAACAGTAAAGAATTAAGTTAACAAATATTTAAGGAACTTGAGTTAAAAGCTTTTATGCCTAGAAGCTTTTAAGTTTTAAGTTTTAAGTTTTAAGTTTTAAGTTTTAAGTTTTAAGTTTTAAGTTTTAGGTTTAAAGATTAAGCCGTTTCAGCCTCTTTAACTGGAGCTGAGTTACGGATTAGGTGGTCAAATGCACCTAAGCTTGCTTTTGCACCTTCACCCATTGCAATGATGATCTGTTTGTAAGGTACGGTTGTTACGTCACCCGCTGCGAATACACCTTTCATTGATGTTGCGCCATGAGCGTTAATTTCAATTTCACCGCGTGGTGAAAGCTCTACCTTCGAACCCTTCAACCATTCGCTGTTTGGCATCAGGCCGATTTGAACAAAGATACCTGCTAGTTCAATCTGTTTAAGTTCATCGGTGTTGCGGTCTTTGTATTCCAGACCGGTTACGCGGTTGCCATCACCAATCACTTGCGTTGTTTGCGCCATCTTGATGATTTCGATGTTTGGTGTTGCGTTCGCTTTGTCGATAAGCACTTGGTCTGCACGCAGTGTGTCTGCAAATTCAAGTACGGTTACGTGTTCAACGATACCCGCTAAATCAATTGCCGCTTCGATACCTGAGTTACCACCACCGATAACCGCTGTTTTCTTACCTTTGAATAAAGGACCGTCACAGTGTGGGCAGTAAGCGACGCCTTTATTGCGGTAATCTTGCTCACCCGGAACATTCATTTCACGCCAGCGAGCACCGGTACTGGTGATAACCGTGCGAGATCGTAATGTTGCGCCGCTCTCTAGTTCGACGTGGATGTAACCGTCGCCTGTGTCTTCGGCTGCGATGATGTTTGCAGCGCGCTGCTCAGTCATTATCTCAACACCGTACTCTTTTACGTGCTCTTCAAGGCTTGCCACTAATTTAGGACCTGTTGTCGCTTTCACGGAGATAAAGTTCTCAATCGCCATGGTATCCATAACTTGGCCACCGAATCGGTCTGCAACCACACCGGTACGAATGCCTTTACGTGCTGCGTAGATAGCCGCTGAAGATCCTGCAGGGCCGCCACCGACAACCAATACATCAAACGGTGCTTGTTCGTTTAGGTTAGCCGCTTTCTTTTCTGCTGCGCCTGAGTCAACTTTGTTCAGGATCTCAGCCAGAGACATACGGCCTTGACCAAATAGCTCACCGTTAATAAACACGCTTGGTACTGCCATGATGTCGCGAGACTTCACTTCGTCTTGGAATGCTGCGCCGTCGATCATGGTTGTCTTAACCAGAGGGTTAATCGCCGACATCATGTTGAATGCCTGAACCACTTCTGGACAGTTTTGGCATGAGAGTGAGATAAAAATCTCTACATTAAGCTCTTGATCGAGTTCTTTAATTTGCTCGATTACGTCCGCTTCAAGCTTGATAGGGTGACCACCACTATGAAGCAGTGCAAGTACCAGTGATGTGAACTCGTGGCCCATTGGCAAACCGGCAAAACCGATCGCGGTGCCTTTCTCTTGGTTCACTACCTGCATGATAGGACTGCGAGTGCTTGCGCTGTCATCTCGAATCACTTCAATTTTGTCAGTGAGAGAAGCTATATCATTCGCCAGATCTTGAAGTTTGTTCGCGGTGTCGCTGTCATCTAGGCTAAGGACTAACTGAACATTGGTTTTTAGGTTTTCTAGGTATGCTTTTAGCTGCTGCTTCATTGCTTGATCTAACATAATCGTGCCTGCTCTTAAATTCTGTGTCTTGGTATTGACCAATACCTTCTTGCTGAAAAAGGAAAATAAAAAGGGGGCGCAAGTCGGCAAATATTGTGGTGTTGATGTTTTGAAAGGGTGGCGCGCAACTGCCCTTTAGGAGGGAGGCCGAAGCGCGCCTGTAGAACCGTTTAACTGTTCTGTTTTACTTGTTCTTTCTTAGCTGTTCTTGTTTGAACTAGGCTTAGATTAAATCTTGCCTACTAGGTCTAGAGATGGCGCTAGAGTCTCTTCGCCTTCTTTCCATTTAGCTGGGCAAACTTCACCTGGGTGAGCGGCTACGTATTGTGCTGCTTTAACCTTGCGTAGTAGGTCTTCTGCGTCACGTCCGATGCCTTCAGCTGTGATTTCCATTGCTTGGATAACGCCTTCAGGGTCGATTAGGAACGTTGCACGGTCTGCAAGGCCTTGACCTTCACGCATAACGTTGAAGTTGTTTGTGATGTTGCCTGTTTGGTCGCCGACCATGAAGTATTCGATAGTGCCGATTTTGTCAGAAGTATCGTGCCATGCTTTGTGAGAGAAGTGCGTGTCAGTTGATACTGAGAAAACTTCTACGCCGCGAGATTGAAGCTCTGCGTATTTGTCTTGTAGGTCAACTAGCTCAGTTGGACATACAAACGTGAAGTCTGCTGGGTAGAAGAAGAATACAGCCCACTTGCCTTTAACGTCTTGCTCAGTGATTTCTACGAATTCGCCGTTTTTGAATGCTGTTGCGTTGAATGGTTTGATTTCTGTGTTGATCATGATTCGACTCTCTTTCTAATTTGTAGTGTTTAACGCTATCCCGCGTCGATGGAGCTATATTGCATTCGCACCGAAAATTAGTGAAATCGGACATTTCTATAGATTCAATAGGCAAATCCTATCTTCGTAAGAAGATCGCTATCGACAAAAACTATCGATAAAAGTTATCAAACTAGGGCTACGTTCTATTTCGGCTTATCTCTATTCACGTAAGCCTCTATGTATCTATGTATCTAAGTAGGCAAGGGCAGGCGTGGCTTCTTTAAGCGAGCTGGGATTTGATGCTAAATCTGTAAATAACAAAAAATTA
Source organism: Vibrio sp. 10N.222.54.E6 (assembly GCF_041473955.1). NCBI lineage: Bacteria > Pseudomonadati > Pseudomonadota > Gammaproteobacteria > Vibrionales > Vibrionaceae > Vibrio > Vibrio sp. 10N.222.54.E6. Next base: position 257,913 of record NZ_JBFRTD010000010.1, on the reverse strand, counting down.
TCATTAATATAATTAATGATAATTTCATTTAATCGTTACATCTCCATATACTCTCTCCATCGAAACGAAACATCGAAGCCAGTCTTCGAAACGCACAGAATTAAAAACGAATTTGGAGTAAGTTATGAAAATGAATCACGTAGGCATCATGGTGGGTGACATGGATCAAGCAGTCGAGTTTTACACGAAAGCGCTGGGTCTAAGAATCGTAATGAACAACACTAAGGTTATGGAAGAGCGTGAATCAGCAATCGGCCGTATGTGTATCGCAGTATTTGGCGAAGGCTTCAAAGGCTTCAACATTGCACACCTAGTCACATCTGATGGCATCGGTGTTGAACTGTTCGAAATGAAAGAACGTCAAGAGCGTCACGAAGTAGACTTCTCTCGTCTAGGCATCTTCCACTTCTGTCTGCAACTTCCAAAAGAGCAGTTTCATTCAGCTATTAAGCGTGTTGAAGAGTATGGCGGTAAGGTTCGTATGGACATCATGCGTTACCACCCAGAAGACGAACTAAAACAAGCGCAAATGGTTTATCTAGAAGACCCGTTTGGCAACCTATTCGAATTCTACTCGCACACATACGAAGACACGTACGCGACTGATTACGAGTAATCGCGTTACCTGCCTGTCATAAGGTAGAAAACCGAACCCCCCCTAAAGAGGATTGGTAGAGATACCAATCCTTTTTGTATTTGGATCGACTTCGATTGGCCTGACACATAAGAATGCCGTCGAGAAGAAGCTTCCGCTGAAGCGTATAACTCGCCGGAAAGTGACCTTACGATTTTAGTTCGGTAGGAGAGTGCCCAGTCCAATTTTTGAATGCTCGGCTGAATGCGCTCGAATCTGAGAAGCCAAGTTCGTGAGCGACATAAGTAATATTACCGTCGTTTTGGTTAAGTAAGGTCAGGCTCAGTTCAAGTCGATACTTATCAAACAAACGACGGAAACTCACACTTTCTTGTTTAAGTTTACGGTTCAAGGTTCGAGGGCTTATGTGCAGGTTGCTTGCTACGCTATCTAGGTTTGTGTCTTTCACTGCAAGCACCTTGAACGTTTCATTCACTTTGTAGATTAAGTTGGTTTTTAACACCTTTTCCATCTGTTGGTCAGCAATTCGTACTAACTCTGCATGAAAATCAGGTTGGAATTGGCGAGGCTTTCTCTGTGCCAGTTCGTTAGAGAAAAGGAGATATCGGGCAGGGTAACCTTCTTTCATTTCTATATTGAATACGCGCTCGAAGATAGCCAAGAACTCATCGCCAATGGTGCTCTTGTTGATATGAATGGTAAGTTTTTGCTTGGGCGCATTGAGGTACTTTCGAATGAGCTTGAGAATAATACTGAAATAGAGCCCCAAGCTAATGTGTGTCATTAGCGTTGACTCATCAATGTATTCGGGTGTCACTGTCCAAAGTTCCAGTTCACCGTTATCGGTTTCACGACTGAATATCTTCAATAGTGGGTGTATATGAATTGAATATCGACTCAGTAGTTCACAAAAGCTGGAGATATTGGGGGCGGTTAGCATGGCCATGACCGGAGCGCCCATTTCAAGCTCATCAAAGTAACGGGCTGATTCATCAAACAAGTCGATCAGTTCATGATCAAAACGTTGGTAGATATTGGTGATCCCGGTTTGAAGCTGATGGGCCGAAATCGTTTCGGCGGAGCAAAGTTGTTCATATACCTCTGCCCCTGACCAGATGTCACTGCTGTCTCCAATTCTAGCTTGGATCGCTGAATCTAAAGTTTTAAACCAAAATATGGGCAACTGAGTACTAAAACTTTCCACCATAACTTCCTGTTATTGCTGGTTGTTGAAGAGTGTTCTCCTCGTTAATGTGCCTCAAATTATAGGATTTTTTTACTGGTTACAAGCAGTGAAAAGCTCAGTTAGACCTTAGAACTTGTAATCAACACCTACTGAAACTACATATTGTGACGATTGGTAATATTCAATATTCGATGTGGTTGTTTTTGCACCTAATAGTGATACTAGAGACCAGTTTTTTGCATCAAAGATATTGGCATATTCATAGGCGATAAATGCACCGAAATCTTTGTCTTCACGCGTCTTATTGAAAATAGGGTTCTCTTTATCATAGTCGCGTTTTGCTGCGTTGATCGTGAAAGCCAGACCATGATTGCCGAATCTTTTCGCTAAGTTCACCTCTGCTCCAACACTCAGGAATGATAACGCATTACCCTCAGAGTTCGACGAGAAAACATTGATTGAAGGCGTGAGAATGCCAGACCCATCTTTTAAGAAGTACTGGTAACCCGACTTTAGGTAAAAATACTCTCGCTCTCGCGTCATTAATGCTCGCTCTTCGTCCGTTAAATCAAGTCCTTTTAATCCTGTGTTTTCTTTTTTCACATCGGACTCGCCAAAAGCCATATCGATATTAAAGTTAGTCCCCATCATTTTAGACAGCTGCATTCGAACCACGTTGCCGGTTAGGTCGGTTTCTTCTCTCTTCGAATCAACGGCATAAGGGTCATCCCACACTTCGCCAGAGATCAGCGTTGGTAAGATGGAAAAGTCGATAACCATCCCGCTCTCCAGTTGCTGTCTATAGCCCACTTCAAATGCCAACGTACCTGTAATGATGTCGTCTCTAGAGGTGCCTAAGAAAATTTGCTTGTGATTCAAAGCGCCAAAGGTGTACTGCATCGAACCTAAAATAGCGACCATTCCATTGGCTTCAGTTGCACCAGACGACATTAAATCGGTTTGAGATTGATGATTACTTTGGCCAACATCTAAGTTGCTTGAGTTTGCGGTGAAGCCGGTTAGGAAGGTCATGTTGCCACTGAAACCTTCGCTTGGTGCTAAAGCTGCGTATGAAGGAGAAGCAAGCATCATAGTTGCCAAAAATAGGGAGATAATATGTTTCATCAATAGACTCGTACTTGAATGGTTTTTAATCGAACTGATTTCGAAATCGAATAGCTCTTGAAAATAAATAGCTCTTGAAAGTGAATTGCTTTTTAAAGTGCATTGCTTCTTAAAGTGCTATTGGGGCTTTTTTATTTGCCCAAGGCTTGGCGCTTTCTAGTTGATAGGCCAATTCAAATAAGAGGCGGTCGTTGCCTCTTGCTGCGGAAAAGTGGCTGCCGACTGGAAGGTTCTGCTTGTTCCAATAAGAGGGAGGCGACTTGATGGGAGAACACGCAATATTCGCTAAAGTAGGAAGAGAGTTCGTTGCAGCTGAAGGCGCAACTTTACCCATGGCTTCGAAAAAATATCGATATTTCAATTCACTGACAGTCATCATTTCTATCCCAAGTTAGAAAGTCACTATCCTTGTTTCGAAATCTAGCTTGCTAGATCTATCTTCACTCCGTGTGCTGATTTATGGGAGTAGAATAAAGATCAGGGTGTTGGTTTGCAGTGCAAATATCGCCAATGCTCATACTATTTACGCCAACTGGATTGTCGGGTTATGTGTAGGTAAGCGTTATTACTACACAAAAAAGTAGCCATCGTCGTTCTGAATAGAATGATAAAGAAACAAACAACATTAAGACGTTGTTAAAGTTGACGTTTTAAGGATAAAACCTTTCATGAAAATGACGGAAGAAAGCGTAGTTTATGGAAATATTGCGGGCTCATACCGAATGGTAGCCTTGACTGAGCTGTGACTATACTCAGCACAATATTACTAACCAACAACAACGAAAATAGAGAAACATGCAGAGATTAGCGTTCCCAAATCACATGAAAAAACGACATATCATCTTTACCGCTCTTATTCTTATGATATTAGCTGGATGCACCTCAACGTCGGCTGTCGGCAGTTCTAAAACAAAGGACTATGCCAAGTCACATGCTCTTGTGGGTAAAGCTTCTTGGTATGGCGATAAATTCCATGGAAAACTCACAGCAAGTGGTGAGACATACAACATGAATGCCTACACAGCGGCTCATAAAACCTTGCCCTTTGGGACGATCGTGAGAGTGACCAATACAGACAATGGCAAGTCGGTCGATGTGAAAATTAACGATCGAGGCCCTTACGTAAAAGGCCGAGTTATCGACCTTTCTCACAAGGCATTTGCACAAATAGGTAACGTTAAGCAAGGCACTGTGCCTGTCAAAATTGAGATTGTTGATGACAGTAATACCTTTAGGTATAAGCACTAACCAACTTCAAGTATTCCTTTGAATTGTCAACCACTACTATAAACGGTGCTAAGAGCTAGGCCGGTACTGGTTAGTAATCAAAAGTGAAATTGTATTCGTTAAGCAGGCTCACATCTTACTAAACTTGTGAGACATAAAATGGCCGACGGTTAAGTTGGGAATATAGAATTGAGTCGCTCCGCCAGGTAGGCCTTGCGAATTACCTCTCATTTCAAGAGCTGTATTTCTTTTGGATTGTGAGCCTGCATCAATACGGTCCATCCCTTTAAAACCGCCAAACCAAGCATAAACCGGAGATTTTAGTCTCATCTCCAATAAGTAATCCAATGAACTCCAGTTCTCTTTGATAACTGAGGTCAAACGTCCCCATTCTCTAAGAGATACGCCATTACGCTGCGCAATTTTTTTCTTTTGTTCTAGTCCTGCATCATGTTGGAAAGGGTCGGTTGGTGACCACCATGGTGACAGTGTGGTCTCGTCTGTAATTTCGCCTCGCCCTAAAGTTGGATAACCATTAAATTTATATATCGATGTCCCAGCTGGAAGGAGTTCTCTAGTGGGTTGGCCATATTGTAATTGAAAGGCATCTCTTACAAATGTTCCAGGGCCAGTTGGTATAGAGCCAACAATACTCCAGTCTAAATTATGATTTAGTATCACTTTAATACTCCTGCGTGATTCAATATAAATAGTTGAATTTGCGAATCGAATAACTGTCTGAAAAATAGCTATTATTATTTATTTACAATATCATCACCAAGTATTACCTGGCAATATCACTCAGTGTTCATATATGTTCGGTTTTAATGTATTTGACAAGTGCGCAGGAGGCATGAGTTGATTCGCTATGTCTATATTTCCCCGTCGAAAATCTACATATAGGGTGAGGATGATTAGGGGCAAAAATAAGTGAACTTAGGTGAATTAAGGAGATTAAAAAATCGGCTTTCAATGCTGAACCAACAAGTGACATGCTGACTTTGGAGGGCGTCACTTCTCGTAAGCGCCAGATTGGCCCTGCAGTGCAAAAGGCAATTGAGAGCTTGTAAGTAGAAAGAGATTTTTGGGAGAGGGATTGGTATAGATCCCCCCCCCTTCTTGTTGATAAGCTAATTAACTTGGACTTTAGGACTAAATTCACCAGTGTTTTCGTTGGCAAAATACTAATACTCGCATTGTATAAATATGGTAAAAAGTAGAGTTTGGTTGTTTATATGAAGTGTATAAATAAAAATTTCTTTTTATTTGAGTAGAAATGCATTTTCTGTTGTCCAAAACACACAATGTTTCTACCTAAAGGATTTTATTCTGTATGAGAAAACTAATAATAACCGCTCTTTGTCTTTATATATCTGGCTGTGCAACCAACGGTGCTGTCTGCATTCCTACAGGAGTTAGTATTTACTGTGGTAGTGGTGTCTAAATAAACAATATCAATTGTGGACAACCAATAGTCAATTAATCTTAAAAATTATTTTCATTGGCATTATAGCCTTGTTCGGTTCTCAACCAAAACTCAGAAAGATCTTCAAACAAGTCGTCGTTGTCTAAGATGCTTAAATGGTTTTCATCGTAACCAAGAATTTGGTCGGCGTTTAATTGAGCTGGGCGCCAAAGCTGGCTTGATAGGTCAATTACGCCATCATTACTGTTGGTATTAAATAACTCCCCTGAATTGTATCCAAACGCTAAAAAGTGCGGGGTATGGTTTTTAGTTTTACTACCAAATAACTCGGCGATAAATTTTCCGTCTGGATTTAAATCTACCCAGGCTGGCATCACGATAGGGGAGTATTCAACTCCTTGCTTGGCAGATGTCACCCCACCAAACGGGGAAGATATGGTGGTGATGCTGCTGACAAAATTGCACAACTGCCCGATTTGGCACTGACGAACACTGTTTGCCACGATCAGCCCGCCCATGCTGTGTGCCACCACGTGTGATTGTTGGATCTTGTATTCCGTCACTATGGTATGCAGCAGGTTATTTAAGCCTTTCGAACTTAAAACCAGAGATAAGCCAGAAGGGTAGTTGAATACCCATATTTGGTATTTAGATTGATCGATTTTTTCGATTAATGGAGCAAAATCTAAAGCGGTTGCGTTGATACCATGTACAAATAGGATAGGGATTTTAGTTGGGTCGTATTCCGACAAAAAGTAGAGTCCAGCATTCCCTTCAAAAAAGAATGTTACTGGCTGCCACATGCCGAGCTTAGCGTTTTCTCGCTTAAAGGGCGGATCCGTTAAACTCACAACGGTGCCTATATCGACAAGATCCAATTCCACTTTCAGTAAAGAGGACAATGAGTGATTAACAAAGGCTCTGGGCGCTTTGTTTTCGTTAATGGCGAGTGAAATTCTTACTGTAGAATTGTCTTGGTGATCATGCAGATTAACGACACTGAATGGTTCGTCAGCTTGTAGGGTTAAATCTTGGTTTTTATCATCAAAGACAAGTAGGTAGTGTATTTTTCTAGATAGCTGCAATTGAATACTGTCGCTATCTATTATGCCGTCGTAGCCATCAACTTCGCTTTTATTGATATCTTTTATCTGTTGAATAACGACGGCTGAGCCCGACGCTGGTTCGGTCAAAATGATTTGGTACTGGTCGGTATAGGCATCAATTGCGTCTATCTCATTAGATAGATTTCTAAAATTACCACACCCTGACAGCACAGCACTGAATAACAGTACGAAAAATAATCGTCCAGTAATGAATTGCCTCATTCTAATCTCATCCCCATCTCAACAAGCTTCGTCATTCAATCAATAATTTTTATACATAAACAAACAGCATGAGTTTAATACTAGCAAGAAAACAGAGAGTTAGGTCATACGTTGTTCTTGAGCATGTATTGTCTTGGTCCGAGTTTACTTAGTTCACGCTGCTCGACCGCGGTATGGCTGATGTCGATTGTCTTTTCGATACTGATTGTCTTTCCGACCCTGATTGTTGGTATATGATTTTTACGATTCTCAATCGCTTTGATTCATGAAAATTATCGACATTGAGAAAAAAATTGAACTTTATTATTTTAGTTAAGTCGTATTGCTACGTTTACCATAACAAGACATCTGCAGTTTAGATATGATCTCAAGTCGAAACACACATCAGCTAACTCGTAGCGCACTATTATTAGTGGGTTGGGTTATCTGTTTCTGTCTCGCCAGTAATATGAGTTTTATCCAAGGCTGCAAAGTAAATTATGACAACAGTGATTCTGCTATTTCTACTGCCGTGCAGGCAAACAAGATTAGCGATAGTGGCGTTTTTATTGATGGGGCATCTCAATCCCAAGACGGCCAATCCGTCCAAAAATGTGAGTTATCAGAACACCTGATAAACTTTGATCACCACCAAGTCAATGATCAAGCTATATTCACGTACTTCATACTCGTTGTCGTCGTATTGTGGTTGCTAAGTACTGTCCCGTATTTCCCTCCCTTCACTGAGCCAATCCTCCACAAAGGTAGGCGCATCCATCTCAAGATCTGTGTCTTTAAAGAATGAAAATAAGAGCGTTTAACTAACACTCATATTATTCATTTTTTAAGGAAAAATTAGACATGCCTAAAAGCAAAATGTCATTGCGCTTTGTTGTGCTTTGGCTATTCGTTGCGTTGTGTTCAACATTCACTGTGAACGCAAGTGCGAGCGAATCAATGACTCCTGTTACAACGGGTTGGATGCAAGACAAGTTACATCCGTATGTAGAAACGCGTTTTGTCATGACAGGACAAATTAATAAAGAAGATAAAACCGCGGCGGGTTATCTGGAAGTGAACCTTTCTGATGAATGGAAAACTTACTGGAGAAGTCCTGGCGAAGGAGGCATTGCGCCCAAAATTAAATGGGCTGACTCTAAGAACGTTTCGCAACTGCAATGGTTTTGGAAGTTTCCTCAACGCTTCAACTTGCTCGGCATAGATACGCTAGGCTACAAGCACAACATCATCTTTCCGATGAATCTTCATATTGATGATATGAACAAACCTGTTGAGCTCCATGCAGTGCTGACGATGTCTTCATGCACCACCATATGTATTCTCACGGATTTTGACATCAACTTGGTGTTTAACCCAAGTGAGATGACCGTGAATAACGACGCGATGCTTGTCTACGCAAAAGCAATGAGCGAAGTGCCGAAAGACTCACCGCTTGTAGAGGGTACATCTACGATTTGGGATGCTCACAAGTCGCAACTTCAAGTTATTGCTACACATAAAATTGGTTGGACTGCACCCGATATAATCGTGGATGGTGATTCAGATGAAATGCAAGATGCTGAATTTGGTATTCCTCACATTGAAATTGAAGGTAACCAAGCCATTGCGACTTATGACGTAAGCAGCTGGATGGGCACACCCGATCTCAACAACCAACACATTCGTGTCAGCATCAAAGACAAAGACTTCATTACAGAATACCCAGCCACTGTTACCAACGGCATAGTGGGTAATAGCTCTATGATAAGTATGGTGCTTTTGGCGCTATTAGGTGGGTTGATTCTCAATATCATGCCCTGTGTATTCCCTGTACTTGGAATGAAACTGAGTGGGGTTATTTCTGCTCAAGGCATGGCAAGAAAACAGGTTAGGTTCCAATTCCTTGCATCTGCGAGTGGCATCCTCGCATCCTTCTGGTTAATCGCCACTTTCTTGGCTGTGTTAAAAATATCAGGCAGCGTTATCGGTTGGGGAATTCAGTTCCAAAACGGTTGGTTTATCGGAGGGATGTTTATCGTCACAGCCCTTTTCAGCGCCAACATGTTAGGGCTTTTCGAGATCCGTCTTTCATCTAATACCAATACGTGGATGGCAACCAAGGGAGGCAGTAGTTACGTCGGACACTTTACACAAGGCATGTTCGCAACGCTATTGGCTACGCCATGTTCTGCTCCATTTCTTGGGACAGCCGTTGCATTTGCTCTTGCCACGACTATCCCGACGATGTTTGGTATTTTCACCGCACTTGCCGTTGGTATGGCACTTCCATGGATCATCGTTGCTGCATTCCCATCGATAGCTTTGGCGCTGCCTAAACCAGGAGCATGGATGAACCGTGTTAAATACCTGTTCGGCGGAATGATGCTAATCACTAGCGTTTGGCTCTTTGGCTTGCTTCGACCTCACGTCCCTCAATTGTGGTTATACGCAATATTGGCAGTCAGTGTTTGCTTATTGCTTGTCCGGTTGGTTCAAGTGCATGGAATCAAGACTGCGGGTGCTGTTGCCTTGCTGCTGTTGAGTGTTATCTCTGCCTCGTTATTTGTCGAGAAGGCAACATCCAAAATTCTGCCACCAGAACCTGAGTGGGAAGCTTTGTCGACCGTAGCCATTGATGAGCATGTTGCTAATGACAAAGTAGTTTTCGTTGATGTTACCGCTGATTGGTGCGTGACTTGTAAAGCAAACAAGATCGGGGTTCTCTTACAAGATCCTGTTTACAGCGTATTGACTGAAGGTGATGTAGTGCCGATGGAGGGCGATTGGACAGTCCCAAGTGATAGTGTCACGTCATACCTACAAGATCACAACCGTTTCGGTGTTCCGTTCAACATGGTTTATGGCCCTAACGCTCCGGAAGGTATTGAGCTTCCTGTCATCTTAACCAGTGATGCGGTGATGGAAGCCATTGAGAAAGCAAAAGGTGGTGACGAATGATGAGAAAAAAAGCTAAGGCAAAACCTCAGTCCAAAAAGCAGAAGTTGAGATCGGCATTACTGTATACCTTGTTCGCATTGGTCGTGGTCTTTGGTGTTGATTATTGGCGTACAAAAGACGTTCCAATGCAGAACGTTCCGCCAATGGTTGGGATGTCGTTATCCGGTAAACCGATAGATGTAATAGAGATGAGTAAGAAAGAGCCGGTATTAGTTTATTTTTGGACGACATGGTGCGTCGCCTGCAAATTTGTGACGCCAGTGGTTGATTGGTTTTCATCGAGCTATCCCGTCGTTGGTGTATCACTGACTTCGGGTAAAGATGAAAGAGTTCAACGCTATATGAATGCTAAAGGGTATAGCTACGACAACATTAATGACACTCAAGGTAAAATTGCACGCGATTGGGGAATCTCCTTAACGCCAACACTCATTGTTATTAATGATGGAAAAGTAACAAGTGTTACTTCAGGAATTACTACGCCAATAGGTATCGCAGCCCGACTTTGGTTAGCTAAGTATTAATGGGAAAAATATGAAATTCATTACAAAAAGCATCATCACACTATTGGTTACTCTGGCTTTCTCACCCGTCACTTTCGCAATGACAAAACAAGAAAAAATTGCCGAGATAACGCAAATGCTAGAAACGAACGAAGGTATTATCGATTCAGTTCACGACAGTCTAGCTGCTTACATAGATCAACAAAGTAGCTTTGATAAAACGTTAGTTGAGAGTCATGACTTTATTTATAACAACCCACATCACCCTTGGTATGGTTCCGAACATCCAAAACTGACGATCGTAAATATGACTGATTTTAGTTGCCCGTGGTGTAAAAAATTAGACCCTGTTCTTCGAAAAATAGCGGATGAGTTCCCTAATGACATCAAGGTGATAAATATTTATATCCCTCTAAAGGAGAGAGATTCGCCATTGAACTCAGCAACTTTTGGACTCAATGTCTGGAACAATGACAAAGAAAAATACAAAGCAGTTGAAGAGATGTTGATCAGTAAGCCTGGTATTCACAACGTTCGTTCGATAATGAAAGTAGCGAAGAAGAACAAAGCCACCGATTATGTTTCTTCAGACAGTGAAATAGCGATTGAAGTTGCTGAAAACTATAACTTATTTACGAGGCTGGGTGTTCGGGGTACACCAGCGATGCTAATTGATGGAACATTGCTCCCCGGCTACTTGCCATACGAAAAACTATATCCAATAGTAAAGGCTAAGCTAGAAGAGAAAAGTAAATAGAATAAATTTACGATAACTTAATTATTATCTTTGATGGATAAAAAGCCCTATTGATTAGGGCTTTCTATCATTTAAATATTAATTGTAAAAGTAGATTACAAATTAATAAACAATATACAACGCAGCTAGTCCAAATATGCCTAGAAAACTCAGAACACCACATGTCGAGTACAACAACAGTCTCATTGTTAATTCCTGATTACAAAAAATTATTAATAGTATTTACTTTTATAAATTGTCTTATGTGCAATTTAAGGGCGTGGGGTTGACAAGGTTATATTAAAATAGCACCTCCAGATAAATTATCACTTAACATTTAGTTAGAGTTTTCCATACTTAAATAATTCCCTTTACTCTGTGTTTTTTACGAAGTAATTAGAGGTTGCTTATTTTTAATTTTTACAGGTTGATATTCCATTTTGTTTCTTGTGTGGTTGTTATTTGGGTGGGTAATACGTGAATGTAAATTGATTCATAGAGTGGGAATTAACTCGAGAAACGGAAACTAACTCGTAGAATGGAAGTTAATTTCTCTAATCTGGGTGATCAAGTTATCCTCGATGAGGACTGATACGCTCTCGATTAAGTTGTTATCAACACCGTTAAATACGTTCACGTTAGTGATTAGCTTTTTCATAGTCTGCACCTTTTGGAAATGAGTGTGTGTCGCTGATGGAGTCATCATATGGGGACAGCATTTGAAGAATGGCCATTTGGTGACAGTGATGAATTGGGTGTGTTTTTGCTATTGCTATTGCTATAAGAGAAGGAAGGGGGATTTCTGTCGAATCATTAATTTGAATAATGATTATTGGTGGTGTCACAAAATGGTAAGTTTTGCTCCTTTTCGAGCGCTAAGATGTATTTCAAATCAAGGCGACTTATCAAATTAGAGAGAGACAGAATGACTAAATCAGACAAAGTTTACGGGTTCAACACACCACAACGTCTATTTGTAGGTTACACGTTAGCTGTGCTGGTGGACTTAGTGGTACTTAATTTTTTCGATGAGTACTGGGACTTCGTCAACATTGAGTCTTTCACTATTTCTTTGATAGCAGCGTTATTACTGCAGTTATTGTTGAAGCTCTCTATTGGCTTAGAACACAAGATTGCTGAGCACTTCAAAAGTAAACCGGGTACCGGGCCTAAGGTTTATCGCGCCATCACTACTTACATCATCTTGGTGGGTTCAAAGTTCGTGATGCTAGAAGCGATTAACTTATTGTTCGGCGAGAAGGTGAGCTTTACAGGCCCTTGGAATGGTGTAGTGGCGTTCTTCGCCGTGGTATTTACGATTCTCATTGCTGAAGTAATTGTATCGAAGATCTACTTTGCGCTTGATGATAAACAAGAATCAAACTTGAAAGAAAAGACAGCTTAAGCATAAGTAGAGTTAAACATAGGGGAGTTCGGAATGAACCCTCAATTGAAAAGGGTTGGCATGTTTGCCAACCCTTTTTGTCTTTTAGCTATCCCACACTTTAGAGTAAGCGACTAATTCAGCTTATGCAGACCGATTAATTAGTACTTAACTTGGTAGTTCAGAGTGTAAGTACGGCCGCGGCCTTTGTAGTCATACGCTGCTGAGTCGTAATGAGACGAGTAAAGGATTTGAGCACGTTGACCCCAAACAGTGGTGTAGTCTTTGTTCAGTAAGTTTTGAATACCAAAACCTAGACTACCGACAGGAAGCTGATACGTACTCACTAGATCAAACACGGTGTAGCCATCAAGTTTGTTTTTGTCGTCTTCGTAATCAAACATAGTTTGGCTTTGTACTTTTACAGATAGGTCTGTGTCATACCAACCTGCCCAAGCACTTGCTTTAGAAGTACTTGCACTTCCTGCAGATACATCTTTCCAACCGTCGTTACCTTTCACTTCAGAGGTGACGTAGTGACCAGAAGCGCCCAGTTGAATGTTGTCATGTACCCAGTAAGAAGCCATCGCCTCTAGCCCGTACACTCGCTTTTTGTCATTGATGTTTTCAATCAGCAATGTCTTTCTGTTGTACTTCACTGATTTGTCAGATTGTGAGTAATAAGCCGCGGTTTGCAAGCTTAGCTCGCCAGTATCAAGGCGGTAACCTAACTCGAAACTGTTGGTTTTGATACCAGACATTTTTGAGTCATTAACGTTGATGCTGTCGTTGAGTTTCCAGTGATCACCAACGAGCTTGTAGCTGCCTTGTCCGTAGTATTTAGCTGGGTCTGCAAGGTCGAAACCTTGCGAGAAGTTTGCCCAAACTTGAGACTCGTTATTAAGGTGGTAGATCGTACCTAGGTTAAATAAGCCAACACCGTAATCAGTTTCACCACCTGGTACTGCGTCTGCTGTTTTGCCTTTACCAGCAGCAATTTTCTTCTGCTGGCTGTAGCCGACAAAATCATCAATCTTGTTAGAGATGTATTGGTAGCGGAATCCACCTTCCACCGTCCAATCATCGGTGATCGCATAGTCAGATTGTATAAAGCCTGCGATAGAGCTGACTTTAACACCTGCATAGCGACCCACTTGTGCATAGGTCTTGTTGACTAAGTTGCCTGAATTGTTCGCAATGGTGCGATCGTAAAGCGCTTGATTGCTATCAAGCTGATCTTGATACGCATCGATACCATAAACAATATTGAACTTATTGAAGCTCTTAGCCAGTGCTGTTTTTAATGAAATAACATCGGTAATTTGTTGACCAGAAGATTGGAAGTAAGGCGTGTAAGTTTGGTCTTCTTTACGGTATGAAGCTTCAGCAATAAACTGATGCCCAAGGAATTGATCATCGACGTAAGAGGCACTCAGCATGATGCGCTCAGTTCCGTGTTCGCGATCCGAGTAAAACCCTTTACGTACGTCAACAAAATCGCGCCCGGTGATGTATAGACCGTAAGGAGAGTTTTGCTGGCTATCGTAATATTGTGCTAGGAAGTTGAGCTTTTTGGTCTCAGACAGGTTCACGCCGACAGTTGTCAGGAAATCTACCGTCTTGTTGAACTGCAGTGAGCCTTGTGAAATGTCAGGAGTAACAATATCGCCATCTGCATCGAATACACCTTGTGTCTCGGTGTAAACCACAGAAGAGCGAGCTTGAACTTTGTCGTTACCGCCAGAGATAGATTGACCGACTTTGTAATCGAAATCTTCACCTGAATTAAAGCCCGATGAGCCACCGACATAAGATTCGAATTCTAACTCTTCACCTTGTGCTTTTTTGGTGATGATGTTGATGACACCACCAGAAGCACCGGCACCGTAGATAGATGTTGCACCCGATAACACTTCGATGCGATCAATGTTAAATGGGTCGATTGAATCTAAGTGGCGGCTGATTTGGCGAGAGGATTGCAGTGATACGCCATCGATCATAACGAGCATCTTACGGCCACGTAGATTCTGACCATAGTTAGTACGAGCGCCGCTGCTTACATCTAAAGAGGGAATGCTCGCCGATAGAATTTCACCTAATGATTTACCGCCACGGTATTCCTGTTCGATTTTATCTGCGTCGATGTACCAAACTGTTCCCGGAATATCGCTGATCGCTTTAGGCGTTCGGCTTGCGACAACCACCATGTTTTCTTCGGTTGTGTATTCTTGTGCTTGGGCTGTAAACACTGTGCTTGCTGCGACAATCGCTAGCGTAACGGTGGAAAGCTTGAAACTTCCTTTTTCGGTTTTCATTTTGTTCTCAATCTTGATCAATAAAAGGCTGCACAAAGACTCATATTTGTGCGATGACTTTGTTTTTTATAAGTAAACAAGCGTTCATCTTTACTGGTTAGTAATAAATGAAGCCTCCTAAATTAGAAAAGAGGTTAACGTGGTCACTTACTTATGGCCCCAAACATACTCATCTCGATATCTTTCAAGCTTGTATACGTTCGCATTCACGCCACCTAAGCGGTTACTACTTCTATAGTTAAAGTACGAAGTATTATCGTTAAGTTTATCAATTCTAAATAAGAATCATTATTATTGTGTTTTTGTTGCAAAAATACAATATGAAAATGCAATTTTATTTTATAGATTTGGAAACACTTGTTTGCCGAGGGGGTTAGTCACTCGGGCGGAACAGAGCCAGTGCCTTGTTCCGCAAGTGTTTAAGCGGGTGTGAACCATATAATTCAGAAGGTGTGAAAGTGCAGGTATTAGGGCCTGTTGATCTTTTGAACAAAATTTAACAACGAAAGGTAAACAGGCCTCGTGTGTTCATGAAGTCAGAATGGCATTTTCGATGGTAGAAGGACACGATAAGGGCAGCCATGATTTGACTGCTCACGTAGTTAACTGTTTTTTGCAATGATACTGTTGATTAAACTTTCTCGCTGCTCCATAGAGACCGTCATTACGTCGTTGTAGGTGCGTTTCATGACTCGAATGTCATTTTCCAGTAGCTGAGCTAATTTTGTCGAGGCCGTTTGGTTGTCACCTTCGAGCACCAATTCGATGATCTCTAGGCGACGCTGGCACGATTTAGTGACCGAAGATTGAATGTGCATCGAGACGAGATCGGTCGCTTTACGTAGGCGATTATGTTGTTGCATGGTGCTCAATAAGAAGCGATTTCCTGAACATGCGGCAAGTTGCTCGTGAAACTCGGCACTGAGGCTAAAGAGTTGACTGGCGTTGACTGATTCTGGGGCGTTAATCGCTTGAGCATGGCGATCTCGGCAGCTTTCAATTGCACTGTTATCAAGTGTCCATGTTGGTTCGAGTAGGCCTGCAGGCTCGAAAATGAGTCGACAGCGATAACTTTCGGTGTGTCTTTCTAAGGTGTTCAACACACCATCAAGCTGCCATTTGTATCCTGGACTGCGACGAAAAATACCATCGCTTTCTAACAGGCGCAGTACGCTTTGCATCTCACCACGATTGGCATCATAACGTTGTTGCAGGTCTTTCTCGGAAAACGACTGACCTAACTCACTAAAAAATAAATCCATGAGTACGCGCAGGTATAATTGTTCTTGGCGAGGTTCTTGGTCGTTGTCTTGGCCTGAAATTTCGATATCTGCCGCATCGGTTTGTAATACAGACCCTTTATAAGGGACGACTTTAGTGATGCCTTGCGCTGACAAGTGTTTTAGCACCGCTCGAATAGGGCTTCTTGATACTTCGAATTGCTGCGCCAAAGATGATTCATTTAGGCTGCTTCCCGCTTTCGCGTTGTCGGCTTTTAGCCTCGCGATGACCTTGAATAACAAATTTTGTTGGAGCTTTGTAATTGTCGTTATGTCCATGACGCTCAGAGTATGTGTTTAATCTTGATTCCATGGTAAACACAAAAAGGCTTAAATACCATAAATTGTGTTTTTGTAACCAAAAGACAATGTTAATCGACCTGTTGCAATGGATAGATTGGTTGGTAATTTAGCGGTTGATTGGGAATTGATCGGTTATTGATAGCTTTGTTGGCAAGTGTGTCAATGAGTAAGAAGAGAGCCCGCTTAAAGCCTCGACTTCAAATAGAGGCTTCAAATAGAGGCTTCAAACGGGGCTTTAAGCGGAGAAAGTGATTTCTCGTGTGTGCTTATTTTCTCATTAGATAGAGGAAGTAGCCGCCACCAATCAGAGAGGCTAATAGACCTGCCGGGAACTGCCAAGGGAACCATAGCGTACGACCAATCCAGTCTGCAGCCACCATGATGATAGCGCCTAATAATGCTGCTGTGAGCATTTGAGGAATCGCGCGATATTGGTGAAGCGAACGCGCCATGTGTGGCGCCAATAATCCAATGAAACTTAATGGCCCAATGACGATGGTGCACAGAGTTGTTAGTGCCGCGACTAGCAAAAGCAAAGCCAATCGAACAGCGGTTGTGTTCATACCTAGGCTGCTTGTGGTGACGTCGCCTAAGTTAATCAGCTCTATCCAGCGATTCAAAGACAGCGCCACTGCACTGATGATGGCAACCCCAACGGCGAGCAAAATGACATCTTGATTAGCGACTAAATAAGTCGAGCCTGAAAGCCAAGTGAGGAGCGCGGTTGCATTCTCATTACCCGAGCTCATTGTGATGCGCAATAGAGCGTCGAGCCCTGCACTTAGCGCGATGCCTGTTAACAAGGTTTGCGTTGGGGCGAAATTGTGTTTTCTTCCCATTAACCAAACCACGGCAGTCACTGAAGTTGCACCGAGTGTACCAAGCAGCATTTGCTCTTCTCGGCCGACTGCAGTGCCAAATAGTGTGCCGAGCACTAACGCCAGAGCAGCCCCTGAGCTGATCCCCAATACTTCGGGGCTCGCCATTGGGTTGTTTGAGATGCGTTGAATAATCGTGCCTGCAAACGCAAGCCCGATCCCTGCCAATAGCGCGACTAATACACGTGGTAGACGCAGATCGAATAGCGATGAGTTGAGTTCAAGATTCCAACCAAACTGGTTTTTACCTACTGTAAGAGCAAGAACACACATTACCGTCAATAGCACTGACATCGCGGCCAGTACTTTACGCGTACTGACGAATTTGTAGTGCTCAATGGTTTCACTGCGGTTTTTGAGATCGGACTGCAGCTTGGTACGTTGCAGTAACCACAATAAGAAAGGAGCACCCAGTAGCGCCGTCATTGCGCCGGTAGGGAGCAGTTCGCCACCGAAGCCAGAGAAGGGCTGAATCACTAAATCCACAATCAATAGAATGAAGCTGCCTACCAACCCACTGACCAGAATCTGTTTCGCGAGTGCTCTTACACCGATAAGCCTAGCGATAGCAGGAGCCACAATGCCAACGAATCCGATTAAGCCTACTTCACTGACTACGGCTGCAGTAATAAAAATCGCCAACGATAAGCAAAGCAATTTGATTTGTTTGATGTTTACACCAAGTGAAGTAGCGACATTATCACCAAATTGCAGCGCTGATAATGGACGCTGTAAAACCAGTAATAACAGCGTCGGGATCGAGACTAAAGGTATGAGAACCTGCACGCTCGACCAATCATTCTGATTCAGTACACCGGCACCCCAAACAAAAATACTGGTAAGCCGTTGTTCATGCAGCATGAGCAACATGGTGTTGAGTGAGCCTAAAAATAGGCTGACCACCATACCGGCTAACACCATGTGTAATGGTGAAAAGCCTCGTGCAGAACTTAAGGTAAAAACTAAGCCTGTTGCAAGGCAGCCCCCGATGAAAGCGGGAATAAACCCTGGGATAGCTAGGTTAGCAGGAATTAAAAGGATCCCTAATACCATGCCGAGTTCTGCGCCCGCAGCAACACCCAATGTGGTAGGTGAGGCAATGGGATTACGCAGTACAAATTGCATCACACACCCAGCGACTGCCAGTGCAAAACCACAAATGAGAGCGACGGTAAGCCTAGGTAAATAGGTGAGGTGAGTAATCAGATGCTGATAATTTGAAGAATCAAAGTGAAACAGCGTATCCCAAATCAAGCCAACCCCTTGCGAGTAAGGAGCGGTAATTTGCAGTAGCGAGCTGATCAACAAAACAGCAGCGAGAGGTAGTGCCGCTGCCTTGATATTGAATCGCCCTGTGACGGTTTTTTCGATCTTTACGGTAGCCATTATTTTTGGATAAGAAGTTCGGTAATGTGGTCACTAAACCTTTGAGCAGCGATTAGCCCACCGAAGGTCCAGATGGTAGGAAGTTCGTAAACGGAGTCTGTACGTGTAAACGCCATCGCTTGCCAAAGAGGGGATTGAGTCAGTTTCTTATGCTCTTCTTCCGTTAGCGGGCCAAAGATCATCACATTCGTCTGTTGGTGTTCAGCGAGCCTTTCAGTACCTGTAGTGGTAAAACCCCAGAGGTTTGTCTGCTCTTGCCAGTCGTTTTTAAGGCCCATGCTGCTTATGGTGGCTTGCGCTAATGAACCTTGGCTATGAATGCGTAAGGTTTTGTCGTTGATAAAGCGTGCAAAAATCAGTGGTTTGTCTGAGTTGCCTGCGGCACGTATTTTTTCACCATTATCGCTTAATCTCTTGTTTGTCTCATCAATCACTTGTTGGGCGCGTTGTGCTTTGTTAAATAGCTTGCCTAAAGAGAGGGTAACCGAAGTTGCGGATTCAAGAGGTTGTTTCTTTTTGCTGTAGACACTGTAAACCAAGACAGGTGCGATTTTATTGAGCTGGTGGTAGGCCGCCGCCATATGCTCGCTGATTAAAATGACGTCAGGTTTGAGTTCTGTTAGTAGCTCTAGGTTTGGTTCTCTTCGAGATCCCACATCTGTCACGTCTGCATTTAACGCAGGTTTTACCACCCATTGCTGATAACCTTGTGCGTCTGCCACACCTTGCAACTCAACGCCTAGGCTTAATACGGTTTCGGTGAGTGCCCAATCTAAAGCCACCACTTTTTTAGGTGTAGCATCGAAAGAGACACTGCCCATTTCATGTTTGATTTCTAGTGCGTGAACGCTCTCTAGAGCAAGGGCGTTGAAAGCTAATACTGTGAACAGCATGGTGATGAACTTTTTCACAACAGGTTCCTTTTGATTTAAGGGATGTAGCTGATAGGTTGCCCTGTCTCAGGGTGTTTAAAGAGCGCAAGCTCCATTCCGTAGATTTGCATTAGTGTTTCTGGCGTCATCAAATCTTTAGGCGAACCGGAAGCAATCACTTTCCCAGAATGAAGCGCAATCAAATGATCACTGAATTTGGCGGCCATGTTGACATCATGAAGCACCATGATCACGGTTAAGCCGAGTGACTGATTAAGCTCTCTGATCAAAGCGAGCAATTCATGCTGGTGCGCGACATCGAGTGCTGAGGTTGGTTCATCAAGCAAAATACATTGGCTTTGCTGAGCAAGTAGCATGGCGACCCAAGCTCTTTGTCTTTCTCCGCCGGAAAGTGTTGCGACAAATCGGTCAGAAAAGGCATTAAGGCCAACTTTCTCAATCGCTTCGTCTACGATGGCATAATCATCTTTGCTGTAACGTCCAAATGCGCCTTTCCATGGATAACGGCCAAAGCAAACCAGTTCACGAACGGTCACGCCATCAGTAATCGGTGGGTGCTGCGGCAGGTAGGCGACTTGGTGTGCAAATTCAAGGTTACTGTATGAGGCGAGTGGTTGCTCATTGAAGAAAACGTCACCTTCTGTTGGCGTATTTTGTCGACTTAACAGTTTAATGAGTGTCGATTTGCCACATCCATTATGACCAAGCAAGGTGGTGATCTTCTTTGGTTCAAAGGTCAAAGTCGTTGGCGAAAGGATTTTCTTACCGTCGATTTCGAACGAGGCATTGGTAAGTGTGTACATAATGCAATATGAAGTTGAGTTATGGGCTGCTAGCCGCTAATGTAACACAGTGAAATCAAAATGATAATTATTCGCTAAATCAATCTGTTTATCATTGTAATGTGCTCGTGCCCACTACGAACCTACCAACCTTATCTAGCGCCTTCGAGTTTATGTCTGTGATACAAAATAAAAAATTTCAACTATTGGCTATTGGTCTTGCTTCGGCTCTTATGGGAATTGGGCAAAACGGCTTACTCGTTTCCCTGCCTTTTCTTGTGGAACAGTCTTCATTTAGCTTGCCTACGTGGTCGATTCTTATCGCAATAGGAAGCATATTATTTCTGCCATCTGCGCCTTTTTGGGGAAGGCAGAGCGACAAATATGGACCTAAACAAGTCGTCATTCAGGCATTGGTAGGCATGGCCGTCAGCTTTGCTTTTTTGTTTTTTTTTGCGATGAATAGTGACCAAGAAAAGGCGCTAGTGTTTTGTTTGATCGGACTGGTGGTGGCGCGAATAATTTATGGTTGTACGGTGTCTGGAATGGTGCCCGCGAGTCAACATTGGGCGATATTGTTGTGTGGTGAGAGAAACCGTTTACAGGCTATTACTTCGGTGAGTCTTGGCCTAAGTGTTGGTCGATTAATTGGGCCTTTGGTCTCCATTTTAGCGTTAAAGTTATCGCCTTTTGCTCCCCTGATCGTGATGATCTTTTTGCCGTGTGTTGCTTTACTTGTCACGATGTTGTTACCAACCCCTAAAGAAGAAACTCGGAAGGCAGAAGGAATAGGGCAAGCACCTTGGTTACCGAATAAAACATTACTGCCTTTTTTATCTTGCGGGATGTTGTTGTGTGCCGCAGTCGCGTTGTTGCAATACAGTTTTTCTCCACTGATCTATTCGATCACCCGTTGGCCTACCGATCAAATAAGTGACACGATCGGGATTCTTTTGACTATCAGTGCTGCCTGTACTTTTGCTACTCAACTCTTGGTTATCAAAAAAGAAAAGCTGACACCGTTTGTTATGTACCGTTGGGGGGCATTGGGTTTGCTTGTCGGCTTTGGAGTGTTCTTGATTCCCAGTATGTGGGCGTTAGCTGTGGCGATGGTACTGACAGCGATTGGCGCAGCGTTGCTTGTTCCTGCTTACACGTTGTTTGCCACTGAAAAGCAAAGTGGTACACCGGGCGCAGCCGCAGGGTACATCGCTATGTCTCATACTCTAGGCTATGGCGTCGCTTCATTACTTGCGTTTACTTCAACCTTGAACCCTCAGTATCCCATCTACTTATGTGGGCTATTTTCTCTACTGATTTTCGCGACGACTTATGTTGTAAAAATAAAGGGAAATACCAAGCTCGCTGAGCAAGCTTAATGGTGATTGTTTAAAATTTGTGGGTACGTACTGATTATTTATTTACGTATTGAGGATCGTTTAGCATGGAAAAGCCCGGTATTACTCCGGGCTAAGTAGTCATTTATGCGTCAATAGTTTTATTGCTCTATGAGGTCTGGAATCTCGTCAACGCCACTTTCTGCTATCGTTGGAGCCCCTTTAACAGTAACACCATCGCAACTAACGTAAACTTTTCCATTTCTTCTTACTTGAGTACATTCTTCCGGAATCACTTCCTTTTCAACGGTTTCAGTAACGGTTTCTGTTACTGTTTTTATAATTGGTTCTTCTGTAACCAATCTAAATAAGTAGTAAAGTCCTAAACTAGCAGCTATGAAAATTGCTAGGAGTAAAATAGCCAGAAAGGCTACTTTTAGCCAACGTAGCGCTTTGTCTACTCTGCTGTTCCAATTGTTATTGTTGCTATCTTGTTGAGCTTTTGATTCAGCAGCAATTGCTTTTGCGTTTGCTTGCGCTGCACGGTTGTTAGCCTCCGCTGCTTTTCTCTTCTCGTTGGCAATTTGAAGCTCTACATGCGAGTTTCTGTTCTTAACTTTGTTTAATTTCGACTTCAGTTCTTCGGCTGTCGTTTCATTTTGAACTTGCTTAATTTCAGTAGACGATTCGTTAGAAAAAAATCCTTCTGAATTTACTTTTGGATTTTGATCGGCGTTAAGTGTTTGTTCATCAATTGGTTGTGCTGAGTTCTCTGTTTGGTTCGTGAACTGAGATATTATCTTCTGTCTCCGAATTTCGTGTAGTTGTGTTAAGTCGAGGCTGCGCATTAATTAATTCCTCTAGTTCTTTACCGGTTATATCTGCAGGTACTGGAATAATTCGTTCATGAATAATCACTTGCGGATCGTTAATGAACATAGGTTCAGGTATTGTTTTAATTTTCTCTACATACACAGGAATTTCTGTTGGAACTTCTACAATTTTATCTACTTCAACAGCAATCTCTTTTACGACTATTTTTTCAACTTCTACGATTCTTTCGACTTCAACTTCGACTTCTACGATTTTTTCGACTTCAACAATTTTTTCGACTTCTACTTCTTTTTCAACCTCGATCTCAACAATTTTCTCAACCTCGACTTCAGTTGGAACTTCTTTGATCTTCTCTACTTCAATGTTTTTAGTCTTTTTCCGGCGATGCGCCCAGACTTGAAAGTATCGGATCATTTTTTTATAGACCAGCTCGCGACGAGATTTCCTTTTTCTTCTCAATTTGAAGCTATCTGCGAGGTTCGCTAAGCTTGTTTTTTTCTTACGAAGCATTCTGGAACGAATGTATCTAGTAATGCTTTGCAGTAGCATGTGCCTTATTTTTTTGCTTTCTAAACGTTTTTCACGCGCAATTCTATTTTCTTCAGAATTTAGCGATAAGAAGAGGTTTAATAAAAAGTAAACAGGATAAATAAGCCCGGAGACAAGCATCATGAAGAGGTCGAATGGCTTTTCAACTTTTACTCCGAATGGAGAAAATATTGATAAAACAGCTTTTTCGTATGCTGATTTTTTCAGAATGAATCCAGATTCTGTCCCTGCAAACTCATTCATACTCAAAGTGTTCGCTAGCTTTCGCTTGTCTATTTCGCTTTGAGATGAATCTAAGTCATCTTGAAGTTTTGAAAGCCTTTCTTGATTTTGATTTCGTGTAATATCAAGGCTTTGAACGTCACTAGCGATTCGATTTGATTGGTTTTCAAAGGCTAATACAGATGAAGCACAGTCAGGAACGGCAGAGCAATCTATAGCTTTTAGACGCCGCGCACTTGCTTGATCGTTTAGAATTTGGATTTGATTGTTTTTTAGTGAGATTTGTTCATTGATAGAGGCTTGGACTGCTCTAAGTTCTGTCAACTGTCTCTCAAACTTATTAACATTTTGATTTAGTGTTGCTAAGTATTCTTCATTGTTTGAAGTAAGTTTCTTCGCTGCCTCTACTTTACGAATCTCTTCGGTCGCCAAAGAATCTAGGTAGCTATTTACACCTGAATAGCAAAGGAACCAAAATGCTGGAACCAAGGCAAACATAGATATTTTTAGAACCCGACTTGATACGCTCCATTCTCTGATTACAGCTGATGTCCAAGCTAGAACTGCAATTTCTGCGCAACCAAGTAAGACTCCAAAAGGAGAAATTGGGATGAATGGAATCAATGGCTCTGCATGAAATAATACTTCATAACCTTTGACGTTAAAAAGAATAATCATTGCTCCCATGACGAAGAGCATAACTCTAAGCCATATATGTTCAGGTAATTTTATTGTGTTAATGGGCATCAATATTTCTCTACAGGAATATAATTGTCGATATTGTTGGTTTTGAGTATCAGCATTTCATCTCGACCGTACTCAGACATAAATTTGTCATACAAGCCTTTGTTACCATCTATAGCTGCCCAATAAGCTTGGTATTTTTTATAAACCTCATCAATAAACTCAGGAGTATCCGCAACTCCTGGAATATATGGACGGTGAAATCCAACTTCGGCACCTGTTTGAATGTACTTTGTAGAACCAGCTGCATAAATGAAACCGCAAGTTGAATAACAGCGCATGTATTTATCAGCGTCAGTATTCCAGTTATTTTGGAGTATATATTCTCCAATTTTTAAGCCTTCATCTAGTACACCACCAGGGCTATGAAGCATAAACCTTTTTAAATCAACGCCTTGGCTTTTATAGTGTTCGACATAAGCAATGAATTTTTTGAAAGCGCCAGGCACGATAGGACCTTCACCATACAAGTAAGAACCCTTACTATCTTCGCCAATCATGAAGTTGAGTTTCTTTGAGTGACGTAGTGGGTGTTTATACTTTTCAGGCGCATAAAACTCAGGGAAAACTAAAGGTTGGTGGCTAGAGTTATTGTTTTCTTTTTCTACTTGTAACTTCTTTGGTGTCTTTTGTTTCTGCTCTAATGGTTTTTCATTTGCTAATTTGGGCTCTTTTTTTATAGCGTCTTTCTGTTTTTTAGTTTCTTTTGGATCTTCTGCGGTAGAGGCCTTCTGTTTCTGCGAAGGTTTGGGAATCGACTGAGTCTGCAGATTGTCCTGCTCTTTTTCATGTGACTCTAGTGAACTTTGAGAAGCCGTACTTTCCGTTGTGGGAGCCTGTATATACGTATTGTTAGGCGTAGTGTCTTTTATGTTCGTAACATCGTGTGATTTTTCGCTACTAGAAGTAATAGCTTTATCTGTGCATGCGGATAACAAAATGCTCAGCACAATGACTATTGCGCCAATCAGTATTCTCATGTCAAGTAAATCTCAGTGGAGGTTAATTATTGCGCGCACTATACGGTGTAGCGTATGCAATATCAATAACGTATTTGGACAAATATAACGCCTACAGATATTGATCTTATAATTGCATTCACTTGTTACCTTTATGTTTTAATATTATTGATGCTTTTTTATGTTTGTGTTTTTTGGTTGTCTTGGAAAAGATAATGTTCAGTGATTATTAGCTATTTTTTACTTACCTTTGGTTATACGCTCGAAAACCACATCCCCTCTTAACACTGTCATCAACACCTGAGTCTTGGCTATTTGTCTTGCCGATACTGTAGTGATGTCTTTGTTGAGAATCGCGAAGTCCGCTGATTTTCCAACCTCAATAGACCCCGTGACGTCTTCGATACCAAGGCTCTTTGCTGCATTGAGCGTGTAAGCGTCGATAGCTGTGTAGATATCAGTTAGGCCTGTTTTACCCATGATTAAGCTATTTGCGATTCCAACTAGAGGGTTGATGTCGTGTACGTTCCAGTCACTGCTCAAGGTGATATTGGCATCAGTCTTAAGTATCGCGTCTAGGTTCATCATGGCTTTGGCACGGCGAGCACCAAGGAAGGCTTCAGCCCATTGGTGTTGATGCTTGGCTACATAATCGGAACCGACTTGGAAATCCGCCGAGACATTGAGTTGCTTAAAGCGGGGAACGTCTTCATCATTGATCAGCTCTACGTGGGTTAAGGTATAAGGTTTTTTCGAGCCTTGTTTACGCACGCTTTCAATCGCATCTAGTGATTCACGAACGGCACCATCACCAATCGCATGAATGTGCGCACTAAAACCGATTTTATCTAGCGCGGTTAGCCACTCTTTCATCTGTGCTGGTGGAATGTAGTTTAGGCCATTGGGAGACTGTGGCAGATAGGTATCTAAATAGGGCGCGAGTGTTTTTGCTGTACCATTAATGAAGATGCCATCGCTGTACATTTTTACCTGATCGACGAGCAACAGACGGCTTTTATCATCTGAATACATCTTCTCGAAGACTTCTAATTGCGAGGGTATCGCCATTGATGGGTAAACCCAAGGGCGTAATGACACGCGAGCCGTCAAATCTTGGTTTTGCTCCGCTTCTAGCCAAACGTCATACCAGCCTCGTTTCCAATACATCCGGCCGTCACCGATGGTGGTAATGCCGTGCGCAGCGGCTTCTTCAAGACCGAACATTAACCCTTGGTAGCTTTGTTCAAAGAGCTCGCTTTGGCTGTTCCACGCCATCTCCATAATTTGGTCGCCAGCGTTATCTAATAAGATGCCATTGAGCTTGCCGCTGTCTTGGTCTTTTAAATATGCGCCACCTTGTGGATCAGGTGATTGTTGGCTGATTCGAGCGATCTTCAGGGCTTTAGAGTTGACCCACATCGAGTGAGAGGTTTGCTCCATAAGCACCACGGGACGATCAGGGAAGATGCTGTCGATGATCTCAAGTGGTGTGTATTCAGAGTCGCTGTCGAGTGTCGACTCAAGAGAAAAGCCATAACCCATCAGCCAGCCTCGACCATTGGTTTCGGCATTGATTTTACACGCTTCTAAGTAAGGGATTTGCTCTTCTAATGTGGCTTCAGAGTCTAGTTCGCAATTGCCACCCAGCTCTGAGGCGGCTTCAAACACATGGTTATGATTATCAATGAACCCCGGCAAAACAAAGGCATTCTCCAAGTCGATGACATCGGTACTCTGACCTTGAAAAGATTGCGCCTGAGCGTGGTCACCGATGAAGATGATCTTGCCTTTATGGGTAACGATCGAGTCTGACTCGCGATGCCCATATATGTCGGCATTGGTAAAGATCTGGTCTGCGGTTAGGCTTTGAGAAAAAGCCGATGGCACAGAGACTAGGCTAGCGAATAATGCAATCCATGCAGTGCGTGGCAAAGTGAGCTTATTGTTCATTGTTATTTATTCCATGTTCCACTGTTTAGTAAGTATAGAAAGCGAGAGGTAAGAATCATATCGCGGATTTTTAATAATAAAGTGTCCATAGTTGCTCTCCTGATTAAGTTAACTTGCCGTATATTTTGCGGTGACTCCGACTCAATATCGAACATCAATGAAACACCATTGATTCATTCGCAGACTAAACAATTCACATAAGATTCTGAATAAATTACAGTTAGGTGAACTTTAAAAATGGATTTAACGTATTACCAAGGATGTAAGTTTATGTTTTCACAAGGCTTACTCGCATTACTAATAAAAACAAGCCGAGGTTAGGATGAAAAAAATATTATTGCTGCTTAGTGTGATTCTATTGGGTGGTTGCGTGGGCATGCCTGAAACAGTAAAGCCCGTTCAACAGTTTGAATTGGATAGATACTTGGGCAAATGGTACGAAGTGGCTCGTTTAGACCACTCGTTTGAGCGTGGCTTAGATAACATCAGTGCCGAATATAGCTTGCGTGATGATGGTGGCGTTAAGGTGATTAACCGCGGCTATTCGGCGGAAGATGGCGAATGGAACGAAGCGGAAGGTAAGGCGTACTTTGTCGAAGGCAGCGATCAGGGTTATCTAAAAGTGTCGTTCTTTGGCCCCTTCTACGGAGCTTATGTGGTGTTTGAGTTGGACAAAGAGAACTACCAGTACGCGTTTGTTTCGGGCCCAGATACCGACTACTTGTGGTTACTTTCAAGAACACCAGAGGTTGCACCAGGAGTGATGGAGAAGTTCAAAGCGATGTCTAAAGAGCGTGGCTTCAATACTGATGAATTGATTTACGTTGAGCACGGTAAATAAGCTGAGCGCGCTAGGTTAACGACAGTTGATTGAGAAAAAGGAACAGATGATGAGTGCATCTGTTCCTTTTTTATTGGTTTGGTTTGGTTTTGTATGAACTAGCCTTGTCGACGAACCTGCAACACGCTGAGCACCGATAGTGAAAGGAAGAACGCCGGATCACTCCAGCCGAAGCCAACAAATATTCCTGTAAATGCCGCATACAATGTGATGATGGCGCCGAGCATATTTGTAACCACCAAGCCTTGGATGAGCTTTTTAGCGGACAAGCCAGGTTCAATGTCTCTAAGCAGCCAGCTTATTGCAGCGATACCACCCAAAAATATACTGGTGTGTTGAGAGAGAAAGTACGCGTACTTATCATTGATCTCTACGCCGTACATGGGCCACATTACCGTTGGGATAAAAAACAGTGCGATGGCAAACCCTGCGTAAATAATGCCGTGTAGGCTAAGAAAAGTTTTGTTGTTCATTACGTATCTCTCTATTTATTACTTAGCTATTCAGTATCTTTGTTGTCATTCAGCGAATGAACAAGTTTGATTAACCGTTGATTGGGCCTTTATTAATGGTAGTTAATGGCTGATTGACGTCAAAAATCACACCACGCACTTCTTCAACACCCATCTCTTTTAAGCGAGCGCTATGCATCGCTAGGTAAGCCTCTGCACTGAGTTGGTCTTCAAAAAGATAGACACCACCGCCCAGTCTTTCAGCTTCGTTTTCTGTCCAGATTTTCCAGATCATACCCGGTTCGTTGTTAATAGACTTTGCTAGGTCAACGAGTGCGTTTGACATCTCTTCACCAAATGGGCCGCTAAATTCAAAATCGACTTGTAATAATTTCATGGTTATTTCTCCAAACAGTTACTTGGTATTGCGCTGAGACTCATGGTCATTTCGCAAAACATAGGAGGCTTGATTGCCTGTTGAAATAGATATTACCTGTAAAAAACAGACAAAAAAGTTCATAATATAGTTACTAACTGTCAGGATTTTAGACCGATGAGATTGAAAACCACCCTCGACCAATGGCAAACCCTTTACGAGATTGACCGCGCAGGCAGTATTCAGGCAGCGGCACTGCAATTGAACAAGAGCCATACCACGCTGATTTATGCGCTGAGAAAATTGGAGGACCAATTAGGCGTGACTTTAGTGCAGGTTGAAGGTCGTAGGGCGGTCTTGTCGGAGGATGGGAAATCACTGTTGCGCCGTGCAAGCAGTATGTTGGAACAAGCTCGCGAGCTAGAGTTGATCAGTGAACAGCTAGCGAAAGGTGTTGAGTCTGAAATTGTGGTTGCGGTTGATCACTTGTGTTGTCTTGAGCGTCTTTATCAACCGATGGCTGCATTTTTGGCGGAGAACAACACCACATCGATACAAGTGATTGAAACATCACTGTCTAAAACAACCGAACTGGTGACTCAAGAACTGGCCGATGTGGCTATCATCAACTTGCCTATTACTAATTACTCAGCAGAAGCCTTTGGTTTTACGATGATGGAGCCCGTTGTCGCAAGTTCGCACTCTTTAGCTAACGTGTCATCTATATCACTAAACCAGTTGTCGTCGCTGCCACAAATTGTGGTGCGGGACTTAGGTGCTCAAGCTAGTCAAGGCAGTAAAAAGCAAGGGAACAAAAAGGATGTAGGGTGGTTGAAGTCGAGTCAGCGCATTACGGTGGATAATTTCGATCATGCGTTTGGCGCGGTAGAGCAGGGAGTCGGTTATTGTCGACTACCAAAGCACATTGTTGAAAGTCGAGGAAGTGACAAGCTCACTGTGTTGAATGTCGAAAATGGCAGTGGGTATCACGTTCCGCTGCACCTGACTTTACCAAAAGGAGCCAAGACAGGCCCTGCTGCTAAACGTTTCTATGAGTTACTTCTTGAGTCAGTTTCAAATGCGAGCTAACGGCGACATGAACCTTGAACGATTAACGAGGCTGATTGCCGTTTAAGAACAGCGCGACACATTCGCGAGTGTAGTGAAGTCTTTCTTCTTCAGATTCTCCGCTATCGTGTCCGAAGAATCCCCAATACGCCGATTTGCCGTGAAACATCAACAACAGTTGGCGTGCTGCAATGACTGGCGAGCTTGATGTCGACAGTGTGAGATCACCAGAGTCTATTTTCGACTGCAAATAATCAGCAAGTAACTTGGTGGTTTTCTGAGGGCCAGTTTCTAAATAGATAGAGGCGATCTCTGGATGCGTATTCGCTTGGCTAATGGCATTTTGAAAGGTTTGTCTAGATTGTTCATCAAGTAATAAATCCTGAAACTTCACACCAAATTTCACCAACTCATCACCCACCGCAGCATCCATATCAAAGGCAGCAGGACTGAGTTCTCGCTCCGCACACTTGGTTTGCATGCAGGTTTCGAAAAGTTCGTCTTTGTTTTTAAAGTGAGAGTAGACCGTTTGCTTAGAAACGTTCGCTGCTTTGGCTATCTGATCCATATTGATCTTGAAGCCATGTTCAGAGAAAAGTTGGCTGGCTGCGGTTAAGATCTGCGATCTTTTCTGTTCACTCTTGATGATTTTAGTCACGTGCTTGCTTCTCGTTACTTAGTGTTGTCTCGTTACCTAGTTTGTCTCTTTGCTTGGTGCCTGTTGGTGCTCAGTTCTATGTGTCTCGTTTTACGCTAAGCATTATGCTTTTTGTGATGGTTTTATCAATCATTAACGATGAAACTTATTTTTAACACAATCAAACTAGACAGTCTAGTTTGATTTGGTTAGTCTAAAAAAAGAACATAATTGAGTACCGCATAGGAACAGTACGTATGTATAAATTGATGAAGGGAAGCGCAGTGGCAGTGGCGTTGTCGGCTTTTCTTGTTGGATGTGGCGAAAAGGAACAAGCCCAAGAGTCGGTTGATTCAACCGCTGAAACGGCATCGAGCGTCCAAACCATTTTAACGGTGGAAACGATGGCCTTGGCGCGGTCTTCCTCTTATGCAGTTCAGCGTGAATATGTCGGTGTGGTTAAGGCGGGTCAGCAGGCTAATTTAGGTTTCGAACTGGCGGGCAAAGTAAACGAGATTCTGGTGGATGTCGGTGACACAGTCACAACGGGTCAGCCGTTGATCATACTGGATACCCAACTTTTGGAAACCGAGTCTAGCCAACTGAAAGCGCAGGCTGAAGAAGTCAAAGCTCAATTGAGTTTGGTGGCTGCGAACCTTAAACGTCAACGTTCATTGAAAGCGAAAGGCTTCAGTGCCGAAGCTGAGATTGATTCGTTAACCAGTGAGCAACGCGTGTTACAGTCGAACTTACTGCGTATTGATGCCTCGGTAAAAGGCAATCAATTGAAGCTGGTGAAATCGACAGTTCGTGCGCCATATTCAGGGACCATCGCAACACGCTTTGTCTCGCTTGGAGATGTAGTGAATGTAGGGAATCCAACTCTTACACTGCTTGCCTCTGAAGGGAAAGAAGCCTTTATCGGTATTCCTGCCCATCAAATGAAAAAGGTTACTTCACTTTCCGCCCCAAGTATTCGCGTCGGGCGAGATGAATTCGCTGTGAGACTGTTGAATCCGGGCGCAATGGTCGACACACAGTCTCGCAGTGTCGGTTTGCGTTACTTGTTTCCTGAACAATCGTCGGTGTTAGAAGGGCAACTTGCCTATTTGAAATTTGATGAGCAGATTGATGACCAAGGCTACTGGGTGCCATTAACGGGTTTGATTGATGGATTGCGCGGTGTGTGGAACATCTTTGTGATTGGTGAAGACAACAAAGTTGAGCGCCGAAGTGTTCAGGTGTTGTTTGCCAACAATCAACAAGCGTACGTGAGTGGGGCGATTGAAGACGGTGAACAAGTGATTGCCAGTGGCTTACATCGTTTAGTTCCTGGACAAACCGTGAAGCCAGCAAGCGTTACTGCTGAATAGGAAATAGCATGAAAATCATAGAGACTATTTCCAACACTCGACTGCTTATCTTAATGACCGCACTGCTGATGGTGAGTGGTATTTCTGCGTTCATGACGTTGCCACGTGCAGAAGACCCAGTCATCATCAACCGTTACGCGAACATCACAACCAGTTTCCCCGGAGCCAGTGCCGAGCGTGTTGAAACCTTGGTAACAGAAGTTATCGAGAACAAGCTGCGTGAGCTGAGTGAAGTTAAACTCGTGAGCTCAACCTCAAGGCCGGGCGTGTCTATTGTCACCTTAGAATTGAATGACACCATCACTGAGCCTGAGCCAGTTTGGTCTCAAGCTCGCGACAAGCTATCTGACATCGAATCCATTTTGCCTGCGGGCTCTCATTCTCCCGATCTCGACAGTGATCATACCTATGCTTTCACAACTATCGCATCTCTAACCTGGTCTGGTGCAGGTGAACCTGACCGATTAACACTCGGGCGCTATGCCAAAGAACTCGCTAAGCGACTAAGAACTTTGTCGGGTACTGAATTCGTTGATGAATACGGGATGCCACAAGAAGAGATTCAAATCAGTTTACGTACGGCCGATGCCGCCGCGTTGGGGCGTTCAAGTGCCAATATTGCTGAGTCGCTCGAAGGGGCAGACGCCAAGAACTCCGCCGGCGAGTTAGTGAGTGCTTATTCTCGCTTTGGCTTAGAAATTAAATCTGAACTCGATTCTATTGAACGGATTAAGCAAGTGCCAATAGCCACTGATAGCAAAGGTCACATCATCCGTATGGAAGACATTGCTTCTGTGAAACGTGGTGAGAAAACCCCACAAGACCAGATTGCCATTATTGATGGTGAGCCGGGTGTGATTGTCGCGGCAAGAATGCATCCTGATCTGCGAGTCGACAACTGGACGTCGCGAGCTAATGCTCTGATTGGTAAATTTGAGCAAGAGTTACCAAGTAACGTTAAGGTGACGGTGCTGTTTAATCAGCAAGGTTATACCGAGACTCGCTTAGACGATTTAGGCAAAAGCTTGATGATCGGTTTTGGTCTGATCTTGATTGTTCTGTTTGTCACTTTAGGCGTGCGTGCCGCGATCTTAGTCGCCATTTCTCTGCCGTTAACCTCATTATTGACCTTGTCGATCATGAAAATGACCGGTGTGCCGATTAACCAAATGTCGGTGACAGGCCTAATTGTGGCGCTCGGGATCATGGTTGATAACGCGGTGGTGATGGTCGATACCATTCAGGCGTATCGTTTGAAAGGGCAACAACGAGCAGAAGCGACCATGAATGCGTTGAAGCATTTATGGGTGCCGTTATTAGGCTCAACCTTAACTACCGTGTTGGCGTTTGCCCCGATTATCTTGATGCCGGGTGCATCGGGTGAATTTGTCGGTGGTATTGCGATTACCGTTTCTTTCTCATTGGTCGGCTCTTACATCATCTCGCACACCTTAATCGCAGGCTTAGCGACCAAGCTATTGCCGAAACAACTCAGTGATGTCGACAAGAAAGGGCAGCACCATTGGTACATGACGGGTTTGAGAATCCCGGCTTTGACGCGCTGGTTCTCATCTTCTGTCCGCTTTGGTGTCACGCATCCAATCATCACGATTGCTTTGGTGTTGTTGGTTCCGTTTACCGGTTACTGGAGTATGTCTCAGCTGACTGAGCAATTCTTCCCGCCATCAGACCGAGACATGTTTGAGATTCAGGTTTATATGCCACCTCAAGCGAGCATTTATGCCACTAAAAACACCTCTGAAAAAATCGACGATATCATTCATCGTTATCCTGAAGTGGAGCGTATCGATTGGCTCGTGGGCGCAAACTTCCCATCCTTCTATTACAACCTGCAAGCAAGGCAAAATAACGCGCCGTACTTCTCGCAAGCCATGGTGAAAACAGAGAACTTTGACCAAGCCAATGCGCTAATTCCACAGTTGCAAAAGGTGTTGGATGAAGAGGTGCCGGAAGCACAAATCTTGGTACGTAAGCTTAACCAAGGGCCTCCATTTACCGCGCCCGTTGAACTGCGAGTGTATGGTGAAAACCTCGATACGTTGAAAGCGATTGGTGAGGATGTGCGATTGATTTTGGCGGGTGTTCCTCATGTGACGCACACAAGGGAAACGCTGCAACCAGGTACGCCGAAGGTGTGGTTGAAGGTTGATGAAGACACCGCAAAGCTGAATGGTATTTCATTGAACCAGTTCGCAGGTATGCTGCAAACTACGCTGACAGGTCGTGAAAGTGGCTCTGTGATTGAAGGCAGTGAGTCGGTACCAATCCGTGTTCGTGTGGCAGATGAGGCGCGTGAAAACTTGGCTCACTTAAGCAATATTCGTTTGCCAATCAGTTCAGATGTCTACTCGACAGGTATTAACGTATCGACACTGGCCGAACTTGAATTGACGACCAGTCGCGGCGCGATAACCCGCCGAAATGGGCAACGTGTGAATACCATTGAGGGCTACATTGAAGCAGGAGTCTTGCCTCAAACCGTGCTTAATGAATTCCAAAAACGCCTAGCAAGCTATCAGATGCCATCGGGTTACACGATTGGTTTTGGTGGCGAATCCGCTGAACGAGATAATTCAGTCAACAGCCTTATCTCGAATGTCGCCGTTGTGGTGGTATTGATGGTGTTGGTGGTGGTGATGTCGTTCAACTCTTTCCGAATGAGTAGCATCATCTTCATGGTAGCAGGATTGGCTGGTGGCCTAGGGCTGTTGTCGGTGTGGATCTTCGGTTATCCGTTCGGCTTTACGGTAATCATCGCCATGCTCGGGATTGCGGGCTTAGCGATTAACGCTGCCATCGTGATTCTGACGGAATTGAAACTCGATAAGCAAGCCTCATCAGGCAATGTGGATGCGGTCGTTGAGGCAGTGATGTCGTGTACTCGCCATATCAGTTCAACCACAATTACAACCGTTGGTGGCTTTATGCCGTTGATTATTGCTGGTGGTGGTTTCTGGCCTCCATTTGCAGTCGCGATTGTCGGCGGTACAGTATTAACCACGCTTATTTCGTTCTACTTTGTGCCTGTGGTTTATCATTTGATGACTAAAAATCAGCGTAAAAACATAGTGACTCAAGCTGCGTAACTGTTTTTCAATTTAACTGCTCTTCAATTACCCATAATCGAGCCGTATCTGGTTCGATTATGGTGTTGTTCTCTCACTAAATTCATTCCAACTACCCTTCAAAAATATCACTAAGCCAATCTTCAAGTTGCTCTCGTTTATCTTGTGGGCCATTGATGATCACCAAACCGTTTAGTGTCGCGTGATCCCAAGATATGGTGCCAGTAGCTAGCGCATCGAACACATCGAGTTCCGTAATCAGTAATAGATCTTCCTCTGTAGGCAAAGTATCTCGACCTGACACATCGACACCTTTCTCAAGTTTAACTTGGCTGTAATGACCTTTAATTGCTTCGAATAAGTTGAACTCAATTTTGCTTGGGTGGGGTTTCGCAAGCGCAGCCTTGATGGCAAAGAGTCGAAAGTGATCCGGTTTATTGAGGTTGTTGAATTCATTGTCTTGTCTGGCTGTGATGACGTTGCCAAAGACTTCTAGTGAACCGGGCTCTGTCACTAAACTAAATCCTGTATCTTGGTGAAGACCACAAGCGAAAGTTAGGGAAGATGTGAGTGAAAGAATGAGAGCAAATCGTTTTAGCATGTGTGAACCTTAAACGAACTAGGGCAGTTTTCTTACTTCAACAATAGATCGAGATTGTTGAATGAAGGTTGCGAACTGTACCAATAAATAAACGATAAAGGGACCACAATAGGTCCCTAAGTTATCGGCTCGCCATCCTTAGCATGCCTTTGCTTGGTGTATATCTAATTAACGAACGATTAGCATGATCTCTTCTGGAGTCATTGGCTTATCGAAGTAGCTCATGAATTGACCGAAGCCTTTGATGTCGCCGTTCGAGAACTTGAATGCACCAGACTGTAGGTTGCTACCAATCACTTGTTGAGCGTTTGGACCCGCAATCAAGATTTGGTTCAGTACTGCACGAGTGGTGTCGATTTGAACGTCTGCGCCTTTTACTGCTTCTTCGTGTAACTGAGCAATACCGTTACGGATTTCGATAGTGAATGCTTCGTTCGTATCAGAGAAGTTGTACGTTAGCATCATGTTCACGTCTAACGAGTTTTCTGCGATAAGCGTTGAAGTCATCATGTCGAAGATCTGCTTACTTGGTAGCGCAGTAAGCACGTCAACAGAAGCGAAGCTGATCATGTTTGAGAAGTCACGTTTGTTCTCTAGTTCAGCCGCCGCGTTAAGCGCCCAGTTACGCCAGTTGATGTTCACTTGGTCTGCAGCCCATGCTTTGTAAGCTTGTGCTTTCATCTCGCGAGCTTCCATATCTTGCTTGTTTACCGTGATTGGGTAAGAAAGAATTTCTGCTGCAAATGTGTAGTTTTCAGCCTTAATTGCTGCTTGTGCAGTCGTAAGGATGTTCTCACGGCCGCCCATGATCTCTACGAACGCTTTAGCACGTTGCTCGTAAGCCATTGGCTCTAATTGCCATGGATCTGCTTCGAAGAAACCGTTGTAACCAACGTAGATCTGACGAACAGCATGTGCAACGGTACCGTAGTGCTCTCCTAACCAAGGGTGCTCAGCAAGGTGCTTAGGAAGTTTAACGACTTCAACTAGCTCGTCCGGCGTCATACCTTTGTTCATGTAACGGATAGTTTGGTCATGCGTGTATTGAATCGCATCACGGTAAGCCGTTAGTACGTCAGCTACCGCTTCTTTACCTTCAACTGGACGACCGTGAGAGTTAATCATGATCTCAGTGTCGAACTTACGCATTACGTCGATGCCCTTGAACCACATTGATGGGTCACGGAATTTAGTACCACGAATAGTGTGAAGATTAGGGAAGTTCTCTCCTTGAAGTACTTCCGCAGCGTGCAGGATTTTCTGATCTGGGAAGTAAACCACTAACTCATCTTTCGTTTCAGATGGCACGTTCTCAATGTGCATTTTCACGCCAGCGATTTCGATTTCGATGTGGCTTTGGCTTGGTACAAGCAGGTTTGGTTCGATGAACGAAATAGCACCTTGCATGAAGCGTGGGCCAAGGCCGTCATTTACTGTACCGTGCTCACCTTCTTCTACGTGCTTAGCACCTGTGTAAGAAGTGCGGTGACCAAATAGAGTACCTAGGTTTGAAGACCAGTTAGCCACTGCAGCTGTTAGGCCTTCTTCAGCGATGATTTTTACTTCACCTGATGCTACTTCTTCGTCAGTAACCCATGCACGCACGCCAGAGATGTGGTCGATGTGGTTGTGAGAGTAGATGATTGCTTTAACCGGTTTGTCTGTGATTTGACGGAACTGCTCTTTAACCGATTGAGCCATTTCTACTGACTCGCCTGGATCAACAATGATGATGCCGTCAGTACCTTCAATCATGACTGGTGTGTCTAGACCGAAGCCGTAACCAAGGTAAATATTGTCATCTACTTGGATGATAGCTTGGTCCATTTTACGACCATGCTTGGTTAGGATTGGATGAACGTGGTCAGATTCTGCAGTGTAAGCTAGAGAATCGCCCGTTTTAGAAACAACCTGGATACGTTCGCCTTTACCCCAGAACATGTTTGACTTGTGTTCGAATAGAACCTCGCTTTTGTAGCGTGCATCAAGATCGATGTTTTGGTATTGAGCTGCGTTTGCCGTTTGAAGTTCTTGGCCTACTTTTGATACTGCTTCAACAGTGGGTGTTGCTGATGCAAAACCAGAAGCAAATAGAGCGCTTGCGATAGCAACAGGAAGAGCCATTTTTTTGAATGTATTAGTCATGATAGTGACCTTATATTTGGATACAGGAATTGGATTTCTTGACTCAAATAATAGAGAGGATAGAGGTCGCTATCTACACGCTAATAGTATTTCGATATATCGCTTTTACGATGATTGGGTTGTTATTTATATTGATTTTTCGATTTATATCGAAGGTTAAATTAGGAAGATTGGTTTGTGATAGATACAAAAATGCCCTGAAAACCAGGGCATTTCTTAAAGAACTAAAAGTAATATTTTCGATTATCTAAGTGCTTACCAAGCTCCTAAGTAAGACTTATAAGATTGCAGGCGAACTGTTGCTGCACCGATAACATCAATAAAGCCCCAGAACGGATGCGGTTTCTCAGCAGAAATCCAAGCCGCACCAGCCGCACCGATTGGGATATCGAAACCTTCTGGTTCGATGATCTCAAGAACGATGGTACGGCCTAATCCGTTACTATTTCTTACAACGTGTTGACCAACACTCTGTGGGCCTTGAAATGGAGAAATAGCCGCTTCGCCAGTACCGGTTGTGAAGCTGTGTACTTTTGCTCTGAACACGTGACCTGGGTATGCATCAACGAAAAACTCTGCGAAATCGCCTTTTTGAACATATCCGTAAGTTTGATCAGAAACTCGCATTTCTAAAAATTTCTTGTTGGTGTTGTAAAGGTGCATGTTGCCCATGACTGAACCTTCGGCAATGTTGACAATCGCGACTTGTCCATCAAACTCAGCACGAATCGTCTTTTTCTCTTGCGCCCAGTTCACTTTTTGAAGATCGGCAACCAATGAATTAAGTTCAGCGTTCATTACACGTAGGTCAGAATCGTATTTCTCAACATCACGCGCATTAAAGATTTGCGGTGATGTTTCAGCACGCTCAAGATCTCGTGTCATCTGCTTGATCTGTTCTTCCTTCTTAACAATGGCAGATTCGATCTTTGCTTTGTCAGCTGCAGAGTTAATGTCGACGAGTGTGTAAAGTACATCGTTTTCTTTTACTCGTTGGTTGTGGTCAACATGGATTTCATCAATTTGTTGGCCAAATACAGGCGACATTACCGCGTGTGGTGCTTTTACTGTGGTTGAGTTCGTTAAATCAACCGGCGCCCACAAGCGAGAAATAACCGCCAATACCGCAAGAATCGTTACGCCGCCAATGGCAGCCCACGTGTAGTTTTTGAAGTTCTTCTTCAGTGCGCCTGTCGCAAACAGTGACCATACAATTAGGATGTATGGAATCATCATCTCTTTCATTATGCGACCTCTTTTTCTGTAGGGGATGGTTTTGTTGGAGTCTTTTCTTCTGAAGCCTGTTCTTTTGAAGGCTGAGCTTCTGAAGACGGTTCTACTGGAGACTGTTGTGTTTGAGACGGCTCTGTTGCCGATTTTTCAGGTGATACGTGGACTGCGGCTGCCTCTGAATTGGTCGCGTCTTGTTTAGGCTGCACACCACGGCGAATGACATCACTCAGTGATTGACCAATATGTTTCCAGTTCGCTAGCGCGATAACCAAGGCGATAACCCAGAATGTTTTGCTGATGAAGAGCCCGCAAAGTGACAGTGCAAACACGATCTGTACGTGAGCGCTTTTGTGTTCTTTTGCTTTATGCACACCCAGTTCATGCAACTGCCACATGCCGTAAACACCGGCTAATACCACAGCAATGGTCACCGAGAACAAGTAACCAGAGAAGTACTCCATCTGGAAGAAGTTCATCATCATTTCATTGGGATGATTGTTGAATTGAGACATGTCGATGTCTTTAGAATGGATAGTGCCTAACGGTGCAAGAGCCCATGCACCAGCAAACATTACCGCCATAAACAGGCAGAATTTAATCAAGACCATCACAACGGCCCAGATTTTCTGGAAAATGATTTTTATAAAGTTCATATCTCAACCTACATCAATAAGAAGAGAGAATTTGCAGCCTAGAAGTCACCTTTAATGACATCTTAAAAAGTAGATGTCTATTATGTGGGTAGATTAGTGCTCATAATAAACAAAAGTAATAGATGATATTTAAAGTGATATTGCACAGTCCAGACAACCGATTCTCGGTATCAAGAAGCGAATATGCTTCTCTACAAATCAATCTTTATTATTTGTCAGCAGACGTAAATGAAATGGCTATGAAGCGTTCGAATTAATATTCGCGCGGCTTTCTAGCGACTGTTTTTATTACGTGTATTACCTCGACAATCGAGGGGCTCTTCCATGACAATTGACATACCAAAGTAAAACATTTGTCAGTTTTCTATTTGGGCTGGTGATTGATTTGTTAGCAGGATAATAGGAAGAGTTTTGACCAGTATCTACCCAGAATTACGATTTGATAATATCGTAATTACGATTAGTAGTTATAACTCTAAATCGGTAAAGTGATTTATTTGAAAAGGCTCATATACAGATAGAAAACATTGTTCATTAACTTGGTTTGGATCATAGAAGTCGATGAAAAGTACTAAAAAGGCTGGCCTAAAATATTGAATAAATTAGACCAGCTCTAGGGAGGATTTTAATCGATTATTTGAACGGGTTTAATGTAACAGGAGCAATAAAGAATTTTAGGTTCCAATCTGGTGCATATGGCACATACTCAGCTGGATTGGTCGTATTAACATTTGCGTCTGGTTTCATTACGTAATATTGAAGTTCTACACCCCAACGAACAGGCATCGGTCCAATCTTAAACATATCGATATAGCCTAACCCGACAGGTACAGTAAATTGGTCGGAACCATCTTTTGTCCAATCAATTTGAATATTAGGCGTCATACCAATTAACGCGGTGTTGCTGACACGATAGTTTAAGAAGTACTGGATGTCCGCTTGATTGGTTGATTCAGTAACGCTGTCGCTACCGCCTACATCCCACCATTGCTGAGCTAAGAAACCAACGTTCCAGCTTTCAATACTTGCTGGGTTACCGGTTTCTTTACCAAGGCGAGCGACCATTGCCGCAGGGCCTACTTGCCATTTATCTTGGGTTAAACCATCAGTACCAGTTGGCATGATCACCGTTGGACCAACACCCCAAATCCAGCCGTCATCACGGTTAGGCGCTGCCATTGATAGAAAGACGGTGTCTCCCATGCCATTTGTACGACCTTCAAAGAAATCACCGTCTTCACGGTCACCTGGTGAACTGTAGTGGTTGGCTACCAGACGGTTCACCAAGTTCCATTCGCCATCCATGATAGGAACAGGCATTACTGGTTGAAAGCTGAAACGGTTTTGCATTTCATGGTGGCCATCTTCTTTCTCAAGAAAGGTGTAATCATTCTGAGTGATTAGCATCCATACGTCAGATACCGGGTTAGCCGATTTTTTTGCGGCTTCCTGAACTGAGAGTTGTTCCTTTTCAGCCAACGCAGAACCAGAGTAAGCGATAGCCGCACCGCTTAAGAGTAGGGAAATTATTTTAGTGTTTTTCATATTGATACCGAGGGTCATTATTTTGGTGCCATTGTAGTATTCACAAAAGGAATGTATACGTACCGAACGGAAACTCAGTGTCATGTAATTTGAGACAATGTTGTGATTTTAAAGCGCGCTGCATGAGGTGCGCCCCATTATTACAGGGTTTTCGGAGAGGGGATGGCTTTATTGTCTCAATATATGAAGGTTTATTGAGGATTGATGAGTGTGAGTAAAGTCTGGTTAATATGCTTTTTATTAGTAAAATAATCGATGCGTTATACCTTTAACAAATGTTTTTATTGACGATGTTTAATCGTTTTTACGATAGCATGGTATTTATGGTCGCCTAACGAGTAATAATATATGAGCAACGAAATCCCCAATTTCAACCTACTTGCTGTGTTTTCTGCGGTGATGGAGCAGGGCAGTTTGAGTAAAGCCGCGGATCAACTCAGCACTAATCAATCGACCATTAGTACCGCATTGGCACGACTGAAAAAAGAGATAGGCCAAGAGCTTTTTGTTCGTAAAGGACGAGGTGTTACGCCTACTTCTTATGCTCAAAGTTTGTATGAACAAAT
This sequence comes from Vibrio sp. 10N.222.54.E6, assembly GCF_041473955.1. Lineage (NCBI taxonomy): Bacteria > Pseudomonadati > Pseudomonadota > Gammaproteobacteria > Vibrionales > Vibrionaceae > Vibrio > Vibrio sp. 10N.222.54.E6. The sequence continues at coordinate 216,458 of NZ_JBFRTD010000010.1, read as the reverse complement.
CAAAACGCCGATTCATGAATTGAATGATGTATTTCAGTCGATGGCTAATTTTGATGAACAATCCTCTGAACGTAAGTTTGTGATTTCTTCACCTGAGCACTTACAGTGGATTTTACTCAATAGTTTTGCTGCGCTTCCTAATCAAAACCTATCGCTAGAAGTCTTTGACCAACCAGACAGTGATGAGCGTATTTACGAAGACCTTTTGACTCAAGAGTTCGATGCAATGATCGATATTGTGGTACCTGAACACCCAAGCATCGTTAGTGAAACTCTATATGAAGGCGAGTTTGTGATCGTGTGTAGAGAGGATCACCCGAGAATCCAAGGTGAAATCAGCGAAGCGCAATTCATGAATGAAAAGCATGCCGTATTAGATAGAACACGGCGTAAAGTTCGCAGTTTAAATCACTACACATCATTGGATTTATCTAAGCGTAAAATCGTGTTTCACGGGCGCTCACTGTTCAGTAATATCTTGCTATGTAGCCAATCGGATTACATCACCGTAGTGCCTTTATCTATGGCTGTGCAGTTTCAAGAAAGGCTAGGTTTACAGTTGTTTAAGCCACCTTTTGAATATCAGCCTATATCCCACTATTTGATTTGGTTAAAGAAGCAGAATAATGACCCTGCTCATAAATGGTTCCGAGAACAAGTCATCAGTACATCAGATGCGATGTCGAAGACGCTTAAAGATAGGCGTTTACGGTTTTAATTGAGAGTCTAACTCGAAGGGAAGCAGTGGCTTCCCTTTTTTGTGTCATTGAGTTCGTGCTAGTCATAATATTCATAACAAAAAATTATCACATTGAGAATTTTTGATAATTTCCTTAATTCCTCGCTGAATCGTATTATTTCACTCAGAGATTAGTGGATAACCTCCACTCAAAATCATAACGGCGCCATGCTTGTGGTGCCAATAAGGGTGAAATATGAAATTCCTACACACAATGATCCGAGTTGCTGATTTAGACAAGTCTATCGAGTTCTACACCAAAGTATTAGGCATGAAAGAGCTTGAACGCCACGAAAACAACGACTACCGCTACACATTGGTTTTCGTTGGATACGAGCAAGGCGGCACGACTATCGAGCTAACGTACAACTGGGACACTAATGAGTACGAGATGGGCAGCGCGTTTGGTCATTTGGCATTGGGTGTGGAAGATATTTACGCCGCATGCGACAAGATCAAATCACTGGGTGGCAACGTCACTCGTGAAGCGGGGCCAGTAAAAGGTGGCTCAACGCACATCGCATTTATCACAGACCCAGATGGCTACCAAATCGAACTGATTCAACTAGGTTAATCGAGGATATAACAATGACAAACGCACTATTTCAACCAATTCAACTTGGTAATATCGAACTTAAAAACCGTATTGTTATGCCACCGATGACGCGTTCTCGCGCAACGCAACCTGGCAATTCAGCAAACGATATGATGGCGGCTTACTACGCTCAACGCGCTTCTGCAGGTTTGATTATCGCTGAAGGCACACAAATTTCACCTATGGGTCAAGGTTACGCTTGGACTCCGGGTATCTACTCTGATGAGCAGATTGCGGGTTGGAAAAAAGTCACCGATGCAGTACATGAAAAAGAGGGCGTTATCTTCGCTCAACTTTGGCATGTAGGCCGTGTAACACACCCAGACAACATTGGTGGTGAACAACCAATTTCGTCTTCTGCACTTAAAGCAGAAAACGTAAAAGTATTCATCGATAATGGCACTGATGAGCCGGGTTTTGTGGATGTGGTTGAACCTCGTGAGATGACGAAAGAAGACATCAAAAACGTGGTTGGTCAATACCGCCAAGCGGCTTTGAACGCGATTGAAGCGGGCTTTGATGGTATCGAACTTCACGCCGCGAATGGTTACTTGATTAACCAATTCATCGACTCTGAAGCAAACAACCGCACTGACGAATACGGTGGCTCAATTGAAAACCGTTTACGTTTCCTAGGTGAAGTGGTTGAAGCTATGGTCGCAGCGATTGGTGCTGACCGTGTAGGTGTTCGTCTTGCTCCGTTCACATCGTTGAATGGTACGGTTGACGCTACGCCAGTAGAGACTTATACAGCGGCGGCGGTGCTACTTAACCTATACAACATTGTTTATCTGCACGTGGCAGAAGTCGATTGGGACGACGCACCTGAAACGCCAATAGCGTTTAAAGCAGCGGTTCGTAAAGCTTACAATGGCGTGTTGATTTACGCAGGTAAATACGACAGCGAGCGCGGCGAAAAAGCGGTTGCTGAAGGCGTAACTGATATGGTTGGTTTCGGTCGTCCATTCGTCGCAAACCCAGATCTACCCGCTCGTATTCAAAATGGTTACCCATTAGCAGCGCACGATCCAAACACATTGTTTGGTGGTGCTGAAAAAGGTTTAACGGATTACCCAAAATACGCAGGCTAAAAATAGCTGCCTGAAGCAGAGTATTGAGATAATATCTCGATCCTGTTGAATGTTTATAAAAAGCAACCTTGCAGAGTCGGGTTGCTTTTTTTGTTATTGGACCAAGTAAGATGATGAAAGCGATGCGCGGAGAGCTTTATCTCCTATTTGCTACCTTGTTAGCTGGGATTGGATGGATTGCATCTAAGCTGGTGGTGTTAGAAATGCCTGGTCCAGTGTTCATTGGTGTGCGATTCTTCGTCGCGAGTTTGATTCTTTTGCCATTTTGTATTCATCACATTCGTAAGCTTCCGCTTAAGCAGGTACTTTCTCTTTGCGGCGTTGGCTTGTTGCTGTCTGCTTCATTGCAAGTCTGGGTGTATGCAGTATCGATGACGGAAAGTTTGTCGGAAGGAGCGTTTATCATGAGCTTAGCTATGATCATCGCGCCGTTTGTCTCTTGGATTATATTTCGAGTTAAGCCTAATCGTGCCTTCTGGATGTCATTTCCAATTGCGATTATCGGTATGTTGCTACTGACCCTAACTAACGGTTGGCACGTTGAGCAGAGTCAGCTCTATTTCCTATTAGCATCGATGTTGCTTTCGGTTCACTTTGTCATGAATAAGCGAGTGATTACTAATATCAAACCTATAGCTTCAATTTGCGTTCAGCTTTTTGTGGTGGGTGTTAGTGGGTTAGCGTTTGCTTCGATGACCACTCAACCAGAGTTTGAAATAACTCAAACCTTAATATTCTGGTTTATCGTCTCAGCGGTTGTCGCGACATCGATCCGTTACTTATTGCAAACTGTCGGTCAGCACTCCGTGAACATGGAAGTGGCGGCATTGATCATGATTCTTGAGCCGGTGTGGACATTGTTATTGAGTGTCAGCGTGTTGGGAGAAACGGTTGAGATGCAAAAGCTACTAGGCGGAGCGGTAATTATTGGTTCGTTATTTTGTTATATCAAATGGTCGAGACGAAAATAAAACACTCGGCGCAAGGCCGAGTGCTCGTTGGTTGTTAGCGCATGTTTATAGCTCATTAAGCATGTACTAGCAGTAAGCTCCGGTCACAGTAAGATCAGATTGCTGCGACCATCTTTTGAAGTAGCTTGATCATCTGCTGTTGTTCTTCAGCGTCCAACTCATTCATCAGTTCTTTGTTTAAACGAGTAGGGATTGGAATCAACTGTTCTTCGAGTGCTTTCCCTTTTTCCGTTAAGTAGATTCTGAAAGAACGACGACTGTTTGGATCGGCTCTGCGTTCAACCAGCTCAAGCTTTTCTAGCTTGTCTAGTGTGCGAGTCGTCGTTGAATTCTCGACTTTGGACTTTGCCGCGATATCACGCTGAGTAATACCTTCCTCTTCCCATAGGCACATCAAGGTTGGCCAGAGCGCAATGGTTAAGCCATGTTCTTTCAATTCTGTGTCGAAATCTTTGCTCGCTTTATTGGCGATCACGTTGATCATCCAACCAAAGCTATTTTGCCTATCAAATTCTTGTGACATCCGTCAGTACCTAATTCTTACGATGACATTACAACTATTGTCATCGTAACTAATACCGATGCAATTAGCACCAACATTGCTTCGTTATTTGATAAAAAAGCGAATTGACTGCTAATTTTGAATTAATCGCGAATCGTGACCTTGGTAATCACAATATCTTCGCAAGGTACATCTTCGTGTCCCCAGCGAGTAGTGGTTGGTGCAAGCGCAATCTTGTTGACCACGTCCATGCCTGCCGATACTTTGCCAAACACTGCGTAACCCCAACCTGCGTTGCTGGTCGCGGTATGGTCAAGGAAATCATTGTCGTCAAGGTTGATAAAGAACTGCGCCGTTGCTGAGTGTGGTGCGTCTGTACGAGCCATTGCCACTGAGCCAATCACGTTCTTTAGTCCACGATTTGCTTCATTGACGATAGGTGCGTGTGTTGGCTTCTCTGTCATGTCGATAGTGTGTCCACCACCTTGAATCATGAAACCCTCAATCACACGGTGAAATGTGGTGCCTTCATAGAAGCCTTCTTGGCAGTATTTAAGGAAGTTTTTTGAACTTACTGGCGCTTTCTCAAGGTTAAGTTCAATTTCGATGTCGCCAAAGTTAGTGGTCAGAATAATCATAAAGGTGCCCAATGTTCGAGTACTAATATTTTGAGTACTACAGAGTAGTGGATGACGTAATAGGGTGCAGTATATGAGAAATAACGACGGATGCCAGTGAACAGTGATTCTGACGTGTATTCAAGGGCGATCTGAATGATCTTCGAGCGTGCCATCGCGCGTTCACTTCATTCGTATAGACAAGAAAGCCAGCGAACAGGTCGCTGGCTTTGGAGGTTTTAAAGATTATTGCTTTTGATTAAAGCGTTAGAAGGTAATTCACCAGTTGGTTGTACTCTTCGTAGCTCTTGATTTGATCCGGTTTTACGATGTATTTGTTGTTAACTAATACGCCTGGAACGCCAGTTAATGTGCTCGCATCAAACTGCTTATCAAAACGCTTCTGCATTGAGTTAACTGCGAAACCGTTGTAGGCCGCATCAAACTTCTTCGCATCGATACCGTTATCAATGAAGATCTGGCGCAGTTCCGCTTCGTTTCTTGGAGTCTGTTGCTTCTCGTGAATTTTGGCGAACATTGCTGGAACCATATTGTCTTCAGCGTCGAGTGCAATCATGGTCGCGTAAGCTTTTGCCATAGGCACAGCCATGTCGTTGCCCATAAACGCTACGTGCACTTTTTGAAAGCTTGCTGATTCTGGTAGATCTTGTTTAAGGAACTCAATGACGCCTTCAAATTTGTAGCAATGAGGGCAGTAAAACGAGAAGAATTCGGTAACGACTGGCTTATCTGCTTTCGCTACGTCGAGGATCTTGTAGTGAGTACCTTCTTCAAACTGAGCGGCATTAATTGAGGCGCTCATGATCAGAGCTGCGAATAGGCTAAATAGCTTTTTCATGTGTTATTTCCTAAATTTGGATGTCATTGTTTACAGCGATAGAGCTGTATTAGTAATACGTTGGCAAGCGTTGCCAAACAGGGACAAACAATTAAGAAATAGGAGGGCGATAAGGAGCTTGTGGCGACATGATTGCCTTGTGTGAAGGCTCTTTCTCGATCAAAGCCAATGAACCAATTTGGGTATCAAAAGACTCTGACACAATCAACGGTGGCATTTTAAGCAAGCATACAGAGCCACAGCAGTGGTGTTCTACATTGGGTTGCGCGCTGGAATATGGGAATGAGTCACTGGTGTCGAATGAGGAATCGGTGTTCAGCGATAAGGTTGATTGATTTTGAGTTACCTGCATAGCATTGGCGTTCGCGATACTGTCCACACTGACGGTGGCCACTAACATAGCGAATAGCATAAAAGCATGTACCCAAATTTTGCTTATCAACTTTGGCATGGAATATTGGTCTTTGTGTCCGAATTAAGGTTGGTATGAATCACATTCTGCAACCGCTAAACAGGAAAGCGTAGAACGAGCGCATGATACATCACTCGTTTGTGCATCTCTAATTAAACCCAACAAAACTTAGCAGAGCTCAACTTTTATTACGCTTGGTACTGTTTAAGGAACATCTCGACGCTGGAATTAATGATTATTTGCTTGTGCTGCTTATCAGGAGAGGGCGCATGACCAATGATCTGTGGCCAAAATGCAAAAGATTTCAGCAGGGCGATAAACTGAGTGGATGCAAACAATGGGTCGAGTTCAACCAAACGCCCATCAGCCAATGCCGCTTTGATCCAAGTCGTCAGGCCGCTTTCTGCTTGAGAATATTTTTCCATCGCTTGATGCGCGAGTTCTGCGTTATGAAAATATTCAGAGAACAGTACGCGAGATAAGTCGATGAAACCTTCAGACTCGAGAAGCTCAAGTTCTTGGTTGGCTATAGAGGTAAGTTGTTCATCTAGCGGTTGTTCGGCTTGATAGGGGAACTGAGTCGCTGCGAGTGTTTTGCTCCAAATGCTGTCTAAAATCTCATCCAGTAGCAGTTCTTTACTCGCAAAGTGATTGTAAACCGTGCGCTTTGATACTTCCGCGCGGCTCGATATTTTATCCATGCTGGTGGCTTTATAGCCATGCTCGGTAAACTCTGCGATGGCAGCGGCCACGATAGATTCGCGTTTTCTTTGGCTTAGTGTTTTTTTTACCGTCATCTGGATATTACTCAATATGTCGCGGTTAGCATTGCATACTCTAATTTTACACCAGTAAGTTTACTTTTAGAATACCAATCAGTGTATTGGTAATTAGCACGCTAGCACCTGAATCGCTTTGCAATGAACTGCGGGTGTCATAGAATCGAAAACGTATTCGAATTTTATTGATATCAACGGAAGAGAATAAACAATCAATGAGTAGTATTTTAGAGTGTATTCGTACAGTTGGACGAGGGGAAAGAGGTCGTAAGCCTTTGTCGTTCGAACAAGCCTACCGCATCATGGATGAGTATTTAAGCGGAGAGGTCGGTGACGACCAAATGGCTATGCTACTGATGTTGATTCGTGTGCAGAATGAAACCAATGAAGAAATCGCAGGCTTTGTAAAAGCGTTTCAATCTCGAGTGCCAGACTTAGGTGCTGATATCGATTGGCCGTGTTATGCAGGTAAGCGTAACGATAACGCCAGTGGAAAGCCTTGGAACCTGTTGGCAGCAAAAATTCTAGCTGACAACGGCTATAAAGTATTGATGCATGGCTACATGGACAAACCCAGTGGTCGTACGCATGCCGAAACGCATTTAGAATGTGTCGGCGTTCGCAGCGCGCAAGATCCGCAAGACGCAAAGCAGATTCTAGAAGCCGATGGTATTGCTTACTTGCCTTTGGCGAACTTCGCCCCACAAGCTCAAACTATGATTGGTTGGAAACATCGTTATGGACTGAGAACTCCGATTAATACCGTTGTTCGTGCATTGAACCCTGGTGGTGGACGTTTAGGCTTGCGTGGCAGCTTTCACCCTGGATTCCCACAGCTTCATGCAGAAGTTGAGCATGTGATTGGCAATAAATCCCACTCGGTGATTTCATTTAAAGGCATGAATGGCGAATCAGAATACAACCCCAAGGTAAGCCAAACTGTCTGGATGAGTTCTCCTGAAAAGGTGGAATCTTTCTACTGGGAAGGCACGATGAATGCTGAGCTGCCTCTACCTTCTGAATGTGTACTGGGTACACCGGAAGATGAGATGGAGCTGATGGCGAATAGTGTTGTGGATAGTATGACGGCAATTTTATTCGCAGAAACGCACGATAAGGCTGAAGCTTACTCAAAGGCAGCGCGTTTGTGGGAAGCCTATTGCACTCGTTAGTAGCTACTAGCCAGTCGTTAAGAGCTAGCAAATAACGTATAGCGATTGAAATCGTGAATGAGAAGGTCAGCGAATGCTGGCCTTTTTCGTATATTTACCGTGGTAGGTATTCGCTGTTGAATTAAGTAGGCAATCATTGTCAAGGTGATTGCCTACTCATAACATGTTATTCAACGGTGTTCTGTGCTGTTGACCATGCAGCTTAAGCTTGCCGAACAAGAAATGCGTTATGACTGCGCTATTTTAGGAATAGGTCGAAGTCGATCTCTTGTTCTCTTCCGTATTTAACCAGTTTCACTTTCAAGTTGTGTTCTGCTGCAAGATCAATAGCTAAGTTAGACATGCGCTTTATCTCATTAAAACAGCTTGAGATTAGGGGCTTTTCTTGGTTGTCGACAGTAGCGATAAGTGTGTTCTCTGTACCTTCGTTGTCTGCATAAACATACGCGTACATGTTGTTGTGTTGCATAAATTACCTAAGCTGAGCTTTTTATTATTAGTGTGATGAAGGTTACAGTATTTATGTATTCAGGCTAGCTTATGGGAGGAATCAAAGGTAAGAGTTTGTAAGCGGTGTTTAAATTTTTGCTTCATAGGCATGCGTGCAAGCCTTTTGTTACCTCGTTTTTTGCTTTGGTAGGTTTTGCCTATCAATAAAATTGTTGAAATCCATTTAGTAAAATCAAGATTTTAGACAACAATTAAGGTAACACGATAGAAAAATCGATAACAAAACGTATTTTAGGGAGAACGCAATGCATTCTATTAAAGTGAAAGATTACATGACGCCGCAGGTTGTGACATTCACTCCTGACATGCCGTTAAGTCTCGCGTTAGACAGAGTAATGCGCAGCCATCATATGGGTGGTCCAGTCATTGATGATAATGAACAAGTGATTGGTTTCCTTTCTGAACAAGATTTACTCGAGAAGTTAGTGAAGGTGAGCTATTTCTGCCAAGACACGCATATTGTAGGTGATTGTATGTACCAAGAAGTTCTCTCGGTATCACCTGAGTTATCCATTATTGAATTGGCAGATATGATGCAAGTTGGAAAACCCAAAGCTTATCCGGTACTCGATAACAAAAAGCTAGTGGGTATGATTACTCGAACCGATGTTTTGAGAGCAATCGGCAAGAACTTAGATGAATGCTTTAAACATCAGGTATAGTTTTAAACATCATGTATAGTGGTGTGTTAAGAACGATTATTTTTCTCAATACCCTCAATTGAAAAGGCGCACTAGCGCCTTTTTTCTTTGTAGAGCTTTTCTTGGTGGATCTTTTTTGTAGATCCCTAGTTTGTGGCTGACTAGCTTATAGAGCTTTATTTTGTGGTGTTCCAACTTTTGGAGGTTTCATGTCAAATCAAACTGCGAAGTTTGTAGAAGGTTCAACGATGCGCCACATATTGGTGATGTCGGGGGCTGGCTCTGTTGGTTTGATGGCGTTATTCGTGGTCGATTTACTCGATATGTTGTTCATCAGTATGTTGGGACAAGTCGAATTGGCCGCGGCTGTTGGTTTTGCAGGCACACTGACATTTTTCTCTACCTCCGTTTCGATCGGTACTTCTATTGCTATGGGTGCGTTGGTTTCCAAAGCTATTGGTTCAAAGAATCAAGAACACGCTCGAAACCTCGCTACTAGTATTATGCTGACTGCTTTTGTCATCAGTTTGACGATTACTGCGGTGATGTTCGCCTATATCCCAGAGCTACTTGCTGCGATTGGTGCAAAGGGGGTTGCCGCAGAGCGGGCGCAAGCTTACCTGCAAATCTTATTGCCAAGCGGGCCATTTCTAGCGCTAGCGATGGCTGCGGGTGCAGGCTTGAGAGCTGCAGGTGATGCCAAACGTTCGATGTGGGCGACCTTGTCGGGCGGTATTGTTAACGCGATTCTCGACCCTTTGTTTATTTTTGGTTTTGGTTGGAACATCGAAGGGGCGGCTATCGCTTCTGTCTTTGCTCGTTTTTCGGTGCTCTTTTTCTCGCTTTACCCTTTGATTCGCAGTCACCAACTGGTGGCTCCCCCTTCTCTTGTACAATGGCGCATTAATATTCGACCAATATTGGCTATTGCGCTGCCTGCTATTATCACCAATACCGCAACGCCTATCGGTAATGCGATTGTAACGACGGGGATTGCACAATACGGAGAGGATTTTGTCGCGGGCTTTGCTGTGATAGGTCGTCTGACGCCGGTTTGTTTTGCGGTTATCTTTGCTTTGTCTGGCGCTGTGGGCCCTATCATTGGGCAAAACTTTGGTGCAGAACGAATGGATAGAGTAAAAGAAACACTCAACAACTCATTGTTGGTTACTACGGCGTACACCATCGCCGTTTGTATTCTCTTATACTTTGTCCAAGACTATGTGATCCAAGGCTTTAGTCTACAAGGTGATGCAGCAATTATTGTTGCCGCATTCTGTACCTATGTAGCGTTGACCTTCACCTTCAACGGCGCACTGTTTGTTGCCAACACGTCTTTTAATAACTTAGGTAAACCGCTTTACTCGACAGCACTGAATCTGGGTAAAGCCACTCTCGGTACATTGCCGTTCGTTTACTTAGGCTCGCAATGGTATGGCGCATTGGGTGTGCTGTATGGGCAAGCCTTGGGCAATGTTTTGTTCGGAATACTCGGTACCCTAGTGCTTCGCTATCATATTGCCGAGCTTATGCAAGGTTCCCAAGTTGATCCTGTAGAAGACGATGTGTCGATAGTCAGCTTGAATACACAACCATTCTGTTCACATGATGCAGTTCTTATTGATGATGTATCGGCGAACAGAGAAGAGTGTAAAGAGCTCAAGTCGCAATAACAGCGACACTCCAATATAGATTAGTTGGTTTGTAAATTTCTTCTTGGTTTTGGACAATTTGTTCTTGACCTTGGAGTAGTCTCCAAGGTTTATACTTTTGTTGTACTTAAGGTTCTGTTGCTCATGAGTGAGCAATAACCTCAAGGCTTTTGAGTATTAAGGAGATACATTATGTGCGCAAAACACGCAGCGTGCCGCTCAACAAAAGTGGACGTTCAACCACAAGCGACTGGAGCAAGTTGCTCTAGCCCTAAAATTTCAAGCATTACCGCAGCAGGTACTTCATCTTCATGTTGCAGCTCTTCTGCTACTGCGTCTTCATCGTCAGGAGATGATTGTTGTGGTTCAGACAGTGGAGAAGAAGACAGTCAGTCCTCTACTCAAACTTTAAATGCCCAATTTTCTAAAAGTTGGTTGGTCTCAGGAATGGACTGCCCAGCTTGTGCTAAAAAAATAGAGAAAGCTGTTAGTAACATTGAAGGTGTTATTCAAGCCAAAGTTCTCTTTGCCACCGAAAAGCTAGTTGTGAAATTCGACAATGAAAGTCTTGCCGACACCATTGAACAGGTCTCTATCAAAACGGGCTTCCCTCTTTCGGAAGTTGGTTCTAAAAAAGAAAAACAGCACCCCGAGACTTTTTGGCAAGCTCATATCCAACCTAATTTACAAATTATAGCGATTGCAGCCGCAATGCTCTTCGCAGCACTGTTGAAAAGTACTTCTCCTCAACTAAGTGAAGGTTTGTTTACCGTAACCTGTTTGCTTGGTTTGTATCCAGTGGCCAAGAAAGCAGTTCAATTGGCACGTTCAGGTACGCCGTTTGCAATCGAAACCTTAATGAGTGTTGCCGCGCTCGGTGCTTTATACCTTGGCGAAACAGCTGAAGCTGCGATGGTTCTGTTACTGTTTTTGATTGGTGAGCGTCTAGAGGCATTTGCTTCATCAAGAGCAAGAAGTGGTGTTCAAGCCTTAATGGCATTGGTGCCAGAAAATGCCACCAAGATTATCAACGGCGAACGTGTTGACGTTGCAGTAAGTGAACTTGCTCCTGGTGACGTGATTGAAGTGGCGGCGGGTTCTCGTTTACCTGCTGATGGTCAACTTATTACCGACGCTGCGAGCTTTGATGAAAGTGCGCTAACGGGTGAGTCTGTTCCTGTCGAACATATCGAAGGCAACAGCATTATGGCTGGTGCTGTGGTGGTCGATAAAGTCGTTCGTATCACCATCACGTCAAAACAGGGTGAGAACGCGATTGACCGTATTCTTCACTTGATTGAAGAAGCAGAATCTCGTAAAGCACCGCTTGAACGTTTCCTCGATAAGTTTAGCCGCTGGTACACACCACTAATGATGTTGGTGGCTCTGTTGGTCATCATCACCCCACCATTGCTGTTCGCGCAGCCTTGGGAAACCTGGGTTTACCGAGGTCTAGCTCTATTGTTGATTGCTTGTCCGTGTGCGTTGGTTATCTCGACACCTGCTGCAATTACTTCTGGTTTAGCAGCCGCAGCGAAACGTGGCGCATTAATTAAAGGCGGCGCGGCACTCGAGCAGTTAGGGAAAATTCAAACGATTGCCTTTGATAAGACAGGTACGCTGACTGAAGGTAAGCCTCAGGTTACGGATATTCAACCTCTATCAGGTTGGAAACAAGACGTGATGCTTCGTGTAGTTGGGGCGATTGAAGTTGGTTCGACTCATCCTTTGGCGCAATCGCTTGTCGCTAAAGTTAAAGAGCTGAATGTTGAGATCCCTGAGTCACACAACAAGAAAGCGCTCATTGGTAGCGGTGTTGAAGGCGATGTCGATGGTGTTAAGTATCAGGTTTTATCACCGTCTAAAGTCACGTTCGCTCTTGGACCCGATGTGGTTTCTCAGGTAGAAGCATTAGAAGGCGAGGGCAAGACGGTTGTGGTTGCTCTTGAGCTTAAAGATCTAGAAGAGTCAACAGAACAAGCTACGACTGTGATTGGTTTGATTGCTTGGCAAGATACGTTACGTAGTGACGCTAAGCTTGCGATTGAACGACTTAATGACTTGGGTATTCAATCAATCATGCTCACAGGGGATAACCCACGAAGCGCAGCAGCGATCAGCAGCAAAATTGGTATGCAATATAAAGCGAGCCTGCTTCCAAGTGACAAGGTGTCTTATGTTGAAGAGTTATCTCAACAGTCACATGTTGCTATGGTCGGTGATGGCATCAACGATGCGCCAGCAATGAAAACGGCGAATGTCGGTATTGCTATGGGTGGTGGTACTGATGTTGCGCTTGAAACGGCAGATTCAGCACTGACTCACAACCGTTTAACTGAGCTGCCCGCGATGATTGAATTGTCGCAAGCGACTATGAATAACATTCGTCAAAACGTAGCACTAGCGCTCGGTTTGAAAGGTGTGTTCTTGGTGACCAGTTTGCTTGGTATTACCGGGCTTTGGGTTGCCGTTCTTGCAGATAGTGGCGCGACAGCTCTGGTGACACTCAACGCACTGCGCCTGCTTCGATTCAAGTCTAAAGCGGATTAAGTTCAGCTCTCAGACATAGACACTCTTAATTTTAAAAGCGTCTTATATAAGAAGCATCTCGCATAAAAGCGCCTTTAGCGGTCATACGTTAAAGGCGTTTTTTGTCTCATTAGTATGCAACGCAGCCGTTCGGATTGCTTATTTTTGTGATGCCAATCGGTTTTTCGTGAAACCTGAAATATTGTTGCGATCATTGGTGTGATGTTCGTCACTTCATTTCATTATGAGCTTGGTTAGAGTGTGTTCGTACCCCACGAATTTACTATGAGCTTAAATAAGGGTAAAAAGCCCAATAAGCCAAAAGGAGCGAACTATGTCTCAAGCTGTTTTCCACTTAGGTGTTACTGAAGCAGATCTTAACGGTGCTACTCTTGCGATCATTCCTGGTGATCCTGCTCGTGTGCAAAAAATTGCAGAAGAGATGGAGAATCCCGTATTTCTTGCGAGTCACCGTGAATACACGCTTTACCGCGCAGAGCTAGACGGTAAGCCAGTTGTTGTATGTTCAACAGGTATCGGCGGCCCATCTACTTCTATCGCAGTTGAAGAGCTTGCTCAGCTTGGTGTTCGTACTTTCCTACGTGTTGGGACTACTGGTGCGATCCAACCTCACGTAAACGTGGGTGACATGATTGTTTCTACGGGTTCTGTTCGTCTAGACGGCGCTAGCCTGCACTTCGCTCCTATGGAGTTCCCAGCAGTTGCTGATTTCGAAGTTGCTACAGCAATGAAAGCAGCAGTTGAAGAATCAGGCGCAGCAGTTCACATGGGCGTAACCGCTTCAAGTGACACTTTCTACCCAGGTCAAGAGCGCTACGACACGTTCTCTGGTCGCGTGGTTAAGCGTTTCCAAGGTTCTATGCAAGAATGGCAAGACATGGGTGTTCTTAACTTCGAAATGGAATCTGCAACGCTACTAACAATGTGTGCAAGTTCTGGTTTGAAAGCAGGTTGTGTTGCTGGTGTGATCATCAACCGTACTCAAAAAGAGATACCTGATCACGAGACACTAAAAGTAACGGAAGCGCGCTCAATCAAAGTGGTTGTAGAAGCTGCTCGTAAAATGCTTTAAGTTTTCAAGTGCTTTAAGTCTTAAAACGACTTCAAATTTTGAAAATGGCCACATCGAATGATGTGGCCATTTTTTTGCTTGTTTACAAGTCCTTTGAGCTTTTTACCTTGCGAGCTTTAGACTTTGCAAACGTAGACCTTGTGAGCTCTAAACCTTGTGAACATCTAGATGCTGTAAAGTTTAGACCTTGTTAATACGGGCGGGGTAGTGGATATAAGTCATTTACTACGATTGGCATAATCGTTACGGGTACAAAAAAGGCGAGTGACTTAAGTGGTCATTCGCCTTTTTGTTTTTTGAGAATTCGATATGTTCGAGTTTCTTAAATTAGCACTCTAAATCTTCATCACCACCGGCAGCGGTAAACCATGCCGCGAGATGTGTTTTAAGATCTTTTAATTCGTCAGGGCCAATCAATGCTAGGCCAAGATCTTCTGCTCGTGTGATGTCATTATGACGAAGAGGGCGGAAGCTCACCAACATTGCACGGGCCTGTAGGCCACCTAGCAGGTCTCTGAGCGATTCCAGCTTGTACAAGGTATCATCGCCATCATCTCGCATACCTTTGGTCTTACACTCGATGATGTGCAGCTTATTGTTCACTACAGAAGCAACATCAAGCTCATTACGAACTTCGCGCTCACCGAGCTGACGATAAACCTGAACATTCAAAGAGCGATCTTGAATGGTCGGCATGTCATCTTGGATCTGCTTAACGGTGCTATGAACCAATGTCTCAAGCCATTCGCCGTTTGAGAAGCGTCGCGCGTCTTCATTGGCAAACGTCAAAATACCATTGTCATAAGTGGCAATCTTAGCTTCAACCAAATCGCTCAACAGCATGTTCAGCTCGCGATAACCTTGTTGCTTCTCAGACAAACCCACATCAAGTCTCTGTTCTTTACGGCAGGTCGTTGCAAGGTAGTTCAATGTAGCAAGGCCTGGGCCTAATTCTAATGCGTTACTTGCCCAACGCTCACCCAGTTCATAAAGTTTTTGGTCAAGTTGCGGAGACAGTTGTACATCGCTGAATTCACCACGAGCACCGAATACCGTTAAGTAGTCATCGATAGTGATGCGGTCTTGAACTTGTGCGTCTTCTTTACCATTCGGGTAAAGCCAGCACAGTTTGTCACTGTTTGGTTCAACAACAAAGATTGGCCAGTGGTAAGTACGAAATACTTCGTAGACAGACAGTAGGCGGTGACGAAGGCCACAACTTGCGTTGAGCTTCACTTCTTGTCCCCGAGCTTTTAAGTCTTCTGCAAGGTTTTGGATCGATTCTTTAATTGCAGAGGTGTTTACGATAGTTGGAATCTCGAAAAATTCACTCGTAATATCACGCTTCTGCAAAACGCTGTCTAAGCGTTGATAGATACTGATTTGATTTTTGTCACCGATGAACACGATGTGAGTGCTGATCGTTCGGTTGTCGAGTAGTGGGGTGATCAACCGAATGGGGTCTTGATCGATAATGCCAACATGAACAGCCATATAAATTCCTTAATAGCGGCTCGCTCATAAAGGTGAAAGAAAAACGGGAAGCAGCAAGCCTTTATAATCATATAATGACAAAGCTCATAAAAAACAAGGGCAACCCTTGATAAAAGTTGCCCTTGTTCAATTAGTTATCACTATTGGGTGAGATATCCCAACATTTCAGGTGAATATCTATTGGTTCTTCGTTTACTTATAGCTTGAATTGATGAACTAAATCGCCTTGCTGGTTTGCCAGAATTGTTAGGTTTTGGCTTGCCTCTGCAATTGATGACATCGCTTGATAACTCTTATCAGCAATCTGGTTGATGTCTTCAATGTTACGCGCGATATCACCCGAAGTTTCACTCTGCTCAGCCGCGGCTTGAGAAATGTGCGTACTCATTCGACTGATTTCTAGAATCAATGCCTGAATTTCTTCCATAGCACTATTAGCACTTGAAGCTTGTTGAACCGACATATCCATATCGCTCATGCAGCTTTCAATCACATTGCTTGCTGTTTTAGAACTTGATTGTAGGTTACTGATCATGGTCTCAATTTCAGACGTCGATTGAGTTGTCTTTTGTGCCAGTACTCGGACTTCATCTGCAACTACAGCAAATCCACGGCCTTGTTCACCTGCGCGCGCGGCTTCGATTGCTGCGTTGAGTGCAAGTAGGTTGGTTTGATCTGCAATACCACGAATAACATCGAGGATAGAGCCAATCTGGCTACTCATTTGTTGTAGCTCGCCTACAGCACCCACGGATTCAGTCAGGCGCACCTCAAGTTGATTAATGGTACTGATGTTGGTGTTCATGACCTGACGACCTGATTCAGAAGCCGATTCTACTTGTTGAACCATAGTTAACGAGCTTTGCGCGCTGTTTGCTACTTCTTGTACAGAGTGAGACATTTGTGTCATTGCCGTTGCGACAGTTGCTGTTTGTTCACGCTGGCTGTTCAATTGAGCCTGTGTCTCAGAAGAGGTTTTTTGGTTTACGCTTGCAGTATTGGTTAGGTCATCTGAAGCGTCATTCAGTTTCACCAGAATATTGTGCAGGTTGTCGGCTAAGGTATTGATGTGACGGCTTACTCGGCTGAATTCGTTGTCGTATCGAATATCGATACGCTGAGTCATATCTCCTTCAGTCAGGCCTTCTAATGTACCGAGGATACGCGTTAGTGGCTCTCTTACACTATGTGCAATGTGGTAACCAATTGCTGCAGCGAATACGGTGACAACAATGCCAATTGCAATCGCTTTGAATAGACCGTTGTCGTAGATGCTGCTCGCATCTGCTAATGATGAGTTGAGTTGCTCTTCCGCTGTGACGTTGAAAGAATCCAGTACCGCCATTGCTTGGTCGACTTCAACGGCTAGATTAGCAATGTTGATGTACAAGGCTTCTTTCGCTTTCAGATAGTTATTATGTTTATCTAAAACACCGCCTTTTTGTCCCACGTCTTTGGTGAAGTTTTTAACCGATTCATCGAAAACATTTTTTATCGCAGGCAATTGTGTCGCTAAGCCACGGTACGCGTAGTTTAGGTGGGTAACGGCCTTTTTGTTTTGGTTGACGGCTTTTTGTACGAAGGCAACATCAGAACTTGCTAGTGCATCAGAGGTAATCACCTCGGCGTCTTGTAGTTTAATAAAGTAGCTCTTTGCCATCACTTTTACAGAGATGCTTTTTTGGTCGGCAACGTACTCTTTCATGCCAACGGTCAATTCTGAATGTAAGCGTTGGAAATCACGTGATGCTTTTTGTACTTGCTCTTGCGCCTCAAACATAGCGATATAATTGTTCATCGCTTCATCTGCTTCGGTGAAGTAACGTTCTTCCATCGCTCTTAATTGCGTGATGCGCTCAGTGAGCGAGGTATTGTCTTGGCTTGCTGTTTCTAGGCTACCTAGAACTTCAGAAAAAGCGTTTTGTGATGCAGCAAACTCTGTACGCATTGCAGACATACGCTCAGAATTTTGTGTGGTTAAGAAGTCTTTAAATGACTTGTCAGCGGAAAGTAATTGGACACTTGTTTGGTTTGAAAGCGCAACCAGCGGCAATGAGACTTTTGAGACGCTCTCAAAATTGCTATGTATCTGATTCATGCTGCTCATCATGATGGTTATCGTGACTGCGAACATGATGATGATCAGTGCGAAACCAGCGTACATACGCTTGATCACAGATCCCTTCATGACTTTCTCCCTAAATAAATGTGGACCTAATACCAGGTCAAAACAAAACTAACAAAATTATCAGGATTCTATTGAGCTCGGCTTACGCATTTTATGACGCACACGTCAAAAATAGTCCTTTGTCCTAGCCAATATGCCGTTCTTGAGAGGTAAGGCGTGTTTTTTTTTGATTTGAACGGTGTTTTTTATTATGCTTTAAAGCAGGTTTATTGTGGTTTGATGCGGCATAGCGCATACTCAAAGCATTAAAAAATAAATGTTTTATCGGAGAGACACATGGCTGAAGAAACCATTTTTAGTAAGATCATCAATAAAGAAATCCCAGCAGATCTACTATACCAAGACGATTTAGTAACCGCATTTCGCGATATTAACCCTCGTGCTCCTAGTCATATTCTAATTATTCCTAACAAGCTGATTCCAACAACGAATGATGTTGAAGCGGAAGATGAAGCAATGATGGGACGTATGTTTACTGTTGCTCGTAAGTTAGCAAAAGAAGAAGGCATTGCAGAAGACGGCTATCGTCTTATTGTGAATTGCAATTCTCACGGTGGCCAAGAGGTTTACCATATTCACATGCATTTGGTTGGTGGCCGCCCGCTTGGCCCGCTTTTAATGAGTTAATTAAAAGGCTAATAAGCTAACGAAACAGTTAATGATCTCGTTAATACAAGTTAATGGTTAATTAACATAAACAGCGAGTTGGAAAATTTGTTGTTTGTATGCCAACTTTTATTTTTATCTGTTGTCTGAATATCGGCATCGATTAGGTAGAGCCTAAAAAGCAAGGTATCCACTTGCTTAAGATCCTTTTAACAAAGTTGGCATTTTAAACATGCACGGAGACGATAAGTGAAGCACCAGTTTAGATTCGCTTCCATTGCCCTGTTATCGGCGTTGACAGCGGGTTGTGCGAATATGTCGGCAGGGAGCCTGTTCAGTCATTACAGCGCGCAAAACAAAGAAATTTACCAAGCAGTCAAGTCTGGGGATTATTCAACGGCTCAACAAGAGTTACCAGATTACGTAGCAGGTGACATTCTTGATAACTTTGAAAAAGGTAGAATTAATCTACTTGATCAAAAATATCCTGAGAGTAAGTCGTCGCTCGAACTGGCCGATCAGGCAGTAAAAGATCAGCAAAGTAAAGCGGTGATCTCTGTATCAGACAGTGCAACCAGTGTCGGCGCGTTGGCTGTGAATGACAATATTACCGAGTATGTGCCTGCTGACTATGAGTTGGGTTTTCTGCATTTATATCTTGGTTTGAATTATTTAAAGAAAAACGACTTAGAAGGTGCGGTGATCGAAATGCGTCGCGCTAACCAAGTTCAGGAACAAGCCAAGAAACAACGTGAAGCTGAGTTAGAAAGTGCTGCTAGCGACGCAAAATCTCAAGGGTTGTCTGCCAACGTGGGTAGTATTCTTGCGAATTATCCTGATGCGGGTAAAAAGCTGCAATCTGTGCAAAATGCGTATCTGATGTTTTTGTCTGGCCTGCTTTACGAAGCATCTAACGATCTGAACAGCGCTTATGTGGACTATCGACGTGCTTTGGCCATCATGCCTGATAACCAAGAAATCATCGATAGAACCATGGCAACAGCTGCTCGCTTAGGCATGCGACAAGATTTAGCAACACTGAAAAAGCGCTACAAACAGTCATCTAAGTTAGGGGCAAGCGAAGGGCGAGTAATTGTGCTTCAAGAACAAAGTGCAGTTCAAGCGATGGACAGTTGGCGATTAGATTTGCCTATTTATGACAGTCGCGATCAGGGCGCAATATATTCTCTGGCGCTGCCATATTACCCGCGCCAAAACGTAGAACGTTTTTCTGCGCTACGAATCAGTGGGCAACCGTTGTCTGAGCATTTGATTACGGATGTGAATGCGATGGCGCAGAATGATTTATCTGAACGTATGACGAGCATTGTTATTCGCCAAGCGTTACGTGTGGTCGCGAAAGATCGCATCCGTAAAGAAGCAACTCAAGGTAACGATGTCGGTAACATTTTGTTCAATGTCTGGAATGCATTCACGGAACAACCAGACACTCGAAGCTGGCAATCTTTGCCTGCGGAAATAAAGACCAGCACGTTTGTAGCAAACAGTGGTCAATATACGTTAGAAGCGGGCGCTAAAACGTATGACTTTGATATTCGAGAAGGGCAGACCACTTTGGTGTGGATTTCTCGACAAGGAAACAATGCAACAATGTGGCATAAACAGCTAGGGAGGCTGTAATGAAAAAGTGGTTAGTGAGCTTAGCAGCGGTTATGGCTCTGGCTGGTTGTGCTGATAATACAGCTGGCGTAAGGGTAGATAGTCAAACTCAGAACGTTTTCTTTGGTGATAAGGTATTGGGTAGCCGCTTACAGGTTGAAGATATCCGAACTGACCTCGTCGACGGTCATACGCGAGGAATCGTGCGTTTAAACAGTAACTATAAAGGCGATCAACATATCCTTTATCGCTTTTACTGGTACGACGATGCTGGTCTTGAGGTCAACCTAAAGCAAGGCCCTTGGAAGCAAGCAATTGTTCGTGGCTTTGAAAGTATTTCGTTGTCGGAAGTGTCGGTAAATCCGAAAGCGACTCAGTTCAGAGTTCAGTTCAGAGAGCAGTAAACTTTCGTTTGGAACCGCTCATATTTAGAGTGGTTCCAAGCTTTATAGCAAAGACGAGATAGAACGGGTCTAAGGATTCGAAAATACAAAAATTTAAGAGAGTGGGTAACCCCGCTTAGTGATTAGTTAAGGAAACAAAATGAAAAAGAGTGTCATTGCGCTACTAGGTTTAGCGGTTATTTTAGGCGGTTGTTCAAACAAGGTAAGCTACGGTGATGCACAATCAGTAGAAACCACGACAATCGATTTCGGTTCAACTGACCTTCAAACGATTGCGGGCGAAATGGTCGATAGCATGATGGCGTCTGGTTCTGTGTCTTATATTACTCGTGAGCAACGTCCAATCGTGTTCGTAGAGCGAATCAAGAACAAAACAAGTGAGCACATCGATACTGAGTCAATCACTGATACCATCAGTACTAAAATGCTGAACTCTGGTAAGTTCCGTTTCGTTGATATGGACCGTGTAGAGTCTGTTCGTGAACAATTGAATTTCCAAAATAACGATGAGCTTGTAAATCAAAGCTCAGCAATCCAATTTGGTAAAATGGTTGGTGCTCAGTACATGTTGTACGGCAACCTATCAAGCATCGTTAAGAAAGCGGGCAGCGACGAAGACGTATACTACAAAATGACCATGCGCCTAATGGATCTTGAGTCTGGCTTGATTGAATGGGCTGACGAGACTGAAATCCGTAAGCAACAATCTAAGAGCTTGCTGGGCTTTTAATTAAGTTTACTTGGCTTAGTCATGCCTCAACGCAGTACATGTTATTTGCTGTGATTGGTATTAATGAAGAGGCACTGGCTTTTGGTCAGTGCCTTTTTTGTAGGGAAATTAAGACGTTTATAGGGCAGTTAAGACGTTTATAGGGAGTAAATATGGCGATTTTTTCTTGGTCTGAAGCAAAGCTTCTTGATACCAGTTTGAGTTCTCTTGATGGCTACTTTTCTGAGCCTCCAATCAGAGCACAGACACTGACAGGTGGGTTGACTAATCGATGTTGGAAATTGGTTTTAGCCGATGGCACCGCGTATGTTTGGCGTCCAATTACCCCCATCACCAAAGCGTTCTTCATCTCTCGCCATGAAGAGTATCAAGTACTGTCTGCTATTGAGCGTCTAGATATCGGACCAAGTCCGATAGTGGTCAATGAGCAAGGCTTACTGGTTGAATGGATCGCGGGTGAGACGTTGTACGAAGGACTCGAGCAGGATGATTTACTGAAGACGCTGATCTCAGTGCATTTGGTTAATACTGCGCGACTGCCGCTCCAACCGTTCAGCTATACGGCTCGAGTTGACCACTACTGGCTTCAGCTTGATGCGGTTCATAAGACTGAAACCTGCACCAAGATTTATCAAGAGTGGCGCGTGGCTCCAAGTATCCCAAGTGTAGGCCTGTCTTTGTGTCATTTTGATCTCGGTGGCTATAACCTTGTGAAGAATCAAGATGGGATTAAGATCATTGACTGGGAATACGCAGCGCTAGCAGACCCAAGGCTTGATCTTACGCTGACTATTGCTGTTGCCCGATTACCAGTTATAGAAGCTGTTAATAAGTACTGTCAGCTAAGAGGTATCCATGATCCCCAATCTTGGCTTGACGGAGTAGAAGCCTGGTTACCAAGAAGCCAAATGATGGCAATGCTGTGGTATTTACTTGCTCATCAGCTATGGGGCGATGACAGTTATCTGCGTGAAGCAGAGGCTCTTAGTCACACTTTATGTAGCTATGATCACGTTTAGGAAGTGAAAAATATAATTTCAGAGGTCTTCCCTTTAAAACCTTGTTTTTCGTGTTAGATTGATCAAAACGTACCAATATTCAATGGGGGAGGTACAATGATTATCTATCTACACGGCTTCGACTCAACAAGCCCGGGCAATCACGAAAAAATACTGCAGTTGCAATTCATTGATGATGACGTTCGTTTCATCAACTACAGTACTTTGCATCCAAAACACGATATGCAGCATCTGCTTAAAGAAGTGCATAAGGTGATAGAGCAATCCGATGATCCGCATCCCATTATTTGTGGTGTAGGTTTAGGTGGTTTTTGGTCTGAGCGTATTGGTTTCTTATGTGGAATTAAGCAGGTGGTGTTCAACCCTAATCTGCATCCTGAGAATAACATGGTGGGTCGAATTGACCGTCCAGAAGAATACGAAGACATCGCAACTAAATGTGTTGCTCAGTATCGTATGAAAAACAAAGGACGCTGTTTGGTAGTGTTGTCTCGTGAAGATGAAATCCACGACAATACCAAAACCGCTGCCGCGCTAGAAGATTACTACGACGTAATCTGGGATGAGAAAGAGAGTCATAAATTCAAAAAGATCTCTCAACATCTTCAAGCAATGAAAGCGTTCAAAAACGCTTAATCAATCTGGATGCTTTATAAAAGCAGTGCTCAATGAGTGCTGCTTTTTTACATCTGAACTTTTGCGTTCGTGTTTCATAAAGCGGTTATCGCTGTTTTATCTGTGAGTTTGCGCATTTATAGATCAGTTTGCGCAAACGTTAACTAATTAGTCGCGAATCCTCATTGAGGGTAAGGATTTTTTTGTTGCGGTCATCTTTTTGCTATATATAATGTTCCAAAGCAAAATATTTTGACAAATATCAAAAAAAATTGAGAGCGAGTGAAAAAACTTGTCCATAATTTGTGTTCTGCCTCTCAGGTAGTCACCTTTTTTATCCATGTGAGCAAAACAACAAACCAATACTTGTTGTTTGTAACCCCTCTAACTACTCGGTGAGCTGTCGTTATTCTTTTTCGCGGTAATCCAATTTGTAACAGCCTTCGCATTCAAGGCCGAGTAGATACATAGAATTTATCGGTTGGAGTAATCGAGCCGAACCCCATTTATTCATTTTGTAGAGGATTGTCACTGTGACAAAAATTATCGTAGTAGGCGGTGGTGCTGGTGGTTTAGAACTAGCAACTAAGCTAGGCCGCACTTTAGGTCGTAAGAAACGTGCCCAGATTACTCTGGTAGACCGTAAAGCAAGCCACCTATGGAAACCATTACTTCATGAAGTAGCAACGGGCTCACTGGATGAAGGTGTTGATGCATTAAGCTACCGTGCGCACGCAAAAAACCATTACTTCGATTTCCAAATGGGCAGCCTGAACGACATCGATCGTGAGCGTAAAGTGATTGCACTAAGCGAGCTTACAGACGAGCACGGTGAACTGCTGATGCCAAGCCGTGAACTTGAATACGATATTCTTGTGATGGCGCTAGGCTCAACGTCAAACGACTTCAACACTCCAGGCGTTCGTGACAACTGTATTTTCCTTGATAGCCCAGAGCAAGCACACCGTTTCCGTACAGAAATGAACAACCAGTTCTTAAAGCTTCACGCTAAGAACGGTCAAGGCACGGTAGACATCGCGATTGTTGGTGCTGGTGCAACAGGTGTTGAGCTTTCTGCAGAGCTACACAACGCAGTTAAAGAGCTTCGTACTTACGGCTTCGGCGACCTAGATTCAAGCAAGCTGAACGTAAACCTAGTTGAAGCGGGTGAGCGTATTCTTCCAGCTCTACCTCCTCGTATTTCAAGTGCAGCACACTCTGAGCTAACCAAGCTTGGTGTGAACGTTCGTACGAATACGATGGTGACTCAGGCGGATTCTGACGGCCTAACAACCAAAGATGGCGACAAGATCCCAGCTCAAATCATGGTATGGGCAGCAGGTATCAAAGCACCAGATTTCATGAAAGATATCGGTGGTCTTGAGACCAACCGTATCAACCAGTTGGTTGTGAAGAACACGCTGCAAACAACTTTGGATGACAACATCTTTGCTATCGGTGACTTGGCGCAATGTACACAAGCAGATGGTTCATTCGTTCCGCCACGTGCACAAGCGGCTCACCAAATGGCAAGCTGTGCATTTAGCAACATCATTGCTAAGTTGAACGGTCGTGACCTGAAAGATTACATCTACAAAGATAAAGGCTCGCTAGTTTCACTAAGCCGTTTCTCTACGGTAGGTAGCTTGATGGGTAACCTGACGAAAGGTTCGATGATGGTTGAAGGTCGTATTGCTCGTGTGGTGTACATCTCTTTGTACCGCATGCACCAGATGGCGCTTCACGGCTTAATCAAAACATCACTGATGATGCTGGTTGGTCGTATTAACCGTGTACTTCGTCCAAACCTAAAGCTTCACTAATCAGGTAAGCCTTTAAGGTCATTACGCTGATAATAAAAAAAGAGCTCTTTGGAGCTCTTTTTTGATCGTGTCGCTTACGTGCTATCGCAGGTGTTGAACTCATTTCTGCTGTTAAGACGTTGGAGGCAGCACAGAATAAACCACGCCATCTTTGGGCTTACCGTTAAACAGAAATCGATTCTTGGCAATGGTTTCTCGCTCAGCGCCACACTTCTCTATCAACTTTTGGCTGGGTAGGTTCTCGGTATCGCAGACAATCTCCAAACGCGTTAACTTGAGTTGCGCGAAACAAAATTCAAATAGGGCGAGCATCGCTTCTTTGGCGATCCCTCTCCTTTGAAAGTCATCACCCACCCAATAACCTAAACTCGCCATATTAAAGGTGTGGTAAAGCTCATTAATCGCAACCATACCGACTAACTTATCGCTTTTTCGTTCAAAGATGCCAAAGCCAAACGCATCGGCTTTCACCCAGTTTAAGCGAGTCGCCAGAATAAACTTCTCGGCTTCGACGATAGAAAACTCGCTATGACACCAGTCGACCCATGGCAACAAGCTAGGGGAGGACTTAACCAGTTGAGAAAATTCTTGAGCATCTGAGGCCTCAATGATTTTAAGGCTAAGATTTTGTGTGTTGATCTGAAATTCAGGGCTCATAAGACGTACCAAGTAACGTGTAAGTACTGAACAAAGAGAGTCAGTACAGAATAAAGATAGATAGCACTTAATAAAACGCCCTCACTAGGAGGGCGGATTGAATTATTTATATAATTATAGCCGAATCGGCAAGTAACTTACTGCGCTACACGTCTAACTTGAATTACCATTCCAAGAAGTGGGTGGTCAAGGTAGTGAGTTTCTGTGCTGCGCATACGACGTTTCTGGTCCATGCGGTAGCTCTTAAGGAACTCTTGGACTTCAACCGTCGGAGAAATCTCAGTTAGGTTGCCCACTTGGACGTTGCTTTCTGCGCCACTTACTGGTGAATCTAGCTCGATTTGTTGCTCTTGTAGAGTTACTTCACGAACGCTTGGCGCTTTTAAATCTAATGTCGTTTCAGCGTATAGGTAGTGCTGAACGTAGATTTGCAGCTTGCCGTCTAATTCGTAGAGTGGCTTATCAATGGTCTCTTCTTGGAACCCATCAGCGCTGCCTGTAGTGATTGCGCCTTTTTCAGAGCCATCAGCATTAAACTGTTTAGAGAAATCTTTACCTGCTTGAATATGGAAAACAGGTGCAGAGCTCTTACCTTGGTCGCCTTGACGCCAAGCGGTATGCATCAGAACTTCAAAGCCAGCGTGTTTACGTAGCTTGTCTTTCTGAGGCGTTAACTTGTATTCCGAGTAAGGTAGCATTTGAACGCCTTTCTTTGCTCGGTATTGGGTATCTTGAAATGAACCAACGCGTTCAAGTGAAATCTTAGGCTGTGTATTTGGCCAAGATTCGTTCACCTTCTCTGCATCAACAGCGCGCTTAAAAATGATCACTTCTATATCAAATTGTCTCTGCGCCAAACTTGGCAGTGAGACGAACAATAGTAGCAGTGGGATCAGTCTTTTCATTTTTACTCCGTCTTCCAGCCGAACTACCGGCTGGATAATTTATATGTGCAAGTGGATTGGGTCTTATGCTGAAGGCAGCAAGTTTTGTCTGAATTCGCCCAATAAATCACTAACAAATTGAATTCGTTTCCGTCTGTCGACCAATGGTATCGTAAACTTGAACTTTGTTGGTCCTTCCATTGAAAACTTTTGCGGTTGAGATTGCAACAGTTTAACAAGGTAGGCCGGGTTTATGTCAGCATCCGGGTAGAATTCTAAGAATCCCCCCTTATCGTGAGCTTCAATTTTCTTCGCTTTGATAGACGCTGCGGCTAATTTTAGCTCAGAAACTGATAACAAGTTCTTGGTTGCGTCAGGCAGAAGGCCGAAGCGATCAATCAGCTCGACTTTCAACTCTGCCAATTCGTCGGTGTCACTCACACTCGCAATACGTTTGTACGTTGATAAGCGCGTGTTGATGTCTGGGATGTAGTCATCTGGCAATAGTGCTGGCAAACGCATCTCAATTTCAGTTTGTTCACTCAGTAGGTCATCAAGCGATGGCTCTCGACCTTCCTTCAATGCTTCAACCGCTTGTTCAAGCATCTCCATGTACAAGGTGAAACCAACTGACTGGATTTGACCACTCTGTTCATCACCTAACAGCTCACCCGCACCACGAATCTCTAAATCGTGAGTTGCTAAGGTAAAGCCTGCGCCCAAGTCTTCGAGCGAAGCAATCGCATCCAATCGCTTGATCGCATCTTTGGTCATTGCTTTAGGGTGTGGCGTTAACAAGTAAGCATAAGCTTGGTGGTGAGAACGACCGACACGACCACGCAATTGGTGCAGCTGTGCTAAACCAAGGTTATCGGCTCTATCCATCAAGATGGTATTTGCCGTTGGTACGTCGATACCGGTTTCGATGATGGTTGTACACACCAACAAGTTAAAGCGCTGGTGGTAGAAGTCATTCATGATGCGTTCTAGTTCGCGCTCACGCATCTGGCCATGAGCCACAGTAACGCGTGCTTCTGGAATCAACTTCTGTAGTGACTCTGCTGTTTTCTCAATCGTGTCGACTTGGTTGTGCAGGAAGTAAACCTGACCACCACGCATGATTTCACGCAGCACCGCTTCTCTGACGATGGCATCATCACTTTCGCGAACGAAGGTTTTAATTGCCAAGCGTCGTGCGGGTGGTGTAGCGATGATCGAAAGGTCACGCATGCCACTCATTGCCATGTTCAGCGTTCGCGGGATCGGTGTCGCAGTAAGCGTTAGGATGTCGACATCCGCACGCATCGCTTTCACTTTCTCTTTCTGACGCACACCAAATCGGTGTTCTTCATCGACAACCAGCAGGCCTAGGTCTTTAAACTTAATATCGCTCGAAAGCAGCTTGTGAGTCCCTACCAAGATATCGACCTTACCGTCGGCGACATCTTGCATGATCAACTTCTGCTCTTTAGCTGATTTGAATCGGGATAGAACCTCAACACGAATCGGCAAGTTGGCGAAACGGTCACGGAAGTTCTCGAAGTGTTGCTGAGCAAGTAGGGTAGTTGGTACTAACACCGCCACTTGTTTGCTGTTGTCGGTACAAACGAATGCTGCACGCATCGCGACTTCGGTTTTACCAAAGCCAACATCACCACACACCAAACGATCCATGGCTTTTGCTTGACACATATCAGACATAACAGCATTGATGGCCATCGCTTGGTCATCGGTTTCTTCAAACGGGAAACCAGACTTGAAAGTCGCGTATTGGCCGCGGTCGAGCACAAACTTGTAGCCAGGTTTTAGCTCTCGCTTGGCGTAAACATCAAGTAGCTCTGCTGCAACGTCACGGACTTTCTCTGCGGCGCGCTTACGAGCTTTCTGCCATGCTTCACCGCCAAGTTTGTGTAGCGGTGCAGAATCTTCAGCGCCACCAGAGTAGCGGCCAATTAAGTTCAAAGAGGCAACAGGCACGTATAACTTGGCATCGTGTTGATACTCAAGTGTTACGTATTCGGTTTTCATCCCACCCGCTTCAAGTGTTTGCAAGCCGATATAGCGGCCAATACCGTGGTCAATGTGAACAACGGGTTGGCCCGGTTTAAGTTCCGCAAGGTGACGGATTACGGTGTCGCTGTTTACGCTTTTTTTGTCTTTTTTACGACGCTGAATAACGCGATCACCCAATAGATCACTTTCACAGACAAGGGCGATGTTTTGCTCTTCGTGGATAAAGCCATGCTCAGCAGAACCTAGGATCAGGGTGAACTTATCTTTACCTTTAATTGCCGCGTCGAGGTTTTCAACTTCGCTTGGACGAACTTTGATGCCTCGAAGCAATTCACTCAGAGCTTCACGGCGGCCTTCAGACTCAACCGAAAAAACAACCTTGCCATCGAAGGCTTCAGTGAACTTTCTTAAGTTAGACAACGGTTCTTTATTCTGATGCTGAACGCTGAGATCAGGCAGAGGCATAACCGGAAGGTTTGTACGCCCAGCTTTTTCTTCAATCGTGTCTAAGCTTAGGTTGACCTGTGGCTTCTGTTTGAAGTGTGCGAACAGCTCGTCTTTCTTTAGCCACAGTTGTTCAGGTGTCAGCAGCGGTCGTAACGGGTCAACACCGCGTTGCTCGTATCGGTGAGAAACGTCCGTTAGGAACGAATCTACTGCAGTCTCGACATCACCTAGAATCAGGAGTTGCGCTTCATCGGCAACATAATCAAACAAGGTTTCGGTGTGCTCGAAGAACAGCGGTTGCCAATACTCAATACCAGCAGGCCACGTGCCTTTAGAAACCTGCATATAAACCGATTCTGGTTCACGGCGCGCATCAAACTGTTGGCGCCAACGAATACGGAAATCTTCAATCGCTGTTTCCGAGGTTGGGAATTCGTGAGCAGGCAGCAGTCGAATCTCAGAGATGTCTTCGATAGAGCGCTGGTTTTCAGGATCGAAAGTACGGATCGTGTCGATCTCGTCATCGAAGAAGTCGATACGATACGGGTCTTTGCTGCCCATTGGGAACAGGTCGAGAATAGAACCACGGCTAGCGTATTCACCCGGGCCAAACACTTGGTCAACATAGCGATAGCCCGACTTTTCGAGTTGCAGACGTAATTTCTCTAGTGAATAGAGATCGCCTGTTTTCACCATTAACGTGTGTTGTAGTAAGAAGTCGCGCGGTGACTGGCGTTGCAATAACGTGCTGATCGGAACGATCGTGATGCCATCTTTTAGCGTTGGCAGTGCGTAAAGGCGTGCTATACGATCTGAGATGATCTCTTGGTGCGGCGAGAAGCTATCGTATGGCAGCGTCTCCCAGTCAGGAAATAACGCAACTTCATGTGCCGTAAACTGTTCAATTTCAGATTGAAGCTTGAGTGCGATCTGAGGATCAGGCACTGCAAGTAAAGTATGGCTGTTATGCTGCTCCGCTAGTTTAGCGATAGTAAGCGCGAGAGATGAACCAACTAGGTTACCGATGTGCTTTTTGTCACCGGCACCTTTGAGCTTAGGTAGTGTGAAAATGGATTGTTTTGTCATGTCTATTTACTTGTTATCTCGTTCTAGAGAGCGTTGACGTAAGAGCTTTTGTTGTTGATGGAGCGCAGCCTTGATCAACAAGTCTTGGTCAGTATCACGAAGATGAGCATATTTGAATTTGATTTCGAAGCCTGAATCTTTAGGTTCGCTAGCGAAGACCTCCGCGTAGCAATAGATAGCGGCGGCAGGGTGCTCGATAAAGAGCTTTGCTTTAACTAAGCGACCCGCTTCGATATCTGTTTTGGAAAAACACGAGAACTGACTCGCGCCAAATGAATACGTATGGGTACGAAATTGTTCATCATCTTGTTGCGATAACATAAAGCTCAACAAGAGGTTTAATTTAGAGTTCTGTGCATCCAATAAACTGATGACATTCTTCAAGTCGCTGTTTTTCAGTTCGTTGCGAGCACTGTCAGCTAATAGATCCAATTGGCTAAATTCACTTGCCACTACAAAAGGGGCAGGGATCTCCGATTCGAACTGAATCTGAGAAGGTAAAGCGAAGTTACTGTCCATTGGCTCAATATTAGCGGTAAGGCTGTGGTGAACGGTAAAAAACTCTTGTTCTGT
Organism: Vibrio sp. 10N.222.54.E6; assembly: GCF_041473955.1. Lineage (NCBI taxonomy): Bacteria > Pseudomonadati > Pseudomonadota > Gammaproteobacteria > Vibrionales > Vibrionaceae > Vibrio > Vibrio sp. 10N.222.54.E6. Next base: position 186,137 of record NZ_JBFRTD010000010.1, on the reverse strand, counting down.
CATGCGTTAGTTCCTTGAAGTGATCTATTGATTATCGCTATGTGGCCGCAGTAATCAAGGTCAGTTAATTGAAAGTCTCAAATAGTTGTTTGAAAGTTAGCTATTTGACAAGGTTCTGTTTTTCAAGCCTAACTAATTGAGTTAATTCACTCTATATTTTCAATTAACCCCTACACAGTAACGGCAATACCCGTTACATTAACCCGCATCTCCTTTAGATGGTTCAAAGTATGTTTCATCCTATTTCATTGTTTGTTGGCCTGCGTTATTTGAAAGGCCGTTCCGGTGATCGCTTTAGCCGTTTTGTTTCTTATATGTCGACAGCCGGAATTACCATTGGTGTGCTGTCTCTGGTTACTGTTTTGTCGGTAATGAATGGATTCGAAGCGCAGTTAAAAGACCGAATTCTTGGTGTCCTTCCTCAAGCCGTCGTTTACGAGCAAGGAGGCACAACGTCACTTTCTGCTCAAGCACCTAGCTTTGCGGAGCAAATGTCGCTCAATGGCCACGTAGAACCTATTGTTCGCAGTGAAGCGGTGATCCAAAGTCCTGCTCAGTTATCTGCGGGCTTGTTAATCGGTATTGAGCCAAATTCAGATGACCCTCTTCAGAATCATTTAATTGCTGGCAGACTGTCTTCACTCAAAGCTGGTCAGTATCAGCTTTTCCTTGGTCATACCTTGGCAAGAAACTTGAAAGTGTCTATGGGCGACAAAGTTCGCTTAATGGTCACCAGTGCCAGCCAATACACACCGTTAGGGCGCATACCTAGCCAACGAAATTTTACCGTAGCTGGCATTTTTAACACGGGTTCGGATATCGATGCTCAATTGATGGTGACAGATATCAACGATGCTGGGCGTTTGATGCGCTATAAATCAGACACCATTTCAGGCTGGCGACTGTTTTTTGATGACCCATTTGAAGTGGCAGAACTATCAAACCAACCGCTACCGGAAGGTTGGGTGTGGAGCGATTGGCGAGACCAACGTGGCGAGCTATTCCAAGCCGTTCGAATGGAAAAAAACATGATGGGTTTGATGCTTGGGCTGATCATTGGTGTTGCTGCGTTTAACATTATTTCTGCGCTTATTATGGTGGTGATGGAGAAACTGTCCGAAGTCGCCATCTTAAAAACCCAAGGTATGCGTGATGGTCAAGTCATGGGGATCTTTATGGTTCAAGGTGCAAGCAGTGGTGTGATCGGCGCATTATCTGGTGGCATCCTGGGCGTGATTTTAGCTTCGAACCTCAATACTATTTTAGAGGCGATGGGTGTTGCTCTGTTTTCATTTGGTGGACAGTTGCCAATATTGATTAATCCAATCCAAATTGCGGTTGTTGTGGTTCTGGCTATTGCACTTAGCTTGATTGCCACTGTATTCCCTTCTTATCGTGCATCGTCTGTAAAACCTGCTGAGGCCCTTCGTTATGAGTAATTTCCTTCAATGTAATGATATCCGTAAAACGTACCGTGAAGGCTCGTTAGATACTGAGGTTCTCAAGGGCGTCAGCTTTGAAATCGAAAAGGGTGAGCTAGTCGCTATCATTGGTACCTCTGGTTCCGGTAAAAGTACGTTATTGCATATTTTAGGGGCACTGGATGATGCGTCTGATGGCAGCGTAAGCTTTCTCGGACAAGACTTAGCGTCTTTGAGTTCGAATAAGCAGGCCAAGCTTCGCAACCAGCATCTTGGCTTTGTGTATCAATTCCATCATCTTCTTTCTGATTTCTCAGCGTTAGAAAACGTAGCAATGCCGTTGTTGATAGGTGGAGAGAAGCCAGCGAAAGCTAAACAAGAAGCACAGTTGTTACTTGATAAAGTGGGGCTAAGTCATCGTGTTGACCACCGACCTTCAGAACTTTCAGGTGGTGAGAGGCAACGAGTGGCAATTGCTCGTGCATTGGTGAACAAGCCTGCGCTAGTGTTGGCGGATGAGCCGACTGGTAACCTAGACCACAACACAGCACTTTCTATTTACGACTTAATGCGCGAACTGAACCGTGAGTACGATACTGCCTTTTTGGTTGTGACTCACGATGGTGAACTTGCCGGTAAGATGGATCGCCAACTTCACATGCAAGATGGTTTACTGGTCAACGTAGAAAAAGAGGAGAGCTAAGTGTTTTCTTCTTTATCTCTATTGATAGGCGGCCGATTTAGCCGGGCGAAACAACGAGACAAAATGGTGTCGTTCATCTCCTTGTCTTCGACAATTGGTATTGCTGTTGGTGTCGCGGTAATCATTATCGGCTTATCTGCAATGAATGGTTTTGAGCGAGAGCTTCAATCACGAGTACTTTCTGTCATTCCTCACGGTGAGTTTGAGGGCGTCAATGAACCTGTAACACGTTGGGAGCATGTGATCGAACAAGCGACCCAACATGAAGACGTTGTCGCAGCTGCGCCTTATGTGAAAATTACCGCGCTTGCCGAAAAAGGCAAAGAGCTGAAAGCAATTGAAGTTCGCGGTGTTGATCCACAACTTGAGCAACAAGTATCGAGCCTATCGAGTTTTATCGATAAGAAAGCTTGGAGCGATTTTAAGGCAGGGCAACAACAGATTATCCTGGGCTCTGGCGTGGCCAATGTACTTGGCGCGAAAGTCGGTGATTACTTAACTCTGATGATCCCGACGGTGAATGGTTCGCTTAAGGTTCAAGCACCTAAACGTGTTCGAGTCAAAGTCGTTGGCTTGCTGACGCTTAATGGCCAAATTGACCACAGCTTAGCTTTGATCCCGATCGGCGATGCGCAAGTTTACGCAAACCTAGGTGAGGCTGTGACAGGGGTTTCTTTAAAAGTGACCGATGTTCTGAACGCGAACTCTATTGTGCGTGAGGTGGGTAACCAGCTTGATGTGTATGTGTATCTACGAAGCTGGCAACAGAAGTTTGGCTTCTTGTATCGAGATATTCAGTTGGTTCGCACCATTATGTATCTGGTGATGGTACTGGTTATTGGTGTTGCTTGTTTCAATATTGTCTCGACATTAATGATGGCAGTAAAAGACAGAGCATCAGAGATCGCGATTTTAAGAACCATGGGCGCATCGGACGGCCTTGTGAAACGCATTTTCGTTTGGCAGGGCGTATTCTCCGGTGTGTTAGGTAGTTTGGTGGGCAGTGTAATAGGCGTGTTAGTGGCGCTTAATCTCACGACACTTATCAAAGGGCTTGAAAGGCTAGTTGATCACCAGTTCTTGTCCGGTGACATCTATTTTGTCGACTTCTTGCCATCACAACTCGATATGACGGATGTTGTTGTGGTTTCCGGTACAGCGATTGTATTGAGCCTATTGGCGACATGGTACCCAGCATCACGAGCAGCCAAGTTAAACCCTGCCTCGGTGCTTAGCTCGAAGTAATGCGCTTAGTAATACTTCATGTAGCATGATAGACAAATGGCATACACAAAAAAGGATCCCTGATGGGATCCTTTTTTTTGAATTCAATCTGCATTCTTTACGACTGTGGTTACATCCCAATATTGCAGAGTTCTGCGGTTCATCTGACTTTAACTTGTGTGCGGTTTAAGTGAAGCGCATACAAGGATAGATTGAACGACAAGGAAAAGTTGTCAGTACCTTGCTTGACGCTTCTTCCAACTTCTTACTACTGAGTAACGCCATAACCCGCGAATACCAAAGTAGCCAATCATTGCTGAAACCACGCCACAAATCAGGCAACCCAGTAAGAAAGGAGGCCCGATTGTATTCATTTGCGCCAAGATGAAGTCCCAAGACAATTCGAAATGGAAGGCTTGAGGTGGTACATGCATAACAAACGCCCCGACTTTATAAGCAAAGTAGAAGAGAACGGGCATAGTGACCGGGTTACTGATCCAAACAAGTGCGACAGCCAAAGGTAGGTTAACGCCACATGCGACAGCAAGGCCTGCAGACATAATCATTTGGCTTGGTAGAGGGACAAACGCCATGAATAACCCAACAGCGAATGCGCCTGCCGCAGAGCGACGATTAAGGCACCATAAGTTGGGGTTGTACAAAACATTGCCAAAAACTTTCAATGCTTTCTGACGCTTGATTAGCTCATGGTCAGGCATAAATCGTTTGATAAACTTTCTTGGCATAGGAGGAAGCTACTCTCTTGTTTAACACTTGGTTCTTGATTTCATTTGCTGCGACAGTTGTGTCTGCCAGCTTCTGGCCTGTGATGCCTCATTGGGTTTGGGCACCATTGATGCTGTTGTTACTACTAGCATCAACAAAGTATAGCGTTTTCCGGAGTGCAAGAGGTCTAGCAACAGCATTGATACTAGTTATCTGCCTAGGGAATGTAATTGAAATACAAACGAGTCGCTTATTTCAATCAGGGCAGAATACTACCATAAATGCTTCGGTTGTTAGCCTTTTTAGTGAAAATAGCCACGGTTTTGAAAGCGTAATAGTAGCTAGATCAATTGGCGGCGAAAAATTAATCTTTCCTCAATTAATAAAATTACGTTTGTTTACTCCTTTTAAGTTAACACTCGGAGATGATGTCAATTTATCTGTGTATATAAAGCCTGTATGGGGCAAACTCAATGAAGCAGGCTTTGATTTAGAAAAGTATCTGTTTAGCGCAGGTGTGGTTGCCAATGCAATTTACAGATCTAATACAAAGTATCGCATTCATACCAATAGCAACTTACGGTCCTATTGGTTTGAAAACAGTCTTGAAAGGTTAAGTCAACTGGCAAATCAAGACCTCATTATGGCTTTGAGTTTTGGTTATCGAGACCTTATTCACTCTCAGCGTTGGGACTTACTTAAAAGCAGTGGTTTGATTCACTTGATGGCTATTTCGGGGCTGCATATTGGGATTGCCTTTGGTATCGGCTATCAAGTAGGAAAGGTATTCAGGTTACTATCATCTTCACTTCTTTGGTTGCCCACAATATTCGGAGTCGGCTTAGCCTATTTCTACAGTTGGTTTGCTGGGTTCACGCTGCCCACCTTGAGAGCTTTGGTGATGTGTATTATCGCCAGCTATTTCTTGTGGCGTGGGCAAAATATCAGTTTGTTTCGGTATGTCGCCTTAAGTCTGTGCGTGGTTCTGCTAATTTGGCCATTTTCAGCATTATCGAGTAGCTTCTGGTTGTCTTTTGGTGCGTTAGGTGCCGTTCTTTACATTGCGTTAAATAGTCAGTCATCCGATTCAAACTCAACATTTATCGACCGAGCACTGCAGCTCTTCAAGATTCAGTTAATGCTGACATTCCTGATTGCTCCCTTTTCGATGCTGTTCTTTAATGGGGTCAGCTTAGTCTCTGTTTTCTACAACTTGCTCCTTTTACCTTGGGTGTCGATGGTGGTTATTCCACTATTGTTCCTGGCAATGTTCTTTAGCTTAATATTGGCGCCAGTATCAGGTGGCGTTGGCTTAACTACATTCAACAATGGTTTGTCTGAACAATTATGGATGTTGGTCGACTTATCGCTTGAGCCTCTCGTATTTAGTCTTCCTTTCTCTGAACGATTTTGGTTTCAAGTGGATAATCACACGATTGAGTTGTCTGTATTCCTCATCTTGTTTTTCGGTTTTGTCAGTCGATATTTCAAGCGAGCACTATCTATATTGATTATTACCGTGTTTGTACTGTGGTGGGAGTTCGGCAAGCCTCAACAAGACAAACTAACTATCGATATCTTGGATGTTGGTCACGGGTTGTCTTTGCTCTTAGAAAAGAACAATCAGATTGTTATTTACGATCTTGGTAACGCATGGCCAGGAGGTTCCATTGTCGAATCCTTACTTATTCCTACTTTGAATCAGAGGGGAATTCATGAGTTGGAGGGTATAATAGTGAGTCATTTCGATTCTGACCACGCTGGTGGCTATCCGTCGTTACTTGAAAATTACAACCCTAAGTGGGTAAGAGCCAGTCAGAATATCAGTCAACAAGGACAATCTACGATTCAAGAATCGTCAAATATTCAAGCATGTATTTTAGGAGAAGTATGGACTTGGCAAGGGGTTGCTTTTGAGGTCTTGTGGCCTCCCAAACAAGTGAAGAGGGCGTATAACCCACATTCGTGCGTGGTCAGGCTTTTTGACCCCGCTCTAGAGTTCTCGATGTTACTTACTGGTGATATTGAATTGGTCAGTGAGTGGTTACTTGCACGCGAAGGCGAACGGCTTCGAAGTGACGTAATGCTTGTTCCTCATCATGGTAGCAATACGTCTTCGATCGCCAGTTTTATTGAGGCCGTTTCACCTCAGTTAGCGATCGCTTCTTTGGGCAAAGGCAATCAATGGGGGATGCCGAGTGAATCCGTTATTGAACGTTATCACGACGCAGGGAGTGCTTGGCTTGATACTGGAGAAAGCGGCCAAATAACCATCAGTATTGGTCAAGAAGGTTGGCAATATCATGAGATTAGAGAACAACAAGGCAGACAGTGGTATAGGCAGATGCTTCGTAAGGGAGTAGAATAGGAAGATTATTGTGAGAAAATTAAGCGATTCTATGTCAACACAAACAGATGAAACTACCTGGGTCACATTTAAAAGACTTTGGACTTATATTCGACTATATAAGGCCGGCCTTGGTGTTGCGGTTATTGCGCTTATTATAAATGCTGTCACTGATACCTACATGATTTCCTTACTAAAGCCGTTACTTGATGAAGGCTTTGGTAATGCAGAATCTGACTTTTTACGTACGCTCCCTCTCATTATCTTTGTCATGATGTTCGTTCGTGGCATCAGTGGCTTTGTTTCAACTTATTGTTTGAGCTGGGTTTCAGGCAATGTGGTCATGGAAATTCGACGTAAAATATTCAGCCATTTTATGCATATGCCAGTTTCTTTTTTTGATAAAGAACAGACTGGTGCGCTGCTATCTCGAATTACTTACGATTCAGAGCAAGTCTCTGCGGCAACCAGTAAAGCATTAGTCAGTATTGTCCGTGAAGGTGCAAGTATTATTGGCCTGTTGACGCTGATGTTCTGGAATAGTTGGCAGTTGTCTTTGGTGTTGTTCGCTGTCGCCCCTCTTGTCGCGTGGGCAATCAGTATCGTATCGAAGCGATTCAGAAAGATCTCTAAGAACATGCAAACCAGTATGGGTCACGTCGCCTCTTCTGCAGAACAAATGCTGAAAGGACATAAAGTCGTTCTAACGTATGGCGGACAAGATCTAGAAAAACACCGCTTTGACCAAGTTAGTAACCAAATGCGCCAACAAAGCATGAAGCTAATCACTGCTCAAGCGGCCGCTAACCCAATTATTCAGATGATTGCATCACTTGCAATCGTAGTTGTTCTATTTCTTGCTAGTGTTGATTCAATTAAAGCAGAGCTTACTCCTGGTACGTTCACTGTTGTGTTCTCGGCGATGTTTGGTTTACTACGCCCACTAAAAGCTCTGACTAACGTAACGTCTGAATTCCAACGTGGTATGGCAGCGAGTACGACCCTATTTGGTTTGATGGATCTAGATACGGAACAAAATAAAGGTACGTTGAAGCCTGAAACCGTAGCGGGTGAAGTTGAAGTAAAAGATGTGACATTTACTTACCAAGGAGCAGAGAAAGCAGCGCTTGATAAGGTCAGTTTTAATATACCGAAAGGCAAGACAGTCGCACTTGTCGGCCGTTCAGGTTCGGGTAAGAGTACCATTGCGAACCTGTTTACTCGCTTTTATGACGTAGACTCTGGCTCTATTGAGCTTGATGGTCACGACATTCGTGATTATGAATTAAGAAATCTACGTGAGCACTTCGCTCTTGTTTCCCAGAATGTGCACCTATTTAACGATACGGTTGCGAACAACATCGCTTACGCAGCTGAAGAACAGTATTCACGTGAACAGATCGAACACGCGGCTAAACTTGCGCATGCAAGCGAGTTTATCGAAGGCATGGAAAATGGCATCGATACGGTTGTTGGCGAAAATGGCGCGAGCCTGTCTGGCGGTCAAAGACAGCGTATCGCGATTGCACGTGCTCTATTGAGAGATGCACCTGTTCTGATCCTTGATGAGGCGACATCTGCATTGGATACCGAGTCAGAAAGAGCGATTCAATCTGCGTTAGAAGAGCTGCAGAAAGACAAAACAGTACTTGTTATCGCACACCGACTTTCTACTATCGAGCAAGCTGATGAGATTCTAGTGGTTGATGATGGGCATATTGTAGAAAGAGGTGCACATGCCGAGCTCATCGCCCTTGATGGCGCTTATGCACAACTACACCGAATTCAGTTCAGCGGATAAGATTAGGTCTTGTTGTGATCGAAAAAATTTGGTTTAACAATCACCCATTAAAATACTTTCTCTGGCCGCTATTGTGGCCATTGAGTCAGCTGTTCAAAATGATCAGCGGTCAACGTCGTGATGCTTATCTATCGGGGAAAAAAGAGACCTATCGCCCGCTTTTACCCGTGATTGTTGTTGGTAATATCACCGCTGGCGGCAATGGCAAAACACCGGTTGTGATTTGGTTGGTAGAGATGCTTCAGGCTCACGGTTTTAAGCCAGGTGTTGTTTCTCGAGGTTATGGGGCGAAAGCACCAAACTATCCGTTAGTGTTGGATGAAAACACGCCAGCAGAGCACTCTGGTGATGAGCCTCGTTTGATTCGTAAGCGAACTGGTGCGCCTGTAGCGGTTGACCCTGTGCGCGCAAACGCAGTAAAGGCTTTGCTGAGCGAAGGGGTTAATGTCATCATCACTGACGACGGCCTTCAGCATTATGCACTTGAACGCGATATTGAATTTGCTGTTATCGACGGTGCGAGACGCTTTGGTAGTGAGTGCCTAATTCCTTTGGGCCCATTAAGAGAGCCTATATCTCGTTTAGATGACGTAGACTTTTTGGTTAATAATGGCGGTAAAGCGCACGGGCGAGAGTTCTCGATGTCTTTGCTTCCAAGCCAAGCGGTTAACCTGAAGACGGGTCAGAAAAGGTCTGTGGCAGAATTACAGAAGCTGGTGGCTTTTGCTGGTATCGGTCACCCACCACGCTTTTTCAAAACATTGGAAAACCTTGATGGTGACGTGGTTTACACGCAGGGCTTCGCTGACCATCAAGATTTTGATAAAGATGAACTTCATGCCTTGGCAAAAAAAGGTATGAATATGATTATGACAGAAAAAGACGCTGTAAAATGCGAAGAATATGCGCAAGATAACTGGTGGTATCTTCCAGTTTCTGCGCAGTTTGATGAAGATTCGCAACAGCAAATTTTAAAAAGAATAAAAGAGGTTATGGAATACTATGGATCACCGTCTACTTGAGATCGTTGCTTGCCCTGTATGTAAAGGTAAACTAACTTTTGACAAGGATAAGCAAGAGCTTGTTTGTAAAATTGATCGCCTTGCTTACCCAATTAAAGAGGGTATTCCTGTTCTTTTGGAACCTGAAGCTCGCACCGTTTCAATGGATGAGGGTAAGTAATGTCTTATACGGTTGTTATACCTGCAAGATACCAATCGAGCCGTTTACCAGGGAAGCCACTTGCTGACATTGGTGGAAAGCCGATGATTCAATGGGTATACGAACAGTCAATGAAGGCGGGTGCCGATAACGTTATTATCGCTACCGACGACGCTCGAGTTGAAAAAGCGGCCAAAGCATTTGGCGCGACCGTTTGTATGACATCACCGAATCATGAGTCAGGCACTGAGCGCCTCGCTGAAGTGATTGAAGTTATGAAGATTCCAGATGATCATATTATCGTGAATGTTCAAGGTGATGAGCCACTTATCCCACCTGCGATCATTAATCAGGTCGCGAACAACCTTGCGAACAGTACAGCTCCGATGGCAACACTCGGTGTGGAAATTACTCATGCTGACGAAGTGTTTAATCCTAACGCCGTAAAAGTTGTGACCGACAAAGATGGGTATGCCCTGTACTTTAGCCGAGCTACTATTCCTTGGGATCGCGATGCTTACGCGAACAATGGTACAGCTGCTGAATCTCCACTGCTTCGTCACATTGGCATTTACGCTTACCGTGCGGGTTTTATTAATACCTATATCAATTGGGAACCAAGTACCCTTGAGCGTATTGAGTGCCTAGAGCAGCTACGTGTACTTTGGTACGGTGAAAAAATCCATGTAGACGTTGCGGCAGAAGCACCTGCAGCTGGTGTTGATACGCCAGAAGACCTAGAAGCGGTTCGAGCTATTATTGGCTAAGCGTCTTTTAGCGACTACTTCTTTGCTCTACAAAAATGCAAAATCATGAGCCTTGCTTATCGCGAGGCTTTTTTATGCCTAAAGAGAAGCGGATGACAGCCTTATTTATCTAAGTTAACGGATATTGAGTTGGTTGCATGGGTTTCTGTAGCATCACCCCGGAATTATCTGAGATTTACCTCGCTCGACTTGCAAATTTTCTCTATAATATGCCGCCTATAAAGTAGTGGCGAATCGCTAGTACAGAATAAAACTTACGACAAAACGTGGAGTAAAAGATGCCTTCTCAAAGCCCAGTGATTACGGTTGATGGACCAAGTGGTGCAGGTAAAGGTACCCTGTGTATGTTACTAGCAGATAAGCTAGGCTTTCATCTTCTAGACTCAGGCGCGATCTATCGCGTATTGGCTTTAGCGGCAATTCACCATGGCGTGGATACTGAATCAGAAGATGCTTTAGTACCGCTTGCAACTCACTTAGATGTTCAGTTTATCGCTGAAGGTGAGCTAGTGAAGGTTATCTTAGAAGGCGAAGATGTGTCTGGTGAACTTCGTAAAGAAGAGACGGGCATGGCGGCTTCAAAAGTCGCTGCTTTACCTCGCGTTCGTGAAGCACTGTTACGTCGTCAACGTGCTTTTAGCGCAGCTCCTGGTTTAGTTGCAGACGGTCGTGACATGGGAACCGTTGTATTTGTTGAAGCTGAAGCGAAAATATTTTTAGATGCAAGTGCTGAAGAGCGCGCGAGTCGTCGCCTTAAACAGTTGCAACAGAAGGGGTTAGATGTTAAATTTGACGACCTTTTGAGCGAGATCCAAGAGCGAGACGATCGAGATCGTAATCGCCCAGTGGCGCCACTTCGCCCTGCAGAGGATGCTCTAGTGCTTGATTCCACCTCAATGAATATTGAGCAGGTAGTCGAAAAAGCACTACACTATATTGAATCGAAACTGGCTGGGTAATTTCGCCGAGCTAGTACGAACGTTGGTCGCAAGGATGATGACCGGCGAATTTATCAACCCCATGCGGTAGGATACCCATGGACGTTTAATTATTGAAGATTAAATAATGACTGAATCTTTTGCTCAACTCTTTGAAGAGTTTCTATCTGAAACTGAATTCCAACAAGGCAGCATCGTTAAAGGTACTGTAGTAGCTATCGAGAACGGTTACGTTCTTGTAGACGCTGGTCTTAAGTCTGAATCTGCTATCCCTGCTGAACAATTCAAGAACGCTGCTGGCGAACTTGAAGTTGAAGTTGGTGCTGAAGTAGACGTAGCTCTAGACGCTGTTGAAGATGGTTTCGGTGAAACTCAACTTTCTCGTGAGAAAGCTAAGCGTCACGAAGCTTGGATCGTACTTGAGAAAGCTTGTGAAGAAGCTGAAACTGTTGTTGGTATCATCAACGGTAAAGTTAAAGGCGGTTTCACTGTTGAACTTAACGGTATCCGTGCTTTCCTTCCTGGTTCTCTAGTAGACGTACGTCCTATCCGTGACACTGCTCACCTAGAAAACAAAGAGCTAGAGTTCAAAGTAATCAAGCTAGACCAGAAGCGTAACAACGTTGTTGTTTCTCGTCGTGCTGTTATCGAATCTGAAAACAGTGTTGAGCGTGACGAACTTCTTGAAACTCTACAAGAAGGTACTGAAGTTAAAGGTATCGTTAAGAACCTTACTGACTACGGTGCATTCGTTGATCTTGGCGGTGTTGACGGTCTTCTACATATCACAGATATGGCTTGGAAGCGCGTTAAGCACCCATCAGAGATCGTTAACGTTGGTGACGAAATCCTAGTTAAAGTTCTTAAGTTCGATCGTGAGCGCACTCGTGTTTCACTAGGTCTTAAGCAACTAGGCGAAGATCCATGGGTAGCAATCGCTAAGCGTTACCCAGAAGGTCACAAGCTTTCTGGTCGTGTTACAAACCTAACTGACTACGGCTGCTTCGTTGAAATCGAAGAAGGCGTTGAAGGTCTAGTACACGTTTCTGAAATGGATTGGACTAACAAGAACATCCACCCTTCTAAAGTTGTTAATGTTGGCGACGAAGTTGAGGTTATGGTTCTTGATATCGACGAAGAACGTCGTCGTATCTCTCTAGGTCTGAAACAGTGTAAAGCTAACCCATGGCAGTCATTTGCAGAAATGCAAGCTAAGGGCGACAAAGTTACTGGTAAGATCAAGTCTATCACTGACTTTGGTATCTTCATCGGTCTAGAAGGCGGTATCGACGGTCTTGTACACCTATCTGACATTTCTTGGAACGCTGCCGGCGAAGAAGCTGTACGTGAATACAAGAAAGGCGACGAAATCTCTGCTGTTGTTCTAGCAGTAGATGCAGAGCGTGAGCGTATTTCTCTTGGCGTTAAGCAAATGGAAAACGACCCGTTCAACGCATACGTTGCTGACAACAAGAAAGGTGTTCTTGTAAACGGTACTGTAACTGCAGTTGACGCTAAAGGCGCTACTATCGAGCTAATCGAAGGCGTTGAAGGCTACCTACGTGCTTCTGAAGTTTCTCGTGACCGTATCGAAGATGCATCTCTAATCCTAAGCGTTGGCGACAGCGTTGAAGCGAAGTTCACTGGTGTAGACCGTAAGAACCGCGTAATCAACCTATCTATCAAAGCTAAAGATGAAGCTGATGAGCAAGAAGCAATGGCTTCACTGAACAAGTCTGATGAAGGCGCGTTCGGTAACGCAATGGCAGACGCATTCAAAGCTGCTAAAGGCGAATAATAGCTTCTCATTAAGAGAATTATAGCTATCTAGCCAAGAAAGGAGCCGTAAGGCTCCTTTTTTTTTGCTTATTTTTCCTATAGGTCTATAATTTCTAAAAAGAAAACCAACGAGGGTAACTATGACTAAGTCTGAATTGATTGAAAGACTGTGCGCTGAGCAAACGCATCTTTCTGCAAAAGAAATTGAAGACGCTGTAAAAGACATTTTAGAGCACATGGCTTCAACACTAGAAAGTGGTGATCGAATCGAAATTCGCGGCTTTGGCAGCTTTTCTCTGCATTACCGTGAACCTCGTGTTGGACGTAATCCTAAAACTGGTGACAAGGTTGAGTTGGAAGGTAAATACGTTCCTCACTTCAAACCAGGTAAAGAGCTACGCGAACGAGTAAACTCAGGGTTGTAGGCTACTTATCGGAATTAAGAAAAGCGGCATACTATAATGTATGCCGCTTTTTTATGACCATAATATGGTGGTCTGATTAGTAATTTTCCTGCATAATCGTACAGCTAATTAATCAATGAGTGATGAACTATGAAAATTATAAAAATAGTCGCTGTTATCGCACTTTTCCTAATGGCACTGGCTTTAGGCTCTCAAAACCAAACAATTGTGAATTTCAATTATTTGCTAGCGCAAGGTGACTTCCACCTGTCAAGCTTGCTAGGTGTTGTATTCGTTTCAGGTTTTGCTCTTGCTTGGTTAGTCTTTGGAAATATGCACATGCGATCTCAACTAAAAATTCATCGCTTGAAGAAGCAACTCAATAAGCAATCAAAGCAGGTCGCTGCTGAAACTAAAGCTTAAAGGCCATATTTGATGTTAGAGTTACTGTTCTTACTTTTGCCCATCGCAGCCGCTTATGGTTGGTATATGGGTAATCGTAATGCTCAGCAAGAAAAACAAAAGCAATCACACCAGATCTCCCGCCAATACGTGACGGGTTTGAACCTATTACTGTCAGACCAATCTGACAAAGCGGTTGATCACTTCATTGAGTTACTTCAAGTAGACAATGAAACCATCGATACTCACTTGGCTTTGGGCAACTTGTTCCGCTCAAGAGGCGAAGTCGACCGCGCTATTCGTATTCACCAAAATCTTATCTCTCGGTCTGGGCTTACCCTCGATCAAAAAAACCTCGCATTGCAACAATTAGCTAAAGACTATACGGTCTCAGGCTTTCTTGATCGCGCAGAGAAAATTTTTGAACAGCTTGTAGAAGAGCCTGATCATAAAGAAGGCGCTTTACAGCAGTTGGTTGCCATTTATCAGCAAACGCGTGAGTGGAATAAAGCGATTCATTACGGGAATATCTTAGTTAAGCTGAGCAAGAAGAAAATGAAGACGCGTGCGATGGTTGCACACTTCTGGTGTGAGCTTGCGATGCAAGAACAAGCCGACGGCAACCGCCCTAAAGCGCTTCAGCACTTCAAGAAGGCCCTTTCAGAAGACCCTAAATGTGTTCGAGCCAGTATTGCTTTAGGAAAATTCTATTTAGCCAATGAAGATTATCACAAGACAATTACTTATTTAGAGTCAGTTCTCGAGCAAGATATCGACTTCATTAGTGAAGTCCTGCCAACGCTTGCTGAGTGTTACCACAAACTTGGACAAGAAGCGCAGTTGGTCGAGTTCCTTAAAGCGTGTATTCAGAAGAAAGCCGGTGTTTCCGCTGAGTTGATGCTGGCTCAACTCGTTGCCGACCATGAAGATGTTGGCTCTGCTCAAGAGCTACTGACAAAGCAGCTTGTTAAAAACCCAACCATGAAAGGTTTTTATCGATTAATTGATTATCACCTAGAGGAAGCGGAAGAAGGTAGAGCCAAAGACAGCTTAACAACGCTTCAATCTATGGTTGGTGAACAACTCAAGGTTAAGCCTCATTACCGATGCCGTCAGTGTGGTTTCTCAACTCACTCAATGTATTGGCACTGCCCTTCATGTAAGGGGTGGGGAACGATCAAGCCTATTCGTGGGCTTGATGGTGAATAGATTTGTGGTCATTTTAAGACCAAATTATTAATTGCAGCTTTCGGGCTGCATTTTTATGACTGTTATTTATGGCCTGATTGGTATAAATATTTTGTAGAAAGTTAACTGCGTTAGGAGATGAAATGAACGACCAAAAAATCATTGTAGCATTGGATTATGATAACCAAGCGGATGCGTTAGCCTTTGTCGATCGTATTGACCCAGCATCTTGCCGCCTAAAAGTTGGCAAAGAGATGTTTACTCTGTTTGGCCCTGAATTTGTTCGTGAATTACATAAACGTGGTTTCTCTGTGTTTTTGGACCTTAAGTTCCACGATATCCCGAACACATGTTCAAAAGCGGTACGTGCTGCCGCTGAGATGGGCGTGTGGATGGTGAACGTACACGCGAGCGGTGGCGAGCGTATGATGACGGCTTCTCGTGAAATTTTGGAACCATATGGTAAAGCTCGTCCATTGTTAATCGGTGTGACGGTACTAACCAGTATGGAGCAATCTGACTTAGCGGGTATCGGTCTGGATCTAGAGCCACAGCAACAAGTGATGCGCTTAGCGTCTTTGACTAAAAACTCAGGCCTAGACGGTGTTGTATGTTCTGCACAAGAGGCTTCTTTGCTCAAAGGTGCACTTGGTCAGGAGTTCAAACTAGTAACTCCAGGTATTCGTCCTGTAGGCGCTGATGTTGGTGACCAGAAGCGTATCATGACGCCTTCTAAGGCGATTGAGTCAGGTTCTGACTATCTTGTTATCGGTCGTCCAATTACTCAAGCAGCAGACCCTGCATCAGTACTTGCTGAAATCAACGGCACGCTAGCTTAAGCTTATCATTAAGTCGTAATTCCAATAAAGAAGGCCAGCAATTTGCTGGCCTTCTTATAGGTGTACTAAATACAGAATTGGTCTGGAGTAGACTTGTTCTAAACGGCTTAAACCGGAGCGCCACTATGAAACTTAAAGTCGCTGTCTTCTGAAGTGATAAGTTCTGCTTCAACTTGCGCAAAATGAGCAATACGCTCAGAGATATCTTTCCCTGCGATTTGTTCCGCGAGTTCAAGATAGTCTTGATAGTGACGAGCTTCTGAACGAAGTAGAGATACGTAAAACTTTTCCATGTCTTCTTCTAAGAAAGGAGCCAGTTTAGCAAAGCGTTCACAAGAGCGAGCTTCAATAAATGCACCAATAATAAGCTTATCAACTAGAGCATCAGGCTCGTAAGTCTTAACTTGCTTGATTAAACCCTTAGCGTAGCGGCCCGCCTCGATCGGTTGATAAGTCACGCCTTTTTTTACCATCAATTCCATCACTTGGTAGAAGTGATGCAGCTCTTCTTTGATCAGCAATACCATTTTATCGATCAAGTCAGCACCGTAATTACAGCCTTCTTTCGCTGTAATTTGCTTTGATACATTACTTTTACCACGTAGAGACTCCAAGTCTCCAATACGACGGTAAGCAAATTGCTCGTAGGGCAAAATCCACTCATTCAGTTGCTTCGCGCTTTCTTTATCTACCGCATATTTACGGATAAGGAACAAAGCACTTTGAGCTGCTTTAAGTTCACAAAGCATGTGATCGCGTAGAATGATATGAAGGTTTTCAGGCTTCTTGGCTTCATCTATCCATGAATCTGGCGTTTCAGCTTTAAGAAAAGAGTGTATAGGGGCTAATAATTCTTGATACATGGTAAGGGCAAGTTTGTTGATAATGCGGGATTTTATCACAGCTTAAGAGATCCCCCTATACGGAGAAAGGAAATTCCACAGGTACAAAAAAGGCCGCTAATTTAAATAGAGCGGCCTTTAAGTGTTGAGTTAGAGCGTTACCATTTTTTCTTCTGACCGAATAGAGCATCCATGTCATCTTCACGCTCTTTCGATTCCATCTGCTGTAAATCTTCTGCGTTTTTATTTAGGCGCTTCTGATCAAGATCGTCAAGCATCTGTTGTAGCTTGTCTTTCGCTTGATTGGAGTATGCGTCGTTTTTAGTGGCTAATGCATCGATGCCTTTGCGCAACAGTTGAATCGCTGTGCCAGGCTGTCCACGAGATATCGAGTCATTTGCACGTTTGATAACATTCTCGATGTTGATGCGAATTTGGATTGTTTCTAAGCGAGCGTTTTCAACCACAAAAGCTTGAGTATTAAAACGTCCTTTATTGTGCTCGTTACGAACCGTGTCACGCAAGCGTTTAACTAGCTTAAGCATCATGATTGCTTGCTTGTCACTACTAGGCATGCGAAAAGCGGTGCTTTCGCCCCCTTGGTGGTTCTCTTTAAGCTGAGTGATTTGTTGCTTTACGCTTTCGATGCGTTGGGCAAGCTGCTTATTTTTAGGATCGAGTTCATACATATTAACTAATGCATCAAGAATTCGATTGTTTAAGCATATAAGAAGATCTTGGCTAAACGGCATGTGGTGAGCATTGCCAATTAACTCTTCTGTTCCATCTATAATGGTTAGATAACGAGAAGCTTCCTGTTTCTTCGTTGTTTCTACCTTAACTTTGTATTGAAGCATGATGTTGTAGCCTAAAACCAACACCAAAAGCACGGCTACCAAGGCGATTATTAAACCAATATTCATATATTTGTGTCTGCTTATTGTTTTCTATAGCTAACTAGAGAGGATACACGATTCCATTGTGTATAGGCACTTGTAAATTACAATTTTTGATTATCTCTTGTTGAGCGCAATCGGCAATCAAAATTTACTAACTAATGTGTGAGAATGAGGAGTGGCTTACAAAGCGTCAGTGATGTTTTTATTTGTTACGCTTTAAAAGCTCGATATTTCTGTCATTTTAGTTCTCGAAGCGTTATAACTATTAATTATATTACACGAGACTATAACGCTCTATTTGCAAATAAGTTAGCGCAGAAATGAGTAAAGGATTACGAGGTTAGATATGAAGTTACAGCAACTGAAGTACATTGTTGAGGTTCTAAACCATAACCTAAATGTTTCAGCGACAGCAGAGAGTTTGTACACATCTCAGCCCGGCATAAGTAAACAGGTTAGATTACTTGAAGACGAGCTAGGCATTCAAATATTTGAGCGTAGCGGTAAGCATTTAACTCAGGTTACACAAGCCGGTGAGGATATTATTCGTATCTCTCAAGAGATTTTGGCTCGTGTTGAGAGTATTAAAGCGGTTGCGGGTGAGCACACTCATCCTGAGATGGGCACATTGAATATTTCAACCACTCATACTCAAGCTCGTTATGCACTCCCTGATGTTATTAAAGGTTTCACGGCGCGTTATCCAAAAGTGTCGCTTCACATGCATCAAGGTACGCCAAGCCAGATGTCAGAAGCGGTAGCTAAGGGTACAGCGAACTTTGCGATTGCAACGGAAGCGCTACACCTTTATCAAGATGCAATTATGCTGCCTTGTTATCATTGGAACCGTTCGATCGTGGTAACGAAAGATCACCCTCTTGCACAGAAACGAAATATCTCGATTGAAGATCTTGCCGCTTATTCTCTCGTGACTTATGTATTTGGTTTTACTGGCCGTTCCGAGCTGGATACAGCATTTAACAAAGTAGGCTTAACACCGCGTGTTGTGTTTACCGCGACGGATGCTGATGTGATTAAAACTTATGTTCGGATGGGGATCGGGGTGGGTGTAATTGCAAGCATGGCGATTGACCACGAGCAAGATACAGACTTGGTTGCTATTGACGCGAGCCACTTGTTTGGTGCGAGTACCACAAGTATTGGCTTTAGAAAGGGTACTTTCTTACGTTCTTACATGTTCGATTTCATGGAGCGTTTTGCACCGCACTTAACTCGCCCAGTAGTTGAGCAAGCTATTTCTTTGAAATCGAATGAAGAGATCGAAGAGATGTTTAAAGACATCGACTTACCCGTTCGCTAAGGGTCATAGTCTTACCTAGATTCCCAATTCGGCCTGTTTACAGGCCGTTTTCATTTAAGCTCATTTGTGGTTTTATTGCTGGTAGGTTGTCTTTATACAACCTCAATTTGTAACCTTCCTTTCCATTTAGGCCTCTTACCCCTACAATCATCGCACCATAGGGGGAAGCATGCATTCACGATTCAAAATACTCGATTCATTTTTGCTAGAGCACCAGATTTACTGGCGTTCAGAGCCTTTTCACCTATGCCAAACTCACGATCAGCCATGGACAGACGTGAACCTTCCACTTGTCGATTGGTTAGATGGTTTGAGTATTGAACGCATTCAAACGCTAAAAGAACAGCCTCAAGTTCTGATTTCGGAACTTATGCGTTTTCTCCCAGAGTTAGGGAATGCCAATCAACACATCCAGTTTGATAATTCGGCTTTAGTTGGGCTTGATCTTCCGCGCGGTACTGCCGATGGTATTCCCGGCAGAAAGCTGCAACAAATCGTCGCGATGGGTGAGGCTTCATTAGAGCACCATCATGGTAAAGAGTGGCTTGAATGGTGTTCTGGCAAAGGCTTTCTCGGTCGGATCTTATCTCAGCAATCAGATCAAAAAGTCACTAGCTTTGAATGGCAACAATCGTTGTGTGAAAGCGGACAAAAGATTGCAGATGACCAGAAACTAGAGATGGACTTTGTTCAAGGTGACGCGTTTTCAAAAGATGCAGATAGGGTGTTTAACTCAAATCAACATGCTGTTGCTCTTCATGCTTGTGGTGACCTTCATGTCGAATTAGTGAAGAAATCTGTTTCACATGGGCTTCCTGCAGTCACCATTTCTCCATGTTGCTACCACCTTATTCACGATGAAAGCTACCAAGCGATGTCATCCGTTGCGAAAAGCTCAGCATTAACGTTGAGCAAGAGCGACTTAAGAATCCCGCTTCAAGAAACCGTCACTGGTGGTGAAAGAGTAAAAAGGCACCGTCAGTTAGAAATGAGTTACCGATTAGGCTTTAGCCAACTACTTAAGGGTGAGCTTGGTGTCGACGAGTACATTCCTGTACCAAGCATCAAGAAATCGGAGCTATCCGAAGGCTTTGAATCATTTTGTTGCTGGGCATCTGAAGTGAAAGATATATCGCTGGGTTCAGATATTGATTTTGACTCTTATTTAATTCAAGGCGAAGCGCTTTTCTGGGAAATGGAAAAGCTGAGTTTAGTTCAACAAGTCTTTAGAAGACCTTTAGAGATATGGTTGGCCTTAGATCGTGCCATTTATCTGCAAGAACAAGGTTATCAAGCTTCGATTGAAGAGTTCTGCGAACGTAGTGTAACGCCAAGAAACCTATTGATTCATGGGGTTAAGATCGAGCGCTAGCGGTAAACAGCACTGGTACGTGTTTTTACGATCTAACATCATGAATGCAAAATAAAGCTATAAATACAAAAAAATGATAAATACAAAAAAGCCAGCGCGACATAATGTCGTACTGGCTTTTTGTTTAATGTGTCTGAATTAACTGAACGCTTCAACGAGAAGGTTATTGCATTCAGTTAGCCATTACATCATTAGTTAAACATCGCGATTGCTTCTGCAGGCGCTACGTATTCTAGGTCAAAGCTTTCTGCAACTTCTTTACAAGTCACTTTACCGTGGATTATGTTTAGACCTTCTAGGAAACCTTCATCAGATAGAAGTGCTTCGCGGTAACCTTTGTTCGCTAGCTTAACAATGTAAGGAAGTGTTGCATTGTTTAGTGCGTAAGTAGAAGTACGAGCAACGGCACCTGGCATGTTAGCAACACAGTAGTGAACTACGTCATCAACGATGTAAGTTGGATCGGCGTGAGTCGTTGCATGTGAAGTTTCAAAACAACCACCTTGGTCGATTGCAACATCAACAACCGCTGAACCTGGCTTCATCTTAGCGATGTGATCTTTTGTAACAAGTTTAGGAGCGGCTGCGCCTGGGATTAGCACTGCACCAATCACTAGGTCAGCTTCTAGAACATGCTTCTCAATAGCGTCTTCAGTAGAATAAACCACTTTTGCGCGACCTTGGAATTCTTCATCAAGACGACGAAGAGTATCTACGTTGCGATCAAGAATGGTTACATCAGCGCGAAGGCCAACAGCCATACGTGCTGCGTTAGCACCAACAACACCGCCGCCAACAACAACAACTTTTGCTGGCTCAACACCAGGAACGCCGCCAAGAAGAAGACCACAACCACCGTTAGATTTCTCTAGTGTTTGTGCACCTGCTTGAATAGACATGCGACCAGCGACTTCAGACATTGGTGCTAATAGTGGCAAGCGACCCATATTATCTGTTACAGTCTCATAGGCTACGCAGACAGCTTTGCTCTTGATCAGCTCTTCAGTTTGTGGAAAATCTGGTGCAAGGTGTAAATAGGTAAATAATATTTGCCCTTCGCGAAGCATAGCTCGCTCGACAGCTTGAGGTTCTTTAACCTTTACAATCATTTCTGCTTTCGCGAAAACGTCAGCAGCAGTAGGAAGAATGGATGCGCCTACAGCGATGTAATCATCGTCTGAAAAACCGATACCATTACCGGCATTGGTTTCTACAAAAACTTGGTGGCCGTGTGAGATTAGTTCTCTCACGCTAGCTGGGGTCATACCAACGCGGTATTCGTGGTTCTTGATTTCCTTAGGTACGCCAATGATCATCCTGACTCCTCATTTTATTTTGGTTGTTTTATCTATGTGTAGGGTAATTCTGTCGAATTAATATCTAGTATAGATATGTTTAAGTAAAATTTGATACTGAATATTAAAAAGTTGTAGTATATTTTTTTGCAAGGAAGTAATAAGGTGGAATAAAAAATGGCAGACAATTATAAGAAGCCGTCCAAGGAACTAGATCGTATTGACCGCAACATTCTTAATGAGTTGCAAAAAGACGGTCGTATCTCAAACGTTGAACTCTCAAAACGAGTAGGACTTTCTCCAACTCCATGTCTTGAGCGTGTTCGTCGTTTAGAGCGTCAAGGTTACATTACTGGGTACACAGCATTGCTGAACCCACAGTACCTTGATGCTTCACTTTTAGTGTTTGTTGAAATTACGTTGAACCGTGGTGCGCCAGATGTGTTCGAACAATTCAACACCGCTGTGCAGAAACTGGATGACATCCAAGAGTGTCATTTAGTGTCGGGTGATTTTGACTATCTTCTAAAAACACGTGTATCTGATATGGGTGCTTACCGTAAGCTACTGGGTGATACGTTACTTCGTCTACCAGGCGTAAACGACACTCGAACTTACGTTGTAATGGAAGAAGTGAAACAAACCAATCAACTTGTGATTAAAACTCGTTAATCACAATTGGTGAAATGAAAGAAAGCGGACATTTGTTCCGCTTTCTTGCTTTCTGGAATTGGGTTTTTCTGTTTGATATGGTTAAATCAACAGTAGTTTCATTGAAACGAGCGGCTATTGCCGCTCGAGATGTTTTTATCCCGTTTAATTATTAAGTTGGTTTATGTTCAAGCAGAGCAGTAATAAAGTAGAAACAATCATTAAAACGAGTGAAGAGCCTCAGTCTCCTCGTTTAAGTGGTTCTCAACGTCTAAAAGAGTGCAGCCTAATTCTAGGTGTTCTCTTCTCTATTCTACTTGCCGTTGCGTTATTAACTTTTAGCCCTGCTGACCCATCATGGTCGCAAACGGCTTGGGGTGGTGATATTCAAAATGCAGGAGGCTACGTAGGTGCATGGTTGGCGGATACGCTTTTCTTTGTGTTTGGTTCTTTAGCTTATCCTTTACCTATCTTGGTGACGGTTGCTGCGTGGGTATTATTCCGTAAACGTAATGAAGATGAGCAGATCGATTTCATGCTGTGGGGTACTCGTTTACTTGGACTGATTGTCCTTATTCTTACTAGCTGTGGTTTAGCGGATATCAACTTCGATGATATTTGGTACTTTTCATCTGGTGGTGTAGTCGGTGATGTATTAACAAGTCTTGCACTTCCAACGCTGAACGTTCTGGGCAGTACGTTGGTTCTTCTTTTCTTATGGGGAGCTGGCTTTACCCTATTAACGGGCATTTCCTGGTTAAGTATTGTTGAATGGTTAGGCGAGTGTGCAATCAAATCCTTTACGTCAGCCGTTAATAAGGCGCGCGGCCAAGATCAAGAGCTGCTTGAACCTCAGTTAACAGAATCGGCAGACCGCGATTTAATCGAAGAACGTCATCAAGAGCCGAGTTACCGTGATGTTCCTGCTTTAGAAGATAACAAAGAATCAAAAGAGCATGATCTACTAGATCCTGCGATGAGCTTCTCAGCGACCAATGAGTCTTCAGGCGAGGCTACAAATGCGCTAGACAGTGCCGCGTCGCCGAAGCGCCATTACAATATTCATATGCCTGTCGATGCGCCAGCGAAGCAAGACGCTTCAGCTCAAGAAGTGTCTGATATTCAACGTCAACCTGAAGTTGAACCTGAGCCGATCCCTGCTGCGCCTGTTTACCAAGCGCCAGAAGAGCCTTTGGAAGAGGGCATTGAGCGCTCGAAGCAGTTGAATGCAACGATAGAGCAGCTAGAGAATGCTGCAATGTATGAAGATGATCTAGCGGCTCAAGAGCAAGTTGACGCACATGAATCTCAGGTTGCGTACCAACAATACATGCAAAACGAACAAGCGGAAGTTAGTCCAACTCATAGTGATTTTGATAGTGCTGAAACAGCAACGGATAGTTCCTCTGAAGTCGAGGGTGAACTCGGTGCAGAAGACGTTCAGCCTGAATCTTTATATGCTTCGCCAGTGGATGAAACAGAAGAAACAATCGAAGAAGGTTCTTCTGTGCAAGCATCTCCGTTTGATATGGCGGAAGAGCAAGATGAACAAGCTTCAGTGTTCCAACCTGTATCGATTGAAGATGTTAATACTGAGCAACAAGAGCCTTTCGCTGCCCAGCAAGGTAATGCGGAGTTTGAACAAGCTAACGAACAAACTGAAGAGCTTGCTGTTGATCTTCCATGGGAAGAGGTCACGGAAGATGAGTCTGCGCACCAAGACCAAGACCAAGACCAAGATGTAGCAGCATTCCAAAATCTGGTATCTGAAGCGCAAGCGAATATGGCGGCGACACAAAACCCGTTCTTGGTACAGCAAGATGTGAATTTGCCCAAACCTGCCGAGCCATTGCCAACACTTGAGCTGTTGTTCCACCCTGAAAAACGTGAAACCTTTATTGACCGCGATGCACTAGAGGCGATTGCTCGTCTTGTTGAATCGAAGCTAGCGGACTACAAGATAAAGGCAGATGTGGTTGATATCTTCCCTGGCCCTGTCATCACTCGATTCGAACTCGATCTGGCTCCTGGCGTGAAAGTGAGCCGTATTTCTGGTCTTTCTATGGACTTAGCGCGTTCACTTTCTGCATTGGCAGTGCGTGTCGTAGAGGTAATACCGGGTAAACCTTATGTTGGTTTGGAATTGCCGAACATGAGCCGTCAAACCGTATTCTTCTCCGATGTGGTAGGTAGCCCTCAGTTCCAAGAAGCGACGTCACCAACGACCGTTGTTCTAGGACAAGATATTGCAGGTGAAGCGGTTATTGCTGATTTATCGAAGATGCCACACGTACTGGTTGCAGGTACCACCGGTTCTGGTAAGTCGGTGGGTGTGAACGTGATGATCTTGAGTATGCTTTACAAGGCATCGCCTGAAGACGTTCGTTTCATCATGATTGACCCGAAAATGTTGGAATTGTCTATCTATGAAGGTATTCCACATCTATTGTCTGAAGTCGTTACCGACATGAAAGATGCGTCTAACGCCCTTCGTTGGTGTGTTGGCGAAATGGAACGTCGTTATAAACTGATGTCGGCACTTGGTGTTCGTAACATTAAAGGCTACAACGACAAATTGAAGATGGCTGCGGAAGCGGGTCACCCAATTCATGATCCTCTGTGGAAACCGGGCGACAGCATGGACCCTGAAGCACCATTATTGGAAAAACTGCCTTACATCGTAGTTGTCGTCGATGAATTCGCCGATTTAATCATGGTAGTGGGTAAGAAAGTTGAAGAATTGATTGCTCGTTTGGCACAAAAAGCACGTGCGGCGGGTGTTCACTTGATCCTAGCGACTCAGCGCCCGTCAGTGGATGTTATTACGGGTCTTATTAAAGCCAATATCCCGACACGTGTAGCCTTTACTGTATCAACCAAAACGGACTCTCGAACGATTCTTGACCAAGGTGGTGCAGAATCATTATTGGGTATGGGTGATATGTTGTACTTGCCACCGGGTTCAAGCCACACAACTCGTGTACACGGCGCATTTGCATCTGATGATGATGTACATGCGGTCGTGAATAACTGGAAAGCACGCGGTAAGCCAAACTATATTGAAGAGATTACTAACGGCGACCAAACCCCAGAAACACTGTTACCAGGTGAGAAAATGGAAGGCGATGAAGAAGTCGATCCTCTGTTTGATCAAGTTGTCGAACACGTTGTCCATTCACGTCGTGGTTCAGTTTCTGGTGTGCAACGTCGATTTAAGATCGGCTACAACCGTGCCGCACGAATTGTTGAGCAATTAGAAGCTCAAGGTATTGTCAGTGCTCCAGGACATAACGGTAACCGAGAAGTCTTGGCGCCCGCGCCACCAAAAGATTAGTTCCAATAGGAACTCATAACTATTCAGTCGGTCAAAACCAAAACATGACCGACTTATGTTCTAACAGGATTATTGATGAAAAAAGTATTCGCACTTTTATTTATGAGCTTCTCAGTATTTGCTTCTCCGAAAGAAGAGTTGAGTAGCCGCTTGTCGCTGAATGCAGGTTTTAGCGCTGACTTTAAACAAGTTGTCACCAGCCCTGACGGTGATGTTGTGATGGAAGGCGAGGGCACAGTAGAGATTGCACGCCCTAGCTTGTTCCGTTGGGAAACGACTTTCCCTGATGAAAACCTATTGGTCTCTGATGGTCAAAGCTTGTGGTACTACAGTCCGTTCATTGAACAAGTGAGCATTTACTGGCAAGAACAAGCCACATCGCAAACGCCATTTGTATTGCTGACTCGTAACCAAGCAAGTGATTGGGATAACTACAATGTTGCGCAAACGGGTAACCAATTTACGCTAACGCCAACGGCTGTGGACTCTAATCAGGGCGATTTCCAGATTAACATCACTGAGAAAGGCATTGTTCAGGGCTTTAATGTGATTGAACAAGACGGCCAAAAAGGTGAGTTTACCTTTAACAATGTTGACTTAGGTAAACCTGCTGCAGACCGCTTTACTTTTGTGGCGCCGGAAGGTGTCGAGGTCGACGACCAAAGAAACTGATCCAAACTGGCAGATCGTTTGGTAGTAAGTCGATAGGTATTGATGCCATCAACGAATCAAGAGATTGCAATTGAGTAATTACAGCTTAGATTTTGCGGGGGACGAAGATTTTCGTCCCCTTGCTGCTCGTATGAGACCTGAAACTGTTGAACAGTATATTGGTCAGCAGCATATATTAGGTCCAGGTAAACCCCTTCGCAGAGCGTTGGAGGCGGGCCATATCCACTCCATGATTTTATGGGGGCCTCCGGGCACCGGTAAAACCACGCTGGCAGAAGTGGCAGCTAATTACGCCAATGCAGAAGTCGAGCGCGTATCTGCGGTGACTTCGGGTGTAAAAGACATTCGTATCGCCATTGAAAAAGCGCGTGAGAACAAGCAAGCAGGGCGTAGAACGATTTTATTTGTGGACGAAGTCCATCGCTTTAACAAAAGTCAGCAAGATGCTTTTCTACCTCATATCGAAGATGGCACGGTTACGTTTATTGGCGCGACGACAGAAAACCCTTCTTTTGAATTGAACAACGCTTTGTTGTCGCGTGCGCGTGTTTACAAATTGACTTCGCTCAATACAGAGGATATTTCTCTCGTCATTCGCCAAGCCATTGAAGATAAACAGCGTGGCCTAGGTGATGTGTCGGCTGATTTTGCTGATAACGTACTAGATCGCCTCGCTGAACTGGTCAACGGTGATGCACGTATGTCGCTCAACTATCTTGAGCTGCTGTATGACATGGCAGAAGACAACGACAAAGGCGAGAAAGCGATAACGTTGCAGTTGTTAGCGGAAGTGGCTGGTGAGAAGGTTGCTCGTTTCGATAATAAGGGGGATATTTGGTACGACCTAATCTCTGCCGTTCACAAATCGATTCGCGGTTCAAACCCTGATGGGGCGTTGTATTGGTCGGCGCGAATGATTGCGGCGGGTTGTGACCCTTTGTATATCGTAAGGCGTTTATTAGCGATTGCTTCTGAAGATATTGGTAATGCTGACCCAAGAGCAATGCAGGTTGCGATGTCGGCTTGGGATTGCTTCACGCGTATTGGCCCTGCAGAAGGGGAGCGTGCGATTGCTCAGGCAGTTGTCTATTTAGCGTGTGCACCAAAGAGTAACGCCGTTTACACCGCTTGGAAGCAAGCCTTAACGGATGCGCATAATCTTCCTGAATATGAAGTGCCTCATCATTTAAGAAATGCACCCACAACTTTGATGAAGGACATGGGCTACGGGCAGGAATACCGTTATGCTCATGATGAACCAGGTGCCTACGCGGCTGGCGAAAAGTATTTACCGCCTGAAATGGGCGAAACACAATACTATTTCCCAACAAAACGAGGCTTAGAGACCAAAATTGGCGAGAAGCTAGATTATCTGGCGGATTTGGACGCAAAAAGCCCACAAAAACGCTATGAAAAGTAGTCTTTTTTGGATATCGTTACCTAGTCATAAAAATTCAATTAAATCGTTACAAATTGGTCGAAATAGCACCAGTTTTAGGGGTTTAGCAGTGATTCAGTAGCAATCTACTGAATATTCAAATAACTAAAGCATAGGATTAGCAATGCTGGATTCTAAATTACTTCGAGCTGAGCTGGATGAAACAGCGGCAAAATTAGCACGTCGAGGCTTCACCCTTGATGTAGAGACAATTCGTGAACTTGAAGAAAAACGTAAGTCCCTTCAGATGAAAACTGAAGAGCTACAAGCGTTACGTAACTCTCGATCGAAGTCCATTGGTCAAGCGAAAGCAAAAGGCGACCATGAAGAAGCTGAGCGTATCCTTGCAGAAGTAGGCAACTTAGGCGCAGAACTAGACCAAGCTAAAGTAACATTGGCTGAGCTTCAATCTGAGCTAGAAGCGATCACAATGTCAATTCCTAACCTACCTGACGCAGAAGTGCCAGATGGTAAAGATGAAGACGACAACGTAGAAGTTTCTCGTTGGGGTCAACCTAAGACTTACGACTTCGAAGTGAAAGATCACGTGGATCTTGGCGAAATGTCTGGCGGTCTTGATTTTGCTAGCGCAGTTAAAATCTCTGGTTCTCGTTTTATCGTGATGAAAGGCAAATTCGCACGTCTACACCGTGCTATTGCTCAGTTCATGCTGGACCTTCACACTGATGAGCACGGCTACACAGAAATGTACGTACCGTACCTAGTGAACCACGATAGCCTATACGGTACTGGTCAACTTCCTAAGTTCGGCGAAGACTTGTTCCACACAAGCCCGCTAACTGAGCAAGTAAGTGATGTACCGCTTAAGACGTTATCGCTTATCCCTACTGCGGAAGTACCGGTAACGAACATGGTTCGTGACACGATTACTGATGAAGCTGAACTGCCACTTAAGATGACAGCTCACACTCCATGTTTCCGTTCTGAAGCGGGTTCTTACGGTCGTGACACTCGTGGTCTTATCCGTATGCACCAATTCGACAAAGTTGAATTAGTACAAATTACTAAGCCAGAAGACTCAATGGCAGCGCTTGAAGAGCTAACAGGTCATGCTGAGAAAGTACTTCAACTTCTAGAGCTTCCTTACCGTAAAGTGATTCTATGTACGGGTGACATGGGCTTCGGTTCTGCGAAAACTTACGACTTAGAAGTCTGGGTTCCAGCACAAGAGACATACCGTGAAATTTCTTCTTGTTCAAACATGTGGGATTTCCAAGCGCGTCGTATGCAAGCTCGTTTCCGTCGTAAAGGCGAGAAGAAACCTGAACTTGTACACACACTTAACGGTTCTGGTCTTGCTGTTGGTCGTACTATGGTTGCTATTCTTGAGAACAACCAAGAAGCAGATGGCCGTATTGCTATCCCAACAGTACTTCAACCATACATGGGCGGCGTAACGCACATCGGCTAATGCCAATTTTGGTTAATCAAATTTAGATTAATCTGACTTGTTAGAATATTTAAAAGGCTTTGCTGTAATGGCAAAGCCTTTTTTGTATGCGGACGTTGTTTAAATAGAAGCTACATATATGAGAAGGCAGCCTCGGAAGTATTGTTTGCTTGTTTCCAGGCCAAGTCTGCTTGCTTACATGCCAGAAGCGCCTTTCGGTAATAGTTTTGATAGTTGTTTTGTGTCAGCTCATCAATCGTATAAAGCTGTGTGATCACTTCGTCACATTGCTTGATGATGGTTAGCACTTGTTTTGCACCCATTGAATCAGGCCAAATAACAGAGAGCAATTTTATCGTATTCATACATACGTTCTTGATCATCGGACATCGTTTATGAATATCTAAGTAAGCCACAAGCACCTGTTTGTAGTCTGACTTTGCTAGTTTGATGCCGATATTCTTCTCTTTGAGCCAGTTCATTTTTGCGGTGTTGCGATGTTTCATCTCAGTGCACATCGTTATCTGACTTGAAACCACTGTCTCGCTCGCTGTTTTCACTATCAACATGCTGCAACGGTTTTCCGCAATTTTAAACTCGTTTTCACAGCTCATCCTATCCAATAACCATGCATGGTGATAAATCACAGGGAAGGCATCAAAGTCATTCTTATCGTGCAATGCGGTTAGTATAGTGACTGCTTTTTGATATTGGTTAGCTTCCATCGCGATGTGAGCTGCGATAAGTGCTAAGTCAGTTTGAAGCCCTGATCTTGCCTCGGTAGGGATCTTCGAAATTAAGTAATTGACGTGACCCAAATTCGCTTGCTTATCGATGCCATCTGAGGCGCAATAGAGCAAGAATCGTATATGACTTAGCTTCATATATAGGTTGTCTCGAAAGGTGTCCTTATTGATTTGCACATGGTTTTGGTAGTGGAATAGCGCTGTTTTAGTATCATTAACCGATAAGCATAGATTTGCGATTGCAAGCTCTCTCTCAGAGTTACCTGGTGTTAGTTTACTCGCTAACTTGAAGTGAGCAATGGCTGCCGGAACCTTATTGCTGATCAGGTTTACTTGAGCTGCTTGGTCTCGATACAAAATGCAGGTTGGCGCAGAATTGATCAAACTTTCAATCATCGACTGTGCTTCGCTAAGCTGCCCCAAATTCGCAAGGCTGTTTGCTAATCCTGCTTGAGCCCAATCAAAACTGCCTTCATCTATCGCTTTCCGATAGACATTCTTGGCTTCCTCGTAGAGCTCTAGTTTTGATAGAAAGCTCCCTCGAAATTGCTGGATTGTTGCGAAGTATTCGGGATGAAACGCGGCAAGCCCTTCGCAATGCTCTAGGCCCGCTTGATAGTTATTCTCTCTCTCAGCCTTATAAATGTCTTGTAAAATCAGCTTCTTCCTTAAGGAACTGGTGATGCGCTGTTTTAGAGTTTCGCGGTTAAACGGTTTTAACAAATAGTTATCAGGTCGTAGTTCAAGGATAGGGCGTATCGATAGAGCTGAATTTTCACCTGTAACAAGAATAAATATTCCGTCATCTTTTAATCTGTTGGCTTGCTTCAATTCTTCAAATAGCTGTTTGCCGTTGATCGTGTTACCAAAGTTGTAATCACAAATGATGACATCAAAAGTTGTGTCATTCGTGATGGTCATTGCAACACGAGGTGATTTCGCAATGGCAATCAAACGTTCTGAAAAACCAATATGAACCAGCATGTTACGAATAGTTGATAACACTATCGTTGAGTCATCAATGATAAGTGCATTTAGTTGGGTTAATTTCATGCTTACTTTAAATTATTTACTGACGTGAATTACGTAGCTATTGCGGATTGTCTTGATGTCTTGCACGACCGACAAAACAAGAAGCGTTAGGTTTCTACGAAGTTGATATAAGCCTTCGCTAGAATTGGATTCTTTTTTTGCGAATATTTTTATCTAATAGGAGTTAAAAATATTGGCTAATTTGATTCTGAGATGAACTCGAATAAGGAAGGTCATTCATTATATTCAGTACCAAAATGGCGCGTATTTTATGACGGCTTTTTACCCGATAGGTAACACTCTTTTGCTAATTGTTTTTATGGAGAGGATTAAATTTATTTGTGGGGTTTTTCGAGTTCAAATCAAAGATAAAACAATGGCTTGGGGTGTGTTTGTTGGCTGGTTTTTCACGTGAAGGATAAGCCGCCGTTAGTATTTTATGGGCGGCTTATAGGTTTTCTAAATGATGTTTGTTAAATCAACTTGGTTTGAAGCAAGCAGATTGTTGGAGGGCTTTATCAATAGATGAAACAAGTTGTTCGATGTGCTCAGCCTTGCTAATGAAAGGAGGCATCATATAAATCAACTTACCAAACGGACGTATCCAAACGCCTTGTTCAACAAAGTGAGCTTGGATGGTTTCCATATCGACAGGTGTGTGGGTTTCAACGACGCCAATAGCGCCCAACCAGCGAACATCTTTGACAAGAGCATGCTTGAGTAGAGGCGGTAGTAACTCAGAAAAGAGTTGTTCAATCTGATGAGTCTGATTTTGCCAATGACCTTGCTCTATGATGGACAAACTTGCCGCACCTACTGCACAAGCTAAAGGGTTGCCCATGAAGGTTGGCCCGTGCATAAAGCACCCGGCTTCACCGCCACATACCGTGTCGGCGACATCTTTACTCGCAAGCGTCGCTGACAGCGTCATGTAGCCACCAGTTAAAGCCTTCCCTACGCATAAGATATCAGGTTGAACATCGGCATGTTCGCAAGCAAACAATTTCCCTGTACGGCCAAAGCCGGTCGCAATCTCATCCAAAATAAGTAATACGTTGAATTCATCACACAGTAGGCGAACTTGTTTTAGGAACTCAGGGTGGTAGATGCGCATGCCGCCAGCGCCTTGAACGATTGGTTCTAAGATCACAGCTGCCACTTCTTTGTGGTGGACCGTTAGCTTTTCTCGAAAGCTATCGATGTCACTTGAGTTCCACTCATCCCAGAAGCCAGTTTTTGGTGAATCGGCAAAGACGTGCTCAGGCAAAAAGCCTTTGTAGAGACTATGCATTGAGTTATCAGGATCGGTCACTGACATTGCCGCAAAGGTATCACCGTGGTAACCATCTCTCAACGTGAGGAATTTTGAACGAGGTTGCCCTTTAGCGTGCCAGTATTGGAGAGCCATCTTGAGACTAACCTCTACGGCTACTGAACCTGAATCAGCCAAGAATACGTGCTCGAGATTATTTGGTGCTAGGTTCAAAAGTTTCTTACATAAATCGATAGCAGGCTGGTGGGTGATACCTCCAAACATAACATGCGAAACCTTATCGATTTGGCTGTGAGCTGCAGCATTGAGCTCTGGATGATTGTAGCCGTGGATGGTTGACCACCAAGAGGACATACCATCAATAATTCGTTTTCCGCCCTCTAATTCTAGGTAAACGTCGTCTGCGTTAGTGACTGGGTAGCAGGTCAGAGGTGTCAACGTTGATGTATAAGGATGCCAGATATGCTGGCGGTCAAAGGCGAGATCCATAGTAACTTCCATTCTTGGTGTGGCTAAAAAATAACCAGATGTAAACTTTTGATATTATCAATGTGTTGACAGTCTAAAGCTTGTCGGTAGACTATCCAAGCATAAATACAATCTCTATTGATAGAGATGTAACATCAAATAATAAAAAAGGATCGACACGTGGAAGTTCGTCATGACTGGACAGTTGCTGAAGTAAGAGCACTGCTTGAAAAACCGTTTATGGATTTAATGTTTGAAGCTCAAGTGGTTCATAGACAGTACCAAGAGCACAACCACGTGCAGGTGAGTACACTGTTATCGATTAAGACAGGTGCTTGTCCTGAAGATTGTAAGTACTGCCCTCAGAGTGCTCACTACCGAACGGATGTCGACAAAGAACGCTTAATGGAAGTCGAGCGTGTTTTGGATGCGGCGCAAAAAGCCAAGAACGCAGGCTCGACTCGCTTCTGTATGGGCGCGGCATGGAAAAACCCGAAAGAACGCGATATGCCTCACCTAACTGACATGATCAAAGGTGTGAAAGGCATGGGCCTAGAAACATGTATGACACTAGGCATGTTAACGCCTGATCAAGCAGGTGAGCTAGCGGACGCAGGTTTGGATTACTACAACCATAACCTTGATACGTCTCCGGAGTTCTACGGCAGCATCATCACCACTCGTACTTACCAAGACCGTTTAGATACGCTATCTCATGTGCGTGATGCCGGTATGAAGATCTGTTCTGGTGGTATTATTGGTATGGGCGAAAGTACCAATGACCGTGCAGGCCTGCTTGTAGAGCTTGCGAACCTTCCTGTTCACCCAGAAAGTGTACCAATCAACATGCTCGTAAAAGTCAAAGGCACACCGATGGAAAACGTCGATGATGTTGAGTCTTTCGACTTCGTCAAACTGATTGCGATTGCTCGCATCATGATGCCTATGTCTGCGGTTCGTTTATCAGCAGGCCGTGAGAACATGAACGAACAGATGCAAGCTATGTGTTTCATGGCGGGTGCGAATTCTATCTTCTACGGCTGTAAGCTACTGACTACGCCAAACCCAGATGAAGACACGGACATGCAGCTGTTTAAGAAGTTAGGTATCAACAGCCAACAGGTGGCTCAGAAGCCAGACGAAATTCAAGAAAATGAACTGTTAGATCAAGTGGTGGAGCGCGTTGCTGCTCGTCCAACGAAAGATGACATGTTCTACGATGCCACTGTTTAAATCTCGCATCAAAAGTGCCCTTGCTCATCGCCGTGAGCAAGGGTTAACTCGTCAACTTAAGGTGCTCGAAAACAGCAATAGCCCTTTGCTTAATAGTGAAGGTTCTCGCTTTATTAACTTTTCGAGTAATGATTACCTAGGCTTGGCAAACGATCCTGAACTGGTCGATGCATGGCAAACCGGACTTTCCAAATATGGTGCTGGAAGTGCAGCATCGCCATTGGTCACGGGTTTTAGTCCTGCTCATCGAAATTTAGAGGCTCAGCTGTGTGAATGGCTTGGCTTTGAACGTGCCATTCTATTTAGTTCTGGTTTCAGTGCTAATCAAGCTTTGTTGTTTTCTCTGCTCGAAAAAGACGATTTTCTACTGCAAGATAAGCTCAACCACGCCTCTTTGATGGAAGCGGGGATGCTTTCACCTGCAACCATGAAACGCTTTAAGCATAACGACACGCAACATTTAGAGTCGCTATTGAGTCAAACTCCACAATCCTTGGTTGTGACTGAGGGTGTGTTCAGCATGGATGGTGATCAAGCGCCTCTCAGCCAGATATCTAGCCTGACTAATCAATACGACAGTTGGTTGGTGGTTGATGATGCCCACGGTATTGGCGTATTAGGTGATAACGGGGCAGGGAGTTGCAACGCCGCACAAATCTCACCTGATATCTTGGTGGTGACCTTTGGTAAAGCATTTGGCCTTTCTGGTGCTGCGATTCTTTGTTCGTCAGAAGTGGGTGATTACTTAACTCAGTGTGCGCGTCATCATGTGTATTCGACGGCAATGCCACCTTCACAAGCGGTGGCTTTGTCTCATGCATGCCAGATGATTCAAACGCAAGAGTGGCGTCGTGAGAAACTCACGGAGTTAGGCGCTCTCTATGCAGAGCAGATGAATGATGTGAAAGGTTTTATTGATACTCAGACGCCGATCAAGCCATTTTTAATCGGCGAAGCCCAAGCAGCACTATCTATTGCTGAAGAGTTAAAGCGCAACCAAGTTTGGGTAACGGCAATAAGGCCACCAACGGTGCCTATTGGGACTGCTCGTTTGCGTATTACCTTAACGGCGAACCACAGTCAGAAACAGATTCTTCAGTTAACTGACTCGTTGCTTCAAGCAATAGAGCGAAGCAACGACTCTGGAAGCAAACCAAGCATAGAATCAAGCTTTGAATTAAAGAAAGAGGCTCAGTAAATGTCACAAGAAGCAGTAGTGCATAATTACGTAAGCCAAGATAAGAGTGCGATTGCTGAAGCCTTCGGCAAAGCAGCTGCAACCTATGACAAACACGCTGAGTTTCAGCGCGATGTAGGCCACCGACTATTGGATAAGCTACCGAGTGACCTCTCTGGGTTAAAGGTGCTCGATCTAGGTTGTGGTACAGGGTATTTCTCTGAACAGTTAGTTAAGCGAGGTGCTGCAGTGGTATGTGCTGACCTTTCCAATGGAATGTTGGACGAAGCAAAACAGCGCTGTGGTGTATCAGTCTCTTCATATCAACAAGCCGATGCCGAGCAATTACCGTTTGAAGACGGGCACTTTGACATCGTTTTCTCTAGCCTTGCGTTGCAATGGTGTGACGACTTGTCGTCGCCTTTGAGAGAGATGAAGCGTGTTACAGCGGTTGGTGGACGTGTTATTTTCTCAACTTTGCTTGATGGATCACTGTTTGAACTGAAAAAGTCGTGGTCCAAAATTGACGCACATCAACACGTTAACCATTTTATTACAATCAATCAGGTAAAAATTGCGTTAGCGCAATCTAGCTGTACGGCTCATCAACTAGACTTGCCCACCATCACCGTTTGGTACGACACTGCGTTTGAACTGATGCGCGACCTTAAAGGTATCGGCGCTAATCACGTAAGTGGTCGCTCACAAGGTTTAACAAGTCGCCGCATGTTGCAGCTTGTTGAACGGGAATATCGAGAGTTTAAAAACCATCAAGGTTTCTTGCCAGCAACATATCAAGTTTGTTTAGGGGTTATTCAATTATGATTGATGCATTATTCATTGCAGGTACGGATACCGAAGTGGGAAAAACTATGGTTTCAAAAGCGATTCTTCAAGCTTTGGCCGCACAAGATTTATCAACAATTGGTTATAAGCCAGTTGCAGCAGGGTGTGAACAATACCCTGAAGGGTTACGTAACAGTGATGCATTGCACCTTCAAGAAGCTGCGACGCAAGATATCGCCTACGAAGACGTTAATCCGTATGCGCTGTTGCTACCATCATCACCACACATTGCAGCAAAGCATGATGGTGTGGTGATTGATGAAACCGTATTATCAGCTAAGTTGGCAGAGCATAAGCAAAACTCTGACATCGTGTTAGTTGAAGGTGCTGGTGGTTGGCGTGTACCGGTTTCTGATGAAGAATATTTGTCTAGCTGGGTCAAAAAAGAGCAGCTGCCAGTGGTATTGACGGTCGGCATTAAGCTTGGCTGTTTGAGTCATGCACTGCTAACTGCAGAAGTGATTCGTGCTGATGGACTGAACCTAGTAGGTTGGGTTGCAAACCGCATTAACCCAGGTACTGAACATTACGCTGAAATTATAGCGATGCTTGAAGATAAGCTAGGTGCACCGAAGTTAGGTGAAATTCCGTATGTGCCAAGAGCAAAGTCTAAGAACATTGGTAAGTATATTAATATACAGCCATTGCTCGACCTTTAAACTTCGAGTTATACGTTAAACAAGAAAAGGGCTGCGATTGCAGCCCTTTTGCTATGTTAAGCCTTTTGGCCATGAGTTTATAAACAACTGGCCTTTGAACAAGTCGCTATGGGTTAGTGTTCTTTTGTAAGTCCCATTAGTGCTTGTTGTGTCTCTGTGATTTTTGTCTGTGCCGCTTGCGGTGTTAGGATCCCAATCTGCTTTTTTGCTTCTTCTTCAGTAATCCCTAGGTGACAGCACAGTAAATCGATAGCCATTTGAGTGTTAGTACCTTCAACCATGATTCTTCCCTTTTTGTACATGGACTAGCCAATAAATCATCTGAAGCCACTGTAAACGGATTGTTATACCGACACCATACGACTTAGGTCTAATAGACTGGAGGTGATTCGAATATGGTCTCGTAATCAAATGTTGCAATTTAATGCTTAACCTTGTTTTCTTAATCTAAGACTATATGTATAAGTAAGTATAAGTCTTCAAGGTTGGAATAAATTGCTGTCTGCCTTGTCTATAATAATAAGTTTTATAAAAACAGCTTTCATGCGGAGATAAGTAATGAAGCGAGTAATGTTGTTCCTTGCAACCAACCTAGCGGTTGTATTGGTACTAAGTGTTGTTCTTAATATTGTATACGCAGTTACAGGTATGCAACCTGGTAGCCTATCAGGCTTATTGGTGATGGCTGCAGTATTTGGCTTTGGTGGCTCATTCATTTCATTGATGATGTCAAAGAAAATGGCGCTACGATCGGTAGGCGGTATGGTCATTGAAAGCCCACGTAACGAAACAGAACATTGGTTGATGGAGACGGTAAGCCGTCAATCTCAACAAGTTGGTATTGGTATGCCAACAGTGGCGATCTACGACTCGCCAGACATCAACGCATTCGCGACGGGCGCTAAGCGTAATGATTCATTAGTAGCAGTCTCTACGGGTCTGCTACACAACATGACGCGTGATGAAGCTGAAGCAGTGTTAGCGCATGAAGTGAGTCACATCGCGAACGGTGATATGGTGACCATGACGCTAATGCAGGGCGTGGTGAACACGTTCGTTATCTTCCTATCTCGTTTCATCGCCAACATTGTTGCGTCGAATGACAACGAAGAAGAGGGTGGCAGCAACATGATGGTGTACTTTGGTGTGTCTATGGTGCTGGAATTAGTATTTGGTTTCTTAGCAAGCTTCATTACGATGTGGTACAGCCGTCATCGTGAATTCCATGCCGATGCAGGTGCTGCGCACTTAGTAGGTAAAGAGAAGATGATAGCAGCGCTAGAGCGTCTTAAGGTGAGCCATGAGCCACAACTAGAAGGTTCTATGATGGCATTTGGTATCAACGGCAAGAAATCGCTTACTGAGCTTCTGATGAGCCACCCACCACTAGACAAGCGTATTGCGTCTCTACGTAACATGTAATCGCTACGTAATTCTCGTCGCTAGACGACAAGAGACCTTTGAAAGGCTTCCTTCGGGAGGCCTTTTTTGATCTTGGTATTCAAGACAGTAAGTATCCGAGGGATATGTGTCTGGTGATAGAGGGTTACTAGTGATGAAGCGTTGCAATATTTATTGGTTGATATCGCACGGACTGACATGTGTAGGGTAATTAGGAGGGGGGCTATGTTCTTTTGATAACAGCGCGTACTAAGCACACTTTCTTCCGCCCAACAAAAAGGCTTCCACATGGGAAGCCTTAGTCTATTCTGTGATTCGAAATTCGAATCTTACAGCTTGTCAGTTAGCTCGATAGCTTGACCGATGTAGTTCGCTGGAGTCATCTCTTTCAGACGAACTTTCTCGTCTGCAGGGATTTCAAGGCCGTCGATGAATGCACGCATGCCTTCGCCATCTACACGTTTACCACGAGTTAGCTCTTTTAGCTTCTCGTATGGCTTCTCGATGCCGTAACGGCGCATTACTGTTTGTACTGGTTCTGCTAGTACTTCCCAGTTCTTGTCTAGTTCAGCAAGTAGCGCTTCACGGTTAACTTCTAGCTTGCTAATACCTTTCAGAGTCGAAGTGTATGCAATGATAGCGTAGCCAACACCAACACCTAGGTTACGAAGAACCGTAGAGTCAGTAAGGTCACGCTGCCAGCGAGAAACTGGAAGCTTTTGTGCAAGGTGGCTGAATACTGCGTTTGCTAGACCAAGGTTGCCTTCAGAGTTTTCGAAGTCAATTGGGTTAACTTTATGCGGCATTGTAGAAGAACCGATTTCGCCAGCAATAGTCTTCTGCTTGAAGTGACCAAGAGCGATGTAGCCCCAAACGTCACGGTCGAAGTCCAGAAGGATTGTGTTGAAACGTGCAACTGCATCAAAAAGCTCAGCGATGTAATCGTGAGGTTCGATTTGAGTTGTGTACGGGTTCCAAGTTACGCCAAGAGATTCAGTGATGAACTCTTCGCTGAACTGGTGCCATTCAACTTCTGGGTATGCAGAAAGGTGTGCGTTGTAGTTACCTACAGCACCGTTGATTTTCGCTAGGATCTCAACGTTTTCGATTTGCTTGTATTGACGTTCCATACGGTACGCAACGTTAGCCATCTCTTTACCCATAGTAGAAGGAGAAGCCGGCTGACCGTGTGTACGAGACAGTAATGGAATGTCGCGGTACTCGTTCGCAAGTGCTTTGATAGCATCAATTACGTTACGGATTTCTGGAAGAATCACTGTGTCACGAGCTTCTTTAAGCATAAGCGCGTGAGATGTGTTGTTGATGTCTTCAGAAGTACATGCAAAGTGAATAAATTCGTTTACAGCGTGAAGTTCAGGAACGCCAGCAACTTTCTCTTTCAAGAAGTACTCAACCGCTTTAACGTCGTGGTTAGTCGTGCGCTCGATCTCTTTGATACGTAGAGCATCTTCTTCACTGAAGTTAGCTGCTAGTTCATCAAGAAACTGGTTAGCTTCTGCACTGAACGCTGGTACTTCTTTGATTGCATCTGTAGCTGCAAGCTTTTGTAACCAACGAACTTCAACGATAGAGCGGTACTTTAGTAGGCCAAACTCACTAAAGATGCTGCGTAATGCAACAGTCTTGCTTCCGTAACGGCCGTCTACTGGTGAAACAGCAGTCAATGCTGACAGTTCCATGGTGTTCTCCTGAATTGAGTTTTCTAAATTTTGAGAGGTTTATACCAGTAACAATCTCAATTGTCACGCATATTGCGCAATCGTTTGCGTGAGAGTTGTGTTGGTACAAAAAACAAGCTCGCGACGAGGCGCGAGCTAATAAATTACATGCGAGCTAGCAGGATTTGAGCCTGCTCGATCATCTTCTTGCGACCGAAGATAAGGTGGCGACGTTTACCGCCAACTTGACGCCATAACACAGCGCTTCGAATTCCTGATAGCAGCAGGGCACGAACCTTATGCTGGCTCGACGTCTGTTGAAGTACAGCTGGCGTCCCAGAAACCTGAATACGCGGGCCGATAGGGCTCACAACATCAAGGTAGATACTGGCTAGGTTGCTGATCATTTGCTCGTCAAACAGATCAAAGTGTTCAGTTTGACGTTCTGCAGTTTGAATACGATCGCCAAGCTGAGACATAGAGTCGTTACGAGAAGATAGCTTACGCTCAAGTGCCATCAAGCTGATGATGTAGCGAGTAATATCGCTACCAGCGGGAGTACTATCGATACCTTTTACTAAGCACTCAAGGCCAAGCTTTAGGTTCGCTTCACGTCCAAAGACACCCACGGTGTTCGCTGGATTGGTATTTAAAATGGCACTGAGTGAAGCTTCGAAGGCATCTTTATCACAATGGCCGTCTTTCGCTACTTGTTGAACCAAAGCCACAGCTTGGCAAATTCCAGCGAAAGCAATAGTACGGTCATAAAGTGTATTAGCCACGTAGTAACTCCTAGTTGTCTTCTATTGTTTGTCGTTCGATTATTGGTTAGATGCGCTTTTCAATGATACCACCACCAAGACATACGTTGTCTAGGTAGAACACTGCTGATTGACCTGGGGTCACCGCAATTTGTGGTTCGTCAAAAATAACCTTAATGTTCTCGTCATCAATTGGGATGATTGTACAAGGAATATCGGTCTGACGGTAACGTGTTTTTACCGTGCACGTCATAACTTCAGTAATTGGTGTGCGATTAACCCAATGAAGCTGAGAAGCGATCAAACCTTCTGATTTTAAAAGAGGGTGGTCTTTACCTTGTACCGCGATCAGAACATTACGTTTAAGATCTTTTTCACCAACAAACCATGGTTCTTCATTACCGCCGCCACCTTTGGTACCACCGATATGCAGGCCTTTACGTTGGCCTAGCGTATGGTACATCAAGCCTTGGTGTTGCCCAATAACTTGGCCTTCTGGTGTCTCGATGTTTCCCGGTTGAGCGGGTAGGTATTTGCCTAAGAACTCAGTGAACTTTCGCTCACCAATAAAGCAGATGCCTGTTGAATCTTTCTTTTTCGCAGTGATCAAGTCTTGCTCTTCAGCAATACGTCGTACTTCTGGCTTCTCTAATTCACCCACAGGGAATAGGCTGCGTGCCACTTGATCTGAGCTTAGCGTATAAAGGAAATAACTTTGGTCTTTATTGCCGTCTAGGCCGCGTAGCATTTCTGGCTTCGCACCAGCGTCTAGCTCTTCTTGTGTTGGGAAAGTACGACGAACATAGTGACCCATCGCGATGTAGTCTGCGTCTAATACTTCATCCGCAAACTCTAAGAATGCTTTGAATTTGATTTCTTTGTTACAAAGGATATCTGGGTTCGGTGTACGACCCGCTTTGTATTCTTCCAGAAAGTACTCGAATACATTATCCCAGTACTCTGCTGCAAAGTTGATAGTGTGAAGGTGGATACCTAACTTGTCACATACCGCTTGAGCATCAGCAAGGTCTTCAGCTGCCGTGCAGTATTCTTCGTTATCGTCTTCTTCCCAGTTTTTCATGAAAAGGCCTTCTACCTGATAGCCTTGTTGCTGAAGAAGATACGCCGATACTGACGAATCTACACCGCCGGACATACCGACAATTACTTTCTTTTCGCTGTTTCCAGAGCTGATATCTGACATGTCTAAACACCGTTACTATTACTTGGTCGCAGATTCTAACAGAAAGAGAAACACCGTGACAGATCCGAGACCGGAATCACAGTTTCATTTGCACAAATAATGCGCTGACTTCGTTAGAGAATCGCATGAACGCGAGGAGACTCGCTAGGATGTCAGATCTATATGTGGCATAGTCGCTCAAAATCCAAGAGCTGAGATAAAAAATGTCTGAACAAAATGAGTTTATGCAAGAAGAACAGTTGATCGAGATTATCGAGAACCAACTTGAAGATGGGCAACCAGTAAAAGTTAAAGAGACGCTAATGCGTTTAATGATGACAGGTACACCTCGTGAAGAGGCAATTGTAGCGATGGCATGTGCACTGGCAATTGAAGTATTTGATGTAATGAAAAACGGCGCAGAGTTTAATCAAAAACGTTACGCCGAGCATTTGGGCATGCTGCCTGATCTTAGCTTTATGGAAGGCGAATAAAAAAATAGCCTAGCAAACGTTTGCTATAGTTTGAAAGATTGCCGCGTTAAATATAGCGCGGTAGAATCCGCCACCTATTTCCCCTTGACTTAGACTAGCCCTATGAAATTCCCTGGACAACGTAAATCAAAGCACTATTTTCCGGTTCACGCTCGTGACCCTTTAGTAAGCCAAGCTCAAACGAGCAAAAGAATGTCACGTACCCATATTATCGGTATTGACCAAACTTTGGTGGATATTGAAGCAAAGGTGAGTTCTGAGCTAATCGAAAAATATGGCTTAAGTAAGGGACACTCTTTGGTTATTGGTGATGAAGCTGCTGAATCTTTGTATCAAGAATTAAAAGAACAGTGCCTGATCACTAATGAATACGCAGGTGGCACAATTGGTAATACATTACACAACTACTCAGTATTGGCGGATGACCGTTCAACACTATTGGGTGTAATGAGCCAAGATATTAAAATTGGTAGCTACGGTTACCGCTATTTATGTAATACATCAAGCAGAATGGATCTGAACCATTTACAAGGGGTAGATGGCGCAATTGGTCGCTGCTTTGCATTAATTACAGAAGATGGTGAACGTACTTTCGCAATTAGCGAAGGACAAATGAACCAATTAAAACCAGAAAGCATTCCTGAGAAAATTTTCAAAAGTGCTTCTGCTTTAGTATTAACGGCGTATTTAGTTCGTTGTAAACCAGGTGACCCTATGCCTGAAGCAACAATGAAAGCTATTGAGTACGCGAAGAAATACGATGTACCTGTTGTTTTAACGCTTGGTACTAAATTCGTTATTCAAGATGATCCAGAGTTTTGGAAAGATTTCCTTGAACAACATGTAACCGTTGTTGCAATGAATGAAGACGAAGCTGAAGCATTAACGGGTGAAAGCGATCCTCTAGCTGCTTCAGACAAAGCACTAGATTGGGTAGACTTAGTTCTATGTACAGCAGGCCCTGTGGGCTTGTTTATGGCGGGTTACACAGAAGATGCAGTGAAGCGTGAAACATCATTACCGTTGTTACCAGGCTCGATTGCTGAATTTAACCGTTATGAGTTTAGTCGTCCCGCACATAAAGATTTATGTGAAAATCCAACGAAAATCTATTCGCATATCGCACCTTACATGGGCGGCCCAGAAAAGATTAAGAATACGAATGGTGCCGGTGATGCTGCGTTGTCTGCTCTATTACATGATATGGCCGCTAATAAGTACCATAAAGAAAATGTGCCTAACTCAAGTAAGCATCAGCATTCATTCTTGACGTATTCTTCTTTCTCACAAGTTTGTAAATATTCAAACCGCGCAAGTTATGAAGTATTAGTTCAGCACTCGCCACGATTATCTCGAGGCCTTCCTGAAAGAGAAGATAGTCTAGAAGAAGCGTACTGGGAAAGATAAGGCATTTTTTTGATTTATATTTCACTATTAGAAATATAAAAAAGGCTCCGAAAGGAGCCTTTTTTGTTTCTGAATATATTGAAGCCGTAAATAATACTTTAGTCGACTTAAATATTAATTCTATTGCTTAGTGGGTTATTGATGATTCACTTAGCAAACTCGATGCCTTAAAGAGCAAACTCTTCTAGAGATTTACCAGCATCTAGTTGTTCTTGGATAGCTGAAGGCGTACGGCCTTGACCTGTCCAAGTTTTTTCGTCGCCATTCGCGTCTACGTATTTGTATTTCGCAGGGCGAGGAGCACGTTTAGATT
This sequence comes from Vibrio sp. 10N.222.54.E6, assembly GCF_041473955.1. Lineage (NCBI taxonomy): Bacteria > Pseudomonadati > Pseudomonadota > Gammaproteobacteria > Vibrionales > Vibrionaceae > Vibrio > Vibrio sp. 10N.222.54.E6. The sequence continues at coordinate 142,530 of NZ_JBFRTD010000010.1, read as the reverse complement.
TTGTTGTTTTAGATTTTGCTTCACCAGAAAGTGCAGCAATAAGATCGGCAACATCGATTCCGTCTTTTGCAATTTGTTCTGCGATAGCAGAAAGCTTAGCTTCTTGCTCTGCTTTTGCTGCGCGTTCTTCAGCTTCAGACTCTTGACGTTCTTGTACAACAATAGTCAGCTTGTCTAGCGCTTCTTCAAGTTGCTCAAGAGTTAATTCACGTGAGAACGCACGAAGGCTACGGATATTTAATAGAGTTTTTGTTAATTCAGACATGATATTTCCCATCAAGGTAAACTAAATAATCCTCCTAATAATAAACAGAGCCTAAGAATAAAACAAATAGTATTTCTTCTATTAGTTATTTAAATAAGAAAATGAGACGAGTGTTTTAAGATGAAAAGATAGACTTCTAATGAACTTATAATAACTATTAAGAATATCTTAAAAAAAACAGGTGATATCTGATATGTGTTAAGTGGAGTAATCCGTAAAAGTTGACTATTCTTCTATTGATTACTTCATTAACAAAAAGCTTATTTTTCTCGGAATGATATGTTGCATTGTTGCTCTTGATGGGTACAATTGCGGCTACCTGATGCGGTGCTTTGGTTAATCTGTTGTTAAACTCTGGTTTACACGGTTAATAATGTTACCGCACGTAGAGGTGCAATTATAAAGAGTAGTTTTCGTTGGGGTGATGCCAATGAACGGGAATGAAAGGTGTAATTGCCGAAGTAAATTGTATATCTAAGCAATTTGCTGGGGTTGTGCTCAATAGGTACAACACTGCCATAGTCTTAATTTTAAACTATGGAGCGCTACTGTAGGGTTGGGTGAAGTGTTCACTTCCCTTTCGCTTAGTTCAACATGAGCTTGATAAGCCGTATCAAGTTTATCTGCAGTAGATCTCTAGCCAAATAAAAAACTGGTTTTTGAAGATCATGAATTTAATAGATTTTGCAACATCGCCTTTATCGCTGCTTCCTCCCTTGGTTGCCTTGACTCTTGCTATTGTTACCCGCCGTGTATTAGTTTCCTTGGGTGTCGGTATCGTCATGGGTGCGATTCTACTTGCTGACTACTCAGTAGGTAACGCAGCTAGCTACGTCTTTACTAAAGTATCTGGTGTTTTCATCGAAGATGGTGGTATTAACACTTGGAACATGAGCATCGTTGCTTTCCTAATTATCCTTGGAATGACAACGGCATTATTAACACTATCTGGCGGTACTCGCGCATTCGCTGAGTGGGCACAGTCTCGTGTTAAGAGCAAACGTGGTTCAAAACTACTTGCTGCATTTTTAGGTGTATTCATCTTTGTTGATGATTACTTCAACAGCTTAGCGGTAGGTGCCATCTCTCGCCCTGTAACTGACCGCTTCTACGTATCTCGCGCTAAGCTAGCTTATATCCTAGATTCAACTGCTGCTCCTATGTGTGTGATCATGCCGGCTTCTAGCTGGGGAGCTTACATCATCACTATCATTGGTGGCATCTTAGTGACACACGGTGTGACAGAGTATTCTGCACTGGGTGCTTACGTTCGCCTTATCCCAATGAACTTCTACGCTGTGTTCGCGCTATTAATGGTGTTTGCTGTTGCGTGGTTTGGTTTAGATGTTGGCAAAATGCGCGAGCATGAGATCGAAGCCTCTCAAGGCCGTGGTTTTGAAGGTGATAATGATCAAAAGCAAGCGCACGATCTAAACGAAGAGCTGGATATTCAAGAGAGCGAAAACGGTTCTGTTTCTGATCTCGTTATGCCAATCGTAGCGTTAATCGTCGCGACGGTTGCAGCAATGCTTTACACCGGTGGCCAAGCGCTTACTGCTGATGGTCAAGCATTCAACTTACTTGGTGCATTTGAAAATACAGATGTAGGTAAGTCTCTGGTTTACGGTGGTGTTATTGGTTTACTCGTTGCGCTAGCAACGGTATTCAAACAGAAACTGCCTATGGCTGATATCACAAGAACAATGTGGATTGGTGCAAGCTCAATGTTTGGCGCTATCCTTATCCTTGTATTTGCATGGACGATTGGTTCTGTTATTGGCGACATGAAAACAGGTTCGTACCTATCCTCTCTAGCAACAGGTAACATCGATTACCACTGGCTACCGGTTATCTTGTTCCTTCTTGCTGGCCTAATGGCATTCTCGACAGGTACATCTTGGGGTACGTTCGGTATCATGTTACCGATTGCGGGTGACATGGCTGCTGCCTCTGACATCGCGCTAATTCTTCCTATGCTAAGTGCGGTTCTTGCGGGTTCTGTATTTGGTGATCACTGTTCTCCAATCTCGGATACAACGATTCTGTCTTCTACAGGTGCGCGTTGTAACCACATTGACCACGTATCGACTCAGCTCCCTTATGCGCTGTCTGTGGCGTTCGTATCGTGTATTGGTTTTATCACCCTAGGAATGACATCATCAACTGGCATTGCATTTGGCGCAGCGTCTCTAACGTTTGTTGCGGTATGTTTTGCATTGGCTTATTTCTCTCGTTGCAAGATAGCAACGTGTAAAAGCTAATCATCATTTGATTGAATAATGAGAAGGGAGGCGTTTGCCTCCCTTTTTTTGTGTTCGTTAATTTAATTTTAAATTTCGTGAAAAAAGTTCGAATAAATGGTTGAAAAAGGGTGTCAGCTTAGTTAGTGTGGAGACAAGACAGCAAACAACCTAAGAGCTGATAAGTATGCGTAAATTAGTAATGAACATTCATCACCATCATCACCCTATCTAGTCTTTCGGGGAGATTTACGTATACCCGGGAGCAAGAATTCTCCCGGAGGTTAAGTCAAAGAATTTAGATTTAAACCCTCGGGACGACAAAGTCTTCCGAGGGTTTTTTAGTTTTAGCACTTTTAAATAATCAATAAATTCAAATATTTGCACAGGGATACAGCAATGCAGACACAACGCCTAAGAATCGCAATTCAAAAGAAAGGTCGCTTAAGTAAAGAGTGCCAAGATCTACTTAAAAAATGTGGTGTGAAATTTAACATCATGGGTGAGCGCTTAGTTGTTCATTCACTAAATATGCCAATCGACTTGTTACTCGTTCGTGATGATGACATCCCAGGTCTTATCATGGATGGTGTGGTTGACCTTGGTTTCATCGGTGAAAATGAACTAGAAGAAGTTCGACTAGACCGTGTTGCTCTAAAAGAACCATCAGAGTTTCGCACACTACGTCGTTTAGACTTCGGTGGTTGCCGCCTTTCTATCGCAATCAACAAAGATGAAGTCTACAACGGCCCACAAGATCTTGCGGGCAAACGTATTGCAACAACCTACCCACAACTACTAAAAGCCTACATGGATGAGCAGGGTGTTGAATTCAGCACTTGTATGCTAACAGGTTCGGTTGAAGTTGCTCCTCGCGCAGGTCTAGCAGACGCTATTGCAGACTTAGTTTCTACAGGCGCAACGCTAGAAGCAAACGGCCTAAAAGAAGCAGAAGCTATCTTCCAATCTAAAGCAACACTGATTCAACGTGTTGGTGATTTCGATGCAGACAAAACGGCATTGATTGAAAAACTACTGACTCGTATGCAGGGTGTTCAACAAGCGAAAGAGTCGAAGTACATCATGCTTCACGCACCAACGTCTCAGCTAGAGCAAATCAAAGCTCTACTACCTGGGGCTGAAGATCCTACGGTTCTTCCTCTATCTACAGACAAAGACAAAGTTGCCGTTCACCTCGTAAGTACAGAGAACTTGTTCTGGGAAACTATGGAACAGCTGAAAGAGTTGGGTGCAAGCTCGATTCTAGTATTACCAATCGAAAAAATGATGGGGTAGTGACGATGAGAACCGTTGTTTGGCAATCTTTAAGTGAATCACAGCAAGACTCGGTATTAGAGCGTCCAGCTATTACTGAAGGTGCAAACATCACAGCGACTGTTTCTGATGTTATTGCAAAAGTACGAAATGAAGGCGATGCCGCACTTAAGGAACTGACTGAAAAGTTTGATGGTGTGACTCCAGAATCTATCCGAGTTAGTTCGGGTGAGATCGAAGAGGCATGTGCTCGTCTAACACCAGAGATGAAGCAAGCGTTGGAGCAAGCTTACAGCAACATTGCTAAGTTTCATGAAGCTCAAAAGCCACAGCCAATTAAGGTTGAAACACAGCCTGGTGTTGTGTGTGAGCAGGTGACGCGCGCGATTAATACTGTTGGACTTTATATTCCGGGGGGCAGTGCGCCACTTCCGTCAACGGTTCTTATGTTAGGTGTACCTGCTCAAATTGCGGGTTGTCGTAAGGTTGTGCTTTGCTCACCTCCGCCCATCGCGGATGAAATCTTGTATGTCGCTAATCTTTGTAAAATCGATGAGGTTTACAATGTTGGTGGTGGTCAAGCCGTTGCTGCCATGGCTTACGGGACCGAGAGCGTTGCTAAGGTTGATAAGATCTTCGGCCCAGGTAACGCTTACGTAACGGAAGCTAAACGCCAAGTAAGTAACGACTTCCGTGGCGCTGCGATTGATATGCCTGCTGGCCCGTCTGAAGTGTTAGTGATTGCAGACGAAACTGCGGATGCTGACTTCATTGCTGCTGATCTACTGAGCCAAGCTGAACACGGGCCAGATTCACAGGTTGTATTAGTAACACCATCACCAGTTATTGCCGACCAAGTAACCGATGCAGTTCAGAAGCAACTGAAAGAGCTGTCTCGTGCGAACATCGCTCAGCAAGCATTGGCTTCAAGTCTAATCATCATTGCTGAATCGATCACTCAAGCGATTGCGATTTCGAATTTCTATGGCCCGGAACACTTGATTGTTCAGACCAAGAGTCCACGTGAACTGCTGCCATTACTAGATAATGCAGGTTCAATCTTCTTGGGTGACTGGTCTCCAGAATCTGCAGGTGACTACGCATCAGGCACAAACCACGTTCTTCCGACTTACGGCTATACCAAGACTTATTCAAGCCTAGGTTTGGCGGATTTCTCTAAGCGTATGACGGTACAAGAGTTAACAGCTGATGGCTTACAAGGCCTAGCGCCAACGGTAGTCACAATGGCGGAAGCCGAAGGTTTGGACGCACACAAACGTGCGGTGACCATCCGAGTTGAAAAATTAAATCGATTTGAACAGCTAAATAAAGCGAAATAAGGGTAGGGCATGGAAAAGTTAGCAAGAAAACAAGTTCAGGCTCTAACACCTTACTTGTCTGCAAGACGCATTGGTGGCAGCGGAGATGTATGGTTGAACGCCAACGAATCTCCGTTTGATAACGAGTACACCTTAAATCTGACTCGACTTAATCGCTACAGCGAGTGTCAGCCTAAAGAGCTAATCGATGCTTACGCTCAATATGCGGGTGTTGCACCAGAGCAAACGTTGACTACTCGTGGTGCTGACGAAGGCATTGAACTACTGATTCGTGCTTTCTGTGAGCCGAACGAAGACGCTATTCTTTACTGCCCACCCACTTACGGTATGTACGCAATCAGTGCAGAGACGATTGGTGTTGAGCGTAAAGTGGTGCCTCTGACTTCTGAATGGCAATTGGATCTTCCTGCTATTGAAGCTCAACTTGACAACGTAAAAGTGGTCTTTGTTTGTAGTCCAAATAACCCAACCGGTAATTTGGTTGATCGCAAAGACATCATCAAGCTGCTTGAAATGACACAAGACAAAGCGATTGTTGTGATGGATGAAGCGTATATCGATTTCTGCCCTGAAGCATCAACGGTGGATTTGCTTGCTCAGTATCCGAATCTAGCGATTCTTCGAACTCTCTCGAAAGCATTTGCTTTAGCGGGTTTACGTTGTGGCTTTACGCTAGCGAACAAAGAGCTTATCGATGTATTGTTAAAAGTGATTGCTCCTTATCCAGTGCCAATCCCTGTTGCTGACATTGCCGTTCAAGCACTTTCAGAGCAAGGACTAGCGCGTGCTAAGTTCCAAGTTCTGGATTTAAGTGCTAACCGAGCGTATTTACAAGCCGGTTTACTAGGTATGCCTCAAGTGACGGTGTTTGATGGTTGGGGTAACTACCTACTGGTTAAATTCCCGAACGGCGATGAGTTATTTAAAGCGGCTTGGGATACGGGCATCATTTTGCGTAATTCACCAATTGAAGACTGTGTTCGTATTAGTATTGGTAATCGCGAAGAGTGCGAAAAGACACTTGGATTCATTCGTAACTTTTATCAGTAACGAAAGGCTTACCAGTAATAACATTTGCCAGTTTTAGTGGATTAATAATCGGCTGGCAAATGAAACCAATATTTTGGGTTAGCGTTGATTTTAGCTAGGCCAGCAGATTTAAAATTAAAAGGAAGTTCAAGTGAGTAAACAACAGAAAATACTTTTTATAGACCGTGACGGCACCTTAATTGTTGAGCCGCCAGTTGACTTTCAAGTAGACCGTTTAGACAAACTAAAATTCGAACCGTTAGTGATTCCTAGCCTACTTGCACTGCAAGATGCGGGTTATCGCTTAGTGATGGTGACTAACCAAGATGGTCTAGGTACAGATAGCTACCCGCAAGAAGAGTTCGATGCTCCACACAATATGATGATGGAGTTCTTTGAGTCTCAGGGCGTTAAGTTTGATGATGTTCTAATCTGCCCTCACTTTGATGAAGACAATTGCTCTTGCCGCAAGCCTAAGCTGGGTATGGTTAAAGAATACCTACAGGGCGGTAAAGTTGACTTCCAAAAGTCAGTCGTGATTGGTGATCGAATGACGGATCTTCAACTTGCTGAGAACATGGCAATTCGTGGTATCCAATACGGACCAGATGCGCAAGCTGAAGGCACGCTTAACTGGCCACAAATCGTTAAAGATCTGACGGTTAATGCGCGCATTGCTGAAGTGGTTCGTACCACTAAAGAAACGGACATCAAGGTGGCAGTAAACCTTGATGAAACCGGTGGCAACAAGATCGATACTGGCATGGGGTTCTTCGATCACATGCTTGATCAAATCGCGACACACGGCGGTTTCCAAATGAACCTGACTGTGAAGGGCGATCTACACATTGATGATCACCACACAGTAGAAGATACCGCTCTTGCTTTAGGCCAAGCATTGAAAGATGCATTAGGCGATAAACGTGGTATTGGCCGCTTTGGTTTCAGCCTACCAATGGATGAGTGTTTGGCTCAGTGTGCGCTAGACCTTTCTGGCCGTCCATACCTGAAGTTCGATGCTAAATTCAGCCGCGAGCAAGTGGGTGACCTTTCAACAGAGATGGTGGTTCACTTCTTCCGTTCTCTAACCGATACATTGGCTTGTACGCTACACCTTTCTTCTGACGGTAATAATGATCACCACATCATTGAGAGCCTATTCAAAGCGTTTGGCCGTACTCTTCGCCAAGCAATCAAAGTTGAAGGTAACGAGTTACCAAGCAGCAAAGGCGTTCTGTAAGGCTAACGTTAGCAAGGAAAAACAATGAAAGATCAAAAAGTCGTTATTATTGATACTGGTTGTGCCAATGTTTCCTCGGTGAAGTTTGCGATTGAACGTCTAGGCTACGCAGTTGAAATTTCAAAAGAACCAGAAGTTGTTCTTGCTGCGGACAAGCTGTTCCTACCGGGTGTAGGCACAGCAAGTGAGGCAATGAAGAACTTGCAAGAGCGCGACCTTGTTTCTCTTGTGAAGCAAGTAGAGAAGCCTTTGCTAGGTATTTGTTTAGGTATGCAGCTGTTAGGCAAATTGTCTCAAGAGAAAGGCCAAAAGGCTGACGAGTTAGTTGAATGCCTAGGTTTGTGTGACGGTGAAGTTCGTTTACTTCAAACGGGCGACTTGCCTTTACCACACATGGGCTGGAACACAGTAACCGCGACACCTAATCACCCTCTATTTAAAGACATTGAAGAAGGTGAATACTTCTATTTTGTTCACAGCTTCGCAATGCCGGTGGGTGACTACACAATCGCACAATGTGATTACGGTAATCCGTTCACAGCCGCAGTGCAAAGTGGCAACTATTATGGTGTTCAGTTCCACCCAGAGCGATCTTCGAAAGCTGGCTCTAAGCTGATTCAGAATTTCTTGGAATTGTAATAAGGATTAGGCAGCGGCTAACGTTGCCCTATAAGGAATGTAAATGATTATTCCCGCGTTAGATTTAATTGAAGGTCAAGTAGTTCGCTTATTCCAAGGAGACTACGGGCAAGTAACAGAATACAAAGTAGACCCAGCTGAGCAGTTTAACTTGTACCACCAAGCTGGCGCAGGTTGGCTTCACCTTGTTGACTTAACGGGTGCAAAAGACACAACGGCTCGTCAGTTAGACTTGATTGCTAAGCTCCTTGCTAGCACGCCTGCGAACATCCAGATTGGTGGTGGCGTGCGTAACGAACAAGATGTCGTTGATCTACTAGAAGCTGGCGCACAGCGCGTTGTGGTTGGTTCTACGGCAGTTAAGCAACCTGAGTTGGTTAAAGGTTGGATGGAGAAGTACGGTGCGGAAAAAATCGTGCTGGCTCTGGACATCAATATTGACGAAAGCGGCACACGTAAAGTCGCGATTTCAGGTTGGCAAGAAGATTCAGGTGTGACCATTGAAGCGCTGGTTGAAGACTACCTCACGGTTGGCCTTAAACACGTTCTGTGTACCGATATTTCACGTGATGGCACGCTAGAAGGATCAAACGTAGAGCTCTATGTTGATCTTTGTAAGCAGTACCCACAAGTACAATTCCAATCATCGGGTGGCATTGGCAGCCTAGCTGATATCGAAGCACTTAAAGGCAGCGGCGTTGCGGGTGTGATTGTTGGTCGTGCACTGCTTGATGGCAAGTTCACCACAGAGGAGGCATTTGCATGTTGGCAAAGCGAATAATCCCTTGTTTGGATGTCCGTGATGGACAAGTGGTTAAGGGCGTTCAATTCCGTAATCACGAAATTATTGGTGACATCGTTCCGCTAGCACAACGCTACGCAGAAGAGGGCGCTGATGAATTAGTATTTTATGACATCACCGCATCAAGTGATGGCCGTGTGGTCGATAAAAGCTGGGTGAAACGTGTAGCAGAAGTGATTGATATTCCTTTCTGTGTGGCTGGTGGTATTAAGTCTGCGGAAGATGCAGCACGCATTCTTGAGTTTGGTGCAGATAAAGTATCCATCAACTCGCCTGCATTGGCTAACCCACAGCTAATCACTGACCTAGCTGATAAGTTCGGCGTACAGTGTATCGTTGTCGGTATCGATTCATACTTCGATAAAGAGACGGGTAAATATCAGGTTTACCAATTCACAGGCGATGAAGCGCGTACCAAAGCAACCAAGTGGGAAACCAAAGATTGGGTGCAGGAAGTACAGAAGCGTGGCGCCGGTGAGATCGTGTTAAACATGATGAACCAAGATGGCGTTCGCAACGGCTATGATATCGACCAGTTAAATATGGTACGTTCAGTGTGTAATGTACCCCTGATTGCATCAGGTGGCGCAGGTGCGATGGAGCACTTTGCTGAAGCCTATAAAAAAACCAACGTGGACGGAGCACTTGCGGCTTCGGTATTCCACAAGCAAGTCATCAATATTGGTGAACTTAAACAGTATTTGAAACAACAAGATGTAGAGGTGCGACTATGAGTTTTGAAACCGCAAGCTTATCAAAAACAGAAGTAGGCGCATTGTCAGAGCGTATTAACTGGGAAAAAGTCGATGGCTTAGTGCCAGCTATTGTTCAAGATTACCAATCGAGCCAAGTGCTAATGATGGGATACATGAACCCTGCAGCACTTGAGAAAACGGGTGAAACTGGCAATGTGACGTTTTTCTCTCGCACCAAAGAGCGTCTTTGGACGAAAGGTGAAACGTCAGGCAACGTATTACAACTGCAAAACATCGCCTTGGACTGTGACAGCGACACCTTACTGGTTAAAGTTAATCCCATTGGCCCAACGTGCCACACAGGTACAACAACGTGTTGGGATGGAGACAAACAAGAAGAGTCTCAGATGGTGTGGCTTCATCAGCTTGAGCAGCTACTGGCTGCCCGCAAGGACGCAGACCCTGAGTCTTCTTATACTGCCAGTCTATATGCCCGTGGCACCAAGCGTATTTCGCAAAAAGTGGGCGAAGAAGGCGTTGAAGTCGCGCTTGCGGCGACGTCGGGCGATAAGGCGGAATTAGTGTGTGAATCAGCAGATTTGATTTACCACTTGATGGTTCTTCTTCAAGACCAAGGCTTGTCGATGAACGATGTGGTCAACAAGCTAAAAGAACGTCACAAGTAAGCTCTGTTTAGATTAATCGAACCACGTAGCAGATAGATAAAAGCCCCGTAAACAATTATATTTACGGGGCTTTTTAGCTTTTTAATTTTCAAGATTTCAAGATTTCAAGATTTCAAGATTTCAAGATTTCAAGATCTCTAAGCCCTGCGTCACTTTTTTAAACTCTGACTTTACGTCATTCCAAGGAGCCTAAGCGACATCAGGAATTTCTTTACTTAATCAAACATTTTAATTTTCTGACTTACCCGCAGCACTTTTTATATTTCTTCCCACTACCACAAATGCACGGGTCATTACGGCCGATCTTGAAGCTTTCAACCGTTTGGTTTAAGCGTGGGTCAATTTCAGGTTCTTCTTGCTCATTTCCTTGCTCGGGGAAAGTGCCATCAATGTAGTACCACAAGTCGTCTTTACGTATAAAGCGCGAGCGCTCTTGCATGCAGTATTGTGCGCCTTCTTCATTGAAGTAAGCTTTAAACTCAACAAAGCCTTCGTCTTGGTGTGAGCCTGCCTCAGTATCGATGACTTCTAGGCCTGCCCAATCACTGTCGATAGATTCGGCAATACCTTCTCTTTGCGCTTCTGCGTTGCAGCTAGGGTGGTAAGTCGCAACAACATAGTCAACCAAACCCAACACGTGCGCTGAATAACGTGAGCGCATCAACTGTTCAGGCGTTTCAACAGCACTGTGGTGAAGGTGCGCTGATTCACAGCACTGTTGGTAAGTATTTTTGCTACCGCATGGGCATAAAGACATGGTCAAATCCTGTAAAAATGGCCTCTGTTAAGAGGCCATAAATGAATGTGTTGGAGTTTATCAAGAAACGACTGCTCACCAAAGCTGAGTTTCGATTGAAGTTGCTGTGTGACGTGAACTATTTCAAAGTAGGAGACAGCAGGTCTTGGGCCCAAGAGGTTGCTTCGTCATAAGCTTGACCTAGCTCTGCTTCGTTGAGTTTGAGCAGTTTACGAATGCGCGTTGCTTCATCCCAGCGAGCTTGTTCATAAGCTATGACCATCGCCAAAATGGCACCTAATATACCCTTGCGCTCAATCAAGGCTTGTTTAATCTCATCATCGATCGGCACCGAGTCCAGTACTTTTACTAACGGCAGATCGAATAGGGAGTCGAGCAGCGAGAACATGCCAGTTAAAAAGGCTTGCCCGGGCTCAACCTTAACGTTCATTTTCTCGACCAACAGTTCACATTGGCGCGCGCGTATCACGGCTAAACCATAAAGTGAGTCTGGTTTATCTTCTTTCGCGGATGCGATAGCAACCAGTGACACTAGCTTACGTAGTTTTTGTTCACCAAGATAAACAAGCGCTTGGTGGAATGAACGAATCGGTGTTGATGAGCCACCAGCGGAGTTTACGTAAGAGAGCAGCTTATACGACATAGTCATATCAAGGGTAATCAAACGCTCTACTTCGGCAAAGTTGATAGGATCGTTGGCAATCTCTTTCAACAGTTGAACAATGGTTAAAAAAGCAGGGTTTAATGCGCGAGTTTGGATCATCTCCGGCTTACTGAAAAAGTAGCCTTGAAAGTAGTTAAACCCGGCTTGGATTGCTTCTTGGTATTCTTCGTGAGTTTCTACTTTCTCCGCTAGAAACTCGATATTCAAGTCTTTCAGAGTGTTCATGAACATCGCAGCTTTAGCGATTGAGATCAAACGTATGTCGAATTTGATAATTGATACGTAAGGTAAGAAGCGTTTCCATGCTTTGCTAGGCACAAAGTCATCTAACGCGATCGTGTAACCCGCATCATAAATTGTGATGATGGCTTCTAGCAGTTCGTCTGTTGGCTCACAGTCTTCCAGTACCTCGACAACTAAGCTCTCTTTCGGAAATAGAGTCGGGACTAGGTTAACCAAGCTTGCATATGGAAAATTAACGAATCCAAGCTTATCGCCCAATGTATTATAGTGGGTAGATAAGAAGTGGTCGGAAAGCAAACGGCTAGTAGCGAGCTCCGGCTCTACTTCAGGGAAAGTGTTCTTAGGACCATCCCTAAATAGCAACTCGTAACCTATGGTCTTCTTGTCTGCATCGAGTATTGGTTGACGCGCTACGTATGAATATTTCAACTTGGTACTGTGTTCGGTTTATTTTTGATAGACAAATAATAGCTAATTCAGGAGAAATTACCATATACAAGTGAAGAAAATCTGACCGATGATAATAATAAAAGTGAAAGTTTAAGCGTGATGCTAAAAGCGATTGCTAAACTCGCGATTCTGTAGTTCAAAACTTTGCGGAGTGAACACCAGAACTGATCCTTGGGTATACCAATCACCCAATACGATACGGGTTTTAGTGCAATTACTAGCACTATAGGAGTGTATGTTTGGACGGTGAGTATGACCGTGGATCATCAAATCGACGTTGTGTTGTTTCATCACATTTTCGACTTCTTGCTGTGTTACATCCATGATATCGAGTGACTTTGTCTGCTTGTCATCTTTGATATCAGACTGAACCTTGGAGACAATTTTCTTTTTGATAAAAAATGGAATTCTATTAAAGACCCATTGTAACCAGGGCTGATGAACTTTTTCACGAAAGGCGAGGTACTTTATATCTTCGGTACACAGAGTATCACCATGCAATACCACTGCTTTTTGTCCGTAGATATCGATAGTAGACACTTCATCTAGAAGTTGTACGCCTGTTTGTTTCGCAAATTTTTTGCCAACTAAAAAGTCCCGATTGCCTTGTGTGAAATAGCAAGGTACGCCAGTGTTAACTAAGTCTATAAACGTTTGGCGAATTGAATTCGCGAACTCGCTTGTATCGTCGTCACCAATCCAGAATTCGAAAAGATCACCCAACACGTAGAGTGCATCCGCTTCTACGGCCTCATTCTTCATGAAGGTTAAGAAGCAGTCTGTGATGTCTTGTCGCGACGGAGCAAGGTGTAGGTCTGATATAAAATATGTTTTCATAGATCTAAAAAAAGGGAGCGATTCGCTCCCTATATCCTGATTTTATCGGCTCATCAATACTAACCGAAAGCGGTGAATTAAGCTTCGATTGTAGTACCAGTGATGATCACTTCTTCTAGAGGTACGTCTTGGTGCATACCCATAGAACCAGTGCTAACACCTTTGATCTTGTTTACGATGTCCATGCCTTCAACAACTTCTGCGAATACACAGTAGCCCCAACCGTCTAGGCTTTCGCTACGGAAGTTTAGGAAAGAGTTGTCGTTAACGTTGATGAAGAACTGAGAGCTCGCTGAATGCGGTTCCATAGTACGAGCCATTGCTAGCGTCCCCACTTTGTTCGCTAGGCCGTTGTTTGCTTCGTTCTTGATAGTCGCGCGAGTTGTTTTTTCTTTAAGGCCAGAAGTCATGCCGCCGCCTTGAACCATGAAACCATCGATAACACGGTGGAATAGCGTGTTGTCGTAAAAACCGTCACGGCAATACTGTAGGAAGTTTGCGCTTGTTTCTGGTGCTTTTTCTTCGTTAAGTTGAACTTTGATGTCACCAAAATTTGTGTGAAGGATGATCATGATTGTTACCTTACTGTCTTTTTAATATGAAGTTCGAATTCTAGCGCATGTTGGCGGACTTTCAAATCACCAAATCATTAACTTAACTCGGATGTTTGAGGTAATTCCTGCTTTGGGGGATTACCTATTAAGGTATGACTTGTTATACTGCGATCTTATTTTTGATTAATCCATAAAATAGATAGAGATCATGCTGAAGATATATAACACGCTCACAAGACAGAAAGAGGAATTCAAACCAATTACAGCTGGCAAAGTCGGTATGTATGTCTGTGGGGTAACCATATACGATCTCTGTCATATTGGTCATGGCCGCACGTTCGTTTCATTTGACGTGGTAACTCGTTACCTGCGTTACCTTGGTTACGATTTGAATTTCGTTCGTAATATCACTGATATCGATGACAAAATCATCAAGCGCGCTAATGAAAACGGCGAGTCTTGTGACTCTCTGACTGAGCGTCTGATCGGTGAAATGCACGCGGACTTCGATGCATTGAACATGAAACGCCCAGATGTCGAGCCTCGTGCGACTGAATTCATCACAGAGATCATTGAGTTAGTAGAAAAGCTAATTCAACGTGGCTTTGCTTACGTTGCAAGCAACGGTGACGTGATGTTCGAAGTTAAGAAGTTTGACGAATACGGTAAGCTTTCTAAGCAAGATCTTGACCAGCTTCAAGCGGGCGCCCGTGTTGACATCGATTCTGCAAAACGTAGCCCGTTAGACTTTGTTCTTTGGAAGATGTCTAAGCCTGGTGAACCGACGTGGGAATCGCCATGGGGTCCAGGTCGTCCAGGTTGGCACATTGAGTGTTCAGCAATGAACTCGTCTATTCTTGGCAATCACTTCGATATTCATGGTGGTGGTTCGGATCTACAGTTCCCTCACCACGAGAACGAAATCGCACAATCTTGCTGTGCACATGGCACCCAGTATGTGAATACTTGGATGCACAGTGGCATGGTGATGGTAGACAGAGAAAAAATGTCTAAGTCACTGGGTAACTTTTTCACTATCCGTGACGTACTTCAGCATTACGATGCAGAGACAGTTCGTTACTTCCTAATGTCTGGTCACTACCGTAGCCAACTAAACTACAGCGAAGATAACCTAAATCAGGCTCGTGCATCACTTGAACGTCTCTATACATCACTTCGTGGTCTAGACGTTACCGCAGCCCCTGCTGGTGGTGAAGAGTATGTGACTCGTTTCTCTACAGCGATGAACGATGATTTCAACACACCTGAAGCTTATTCAGTGCTGTTTGAAATGGCTCGTGAAATCAACCGTATCAAGACTGAAAGCATAGAAAAAGCAAGTGCACTAGGTGCGTTGATGCGTGAACTGGCAGACATCATCGGTATTCTTCACCAAGATCCAGAAGCTTTCTTGCAAGGCGATACAGCAGGTAACGATGACGAAGTCGCTGAAATCGAAGGCCTAATTAAGCTACGTAATGACTCTCGCGCTTCGAAGGATTGGGCAAATGCCGATCTTGCACGTGATAAGCTGAACGAGCTAGGTATTGTTCTGGAAGATGGTCCAGAAGGTACGACTTGGCGTCGTAAGTAAATCTTATAAAAAGGGCTGATTTTCAGCCCTTTTTTCTAGCAAAAATTCTCTAATTTCACCTTTTTATCTTCAACTTTTAATTAACAGGAATATTTCTGTGGCTCAGATGTATTTTTATTACTCGGCAATGAACGCGGGTAAATCAACAACGCTTCTTCAATCTTCATTCAACTACCAAGAACGTGGTATGACACCAGTGATCTTTACGGCTGCATTAGATGATCGCTATGGTATCGGTAAAGTGAGTTCACGAATTGGTCTTCAATCTGAAGCTCAACTGTTTAAAAACGACACCAATATGTTTGAGGCAATTCAAAAACTCAACGAAGAAGAAAAGCGTCATTGTGTATTGATCGATGAGTGTCAGTTTTTGTCGAAAGAGCAGGTTTACCAACTAACAGAAGTGGTTGATAAGCTGCACATCCCTGTACTTTGCTACGGTTTGCGCACTGACTTCTTGGGTGAATTATTTGAAGGTAGCCGCTACTTGTTGTCTTGGGCTGACAAATTAGTAGAACTTAAAACAATTTGCCACTGTGGCCGTAAGGCCAATATGGTAATTCGTACAGATGAGCACGGTGTGGCAATTGCTGTAGGTGACCAAGTCGCTATTGGTGGCAATGACCAATATGTTTCGGCTTGCCGTTTACATTATAAAGAAGCGTTAGGTAAATAAGCAGCTCTTTGGTTAATTCTTCTTAAGTGAATAAAGCTGAAATCAACAAGCTCAAGTAATAGCTAGAATAAGAAACGGTGGCCAAGTGCCACCGTTTTTGTTTTCTGAAAAAGAGTATTGCGTGACTTAAAGTTTTATTCGAAACCCAGCTTCTTCAATGCTTGATAGGCATGGTCAACGTCGTCAGGGATGGGCATCTCAATTTGAAAGCCCTGAGCGGGGTAGGATTTGATTCGCTCATAATCAGCAATCAATGCACCTAACACCATGTCTAACGGCAACTCTTCGTTAAAGTAATCATCCCAGTCTTGCCATTGTGAAGTGACTTGAATCTCGGTAACTTCGTCAGGCCACTGTTTAGCAAACGTTGCGTAAGTGCGTTTCTCCATAAAGGGCTTCTGAACTAGGGTCAGCCGTTTAGGTGATAATCCTCGCTGATCCAGTAGCTCGTAGGTAAACCGTACATTTTCCCCAGTGTTTGTCGCGTGCTTCTCAATGATAATGTCTAAGTCAGGCACACCACAGTCTCGTGCGATAGAAGCGAACGTTTCTGCTTCTGAACGCTCAAAGCTTCCTTCTGTAAAACGTCCCACACCACCAGAAAAAACGATGTAAGGCGCTATCTTTTGGTGATAAAGCTCGGCTGCATATTCAGCGACGCGGGTATCGTTGCTACACAATACAAAAATACAGTCTGAAGGCGTAACCTTGTGACCCATAGACATAAAGTTCCAAAGGGTGTCTACTGAGCGATGCAGTTTTATATTGGGATTTCTCTTAGCTGTAGATTGCTCAGTCATGAAGTGCGTCCAGTGTGGATTCGAATTTAAACGAGTAACCTAAGTCGAGAATCTTTTTCGACGAGATCAGTTTGTCTGGCGTATCGACAAGAGGGGGAAGTGGCTCGCTGCTATTGGCACTTTTTAATGCTGCTGCGTAGAACTCTGCCTTGCTCACTGTATTTGGTGTGGTGACATTTACGATTTCATTGTGCAGTTGATTGATGGCGAAATCGACCGCACCAATCGCATCATCAAGGTGAAGCATGTTGGCAGGAGCTTGAGTACTAACCTGCTTCAATTTACTTGCAAACCTCGATGGGTGACGGTTCGGGCCAATTAATCCACTGAAACGAAGAATGGTGTAATCGATGCCGGAATCCATCACCAGCTGTTCAGCTTTCAGCATCACGCGTGCATTGTCCGAAAATGCGGATGCTTGCTCGTTTTCTGAGGTAGAAAGAGTGAGTGAGGCGTCTTGCTCGTACAGAACTCCGGGCTTGGTTGGGTATACCGTCGTCGAACTGACCATAATGAGCTTTTTCACGTTAGCCTTCTGGCAAGCCCTGGTCAGTTGTTGCCAATAGTCGGCGTACTCGACACCAGCGCCTTTTCTAAAGCCGGGAGGAAAGCTACCAATCACTATCTCAGTATTGTTTTCCAATAGGAGTGAGTAGAGTTGGCCAATAGAGCGTTCAGGTTGTATTGCATCAAAACTGAATACTTCACAAGGAATGCGTTCGTTGCCAATAGCGTCAGCGCCTTCTTGGGTAGTCTTCGTCACGACGACTTGGTTATCATGTTTTTCTAAATGTTCAGATAAAGGTGCACCGACCCATCCTGCACCAACAATAAATATAGAAGCCATGTGTTCCTCACAACTGCAAATGACGAATTTACAATAAGCCTAACAAACCTTTGCCCAAAAATGAAAAAACTCCACGGCCGAAGCGAGTGGAGTTTTTACTAGAACCGTGGAGTTTTAGTTCAGTACGCGAAGTAACTTGTCTGCGCGCTCTGCCATCTGGATACCTTCATCTGTTAGGTAACCACCGTCTGGCTGAGTGCAAAGATTCTTTTCGAATAGGCGCTTAACAGCGTCTTGAGTTTCTTGAGCAGCCTCTTGATGAACTTTAATTCCAGTAGCGGCGCTACTTACATCAAATTGAAGAAGGAGGTTTAAATCAGCAATATGTTCAGCGTTGTACTTCATAATTAACCTATATATTCATAACGTTCTCTACCTTCACCTTAGTGCGCATTCACGGCTCAAGCAATAGCAAATAAATAGAATTGATAAGTGATACCAAATTGAATGATTAATCGTCGTATGGTGGGTTTATTTTAGTTAGATTGCGTGATTTGCAGCCACTTAAATTCTGAACGATGTTTATTGGGAAGTGGTTGTAATATATTGTGTTACTAGAAATATATTGCATCCAGCTAATATTGTATAAAAAGGAAACGCATCAGTGAGAGTGAACAAAGTAGCATTAACGATCAGTATGCTATTTGCTATCTCAGGTTGTCAAAGTACACCCTCAGAGCAGACAGGCGCGAACCAAACCACAAATGACAATGAATCAACAGTAGAGGTCCGTTCATTTCAGTCTGTCCAAAGTGTTTACTCCGAGTGGGAGACTAAGCTTGAAGAACACGCTCAATTGTCTCTCTATGCTCCAGAGAATTACAATGAACTATTAGACGCTTGGGATGATGCTGAAAGCATTTATGCGGACTTACTGAAAGATCAAACACGGTTAACCAAGAGTTACTCGATTTTTTCGACATTAACTTACGCTGAAGCCTTTGATGAAAAAATCGCGTTGATTCGATCAAATTATGACTCGATCTTAGTGCTAAAGGAAAAGGCTGACAGAGTATTAGCCGACTCGATAGTGCAAATGGATTACTTAAAGTTTCTTGGTGCCGACACTATGTTTGCATCGAGCTACAAGCGCTTGTATTCAGAATACAGCGAGCTGTTTGAGTATGTGCTGGTTGACGAACTTGAAGATGCTCAGGAAGCACAGGTAGAGTTTCTTAATAACGCGAGTTTGTTAGAAGTTAAAGTGGCCCACAAGAAGTACATCGAACCTTTGAAGGATGAGTTGGAGTTCTTGGAAGATGAAGATTTCGACGACGTTGTTCCACTGACGTTTGCTAAAGCGGCATCTCAAATTGCTTTGGCAGAAAGCCAAGTGAAAGCCAGTCCCCGTGAAAAGTCGATCATTGAAGACGCAGTTCACGCTGCAGAGTTCGAATTAAACCACGTGCGCAGTGTTGCTCATGAAGTTAAAGTGCTCGCAAGTATTAAAGGTGACAAATTTGAACAATCGGTTTTAAATGCCGAGAATCAGTTATTGAGCATTTCACGAGTGGTTAATGATGAAGATCACCGTGATGTTGTATTGCGCCTTCAGTCTCAAAAAATTGTAGCGAGTGTTAAAGCGCTGCAAGGCTCAGACATGACGGCGTCATTAAAGTCAGAGATTAAAACTTTGACTGAGCGACTCGCTAAGTTAGAAAGTGAGAATCAGAAACAAACACAGAAATTGGTTGAAGCGACCAAGCACAACCAATTGTTAGATGATCAGGTTACCAAGAGTGATGCTCATATAAAGAGCCTAGAAGAGTTAGTGGATAGTTTGAAAAGCTTAGGTGGTAAAGTTGCCAGCGAAAGTGACTCTGATGTGATTCTTCCTAGTGTTGAATCTAGCCTAGAGGATGCATCTCTCGAACAATCATTAGAAGAAATGGTTGAACCTTCGGTTTAGTAAGACTAATTTCTTTATTTGTGATTGAGTTAAAAGCGCCTAAGGGCGCTTTTTTACGTTCTGTTGATCTATGTCAAAATCTGAAAACAAAAGTGTTCATTGAGTCATTATAGTGTACGTTATTCTTTGTGTTTTAACGTAACTTGTTGATATTTATAGATGTGTTATTTTCTATGCTGATAACTAATCATTCAGCAGAGTTTTATTTTTACTACTAAAGTCGTATGAATTTGGAATAACTTGGACTAATTCCTTTCAACAGGGTTGTGAGAGGCATTTCGAGCTTAAAATAGCTCTTGAATTCAGAAATGAAAGAGAGGATTATCGCGCTCCCGACGACATGTTTCAAAATGTAAATCATCATGAATCTAAACCAATTCGACTCATTATTACCGCCACAAATGGCTGAGCGCGCTGCAGATATTGGCGTAGGTAAAGCAACCAAAGATCCAATCAAATCTTTTCTCCTAGCGATTTCTGCCGGCATACATATTGGTATCGCGTTTGTGTTCTACACTATCGTGACTACCGGTGCTGGTGATTTACCGTGGGGTATTACTCGCTTATTGGGTGGTCTAGCTTTTAGCTTAGGATTAATCCTTGTTGTTGTTACTGGTGGTGAACTGTTTACCAGCTCGGTGTTGACGCTTGTTGCTCGCGCAAGTGGCAAGATTACCTGGCGTACATTAGTTAAGAACTGGACCACGGTTTATGTCGGTAACTTAATTGGTGCATTGCTGCTGGTGGCCTGTATGCTTCTGACTAAACAGTACATGTTCGATCATGGGCAAGTGGGTTTGAATGCCATGGCGATTTCCCAACACAAAATGCACCATGATTTTATCCAAGCTATCGCGCTTGGCATCATGTGTAATGTGTTGGTTTGTATCGCGGTATGGATGACGTTTAGTGGACGTACACTGACTGACAAAATCGCAGTTATGATTTTACCTGTGGCGATGTTCGTATCAGCCGGTTTTGAGCACTGTATTGCCAACATGTTCCAAGTCCCTTTAGCTATCGGTATCAAAACATTTGCTCCCGCAGAATTTTGGACAATGACAGGCGCTAACCCTGCGGACTACGTTGATCTGAACATGATGGACTTTTTGATGAACAACTTGCTGCCCGTTACCATTGGTAACATCATTGGCGGTGGTATCTTTGTTGGTATGTGGTACTGGTTGATCTACCTACGTGACTAATAAGGGTGGCGTGATCCACCAAGCAAAGGTTTCGTGATTAATTCCGATTACACGGTTAATCCAGTTTACGAGTTAACTGGGTAACTTGGACTCAGTGAAAACACTGAACTGACTTATGACATTTAAAAGACGGTCTGCATTGCAGGCCGTTTTTATTTGTGGAAAACCTACTTATTCATTTCTTAAATTATCATGTGAACGCTCAATAGCGATGATCACCGTGTGTGTATATGTCTTTGAAAACACCCAAAGATCAAAGGTAATGATCTTTCCCTAGGTGGGAATGGACAAAAAAGGATCTATATTGATTTGGTTATCCACAATTTCTGTGGATAACCTGTCTCAAATTCAGTGAGTAACCAGATCTAAGTGGGGTAGGGAGGCTATTTCGAAGGCTGTATTTGCGCGAGAACTCGGCCTTCTTTAGTAAGAGATGTCTTCAATGAGAGCTGAAGTGCAAGTGCTAAAGAGCAGCTCATCATCACGAAGATAGCTAACATGATCATCAACTGATACTTAATCGCAATCATCGGTGATGCACCTCCTAAGATCTGTCCTGTCATCATTCCCGGTAGCGTGACTAAGCCTGTAGTTGCCATAGAGGCCATAATTGGTGACATCGCTTTCTGTATCGCATTACGAACAAAAGGCGCGGCTGCATAGGAAGGAGATGCGCCCAAAGCGATAGCCGCTTCGTACTCTGATTTCTGCGTTTCAAAAGCCCCAAACAAGTTCTGCAATGCCACGATATTACTGCTTAAGCTATTACCTAACAGCATCCCTGCAATAGGGATAAGGTACTGTGCGTTAAAAACCGGTGTCGGTTTAATGATGAAAAAGCAGATAAACAAGACAATAGGTACACAAGTTACAGCAAGGCTAACGGCTATAGGACCTAAAAGTAGGTTTTTGGAGAGCCTAGATTTTTCAACAATTGAGCTTGCCCCAACGATGATCATTGCAAATAGCCACAGTAAATTGACCCATAAGCTATTTAAGGTGAACAAGTATTCTAGGTAAAGTCCCACTAGAAATAGCTGAATAACCATACGGATTATGCTGACAGAAGCCTCTTTGCCAAGGCCGAGTTTTAACTTGTGGTTGATGGTAATAGGTAGCAAGAGAAGTGAGCTGAAGAACAATAACTGCCACCAAGATATATCAATAACGTCTTGCATAATGATTCCTTTTAAGTGGTCTCCATCATATCTGAAAGTGCCAAATGATGCATTTCAACTGTAAAGTCACCAATTCTAAAAATGATCAATCATTTAACAAACAAAACACAAAATAGTGGTTGTTTGAGGCTTTTCTAGCTACTACTTAGTAGGTAAAAAGTTAAAATTGGTTGTCAGATGGTTGCGTGTATGTTGGTTTTTAACATTTGTGAAATATACTTAATTCTTCACATTTGTTAATACTTTTTAATAACTTTGTTTAACTGAAAACAAGTTTGGATGACCTCAAAAAAGTATTGATTAGCAAGGGTTATAACGGGGGATTTGATTGAACCCTACTTTGTGTATGGTCTAAAATTTGTTGTTAGATACTCAAGAACTTTAGCCCCATAGAATGGGTTACTCGAAATTACTAAATACAAAATAGGCAAAATGTATGAGTGATGTTAATAAAATTGAAACTGGCGAAAAACGCTCGTTGGAGTGGAAGTCTTTCCTCTTCATCGCGGTGGTTCTCTTTCCAATATTAAGTGTGGCTTTTGTAGGCGGTTACGGCTTCCTAGTTTGGGCACTGCAAGTGTTTGTATTCGGACCTCCTGGTGCTCACGGCGGCATGTAATGCCCTCTAGTAACAACATTTTTTAAAATCAATATTTAAGAGAGCTAAACATGAAATCATTTTTAGTTAAATTATGGCGCACAATGACTCGCCCTGCAGTACACATCAGTCTTGGTGTACTAACTATGGGTGGCTTTATCGCCGGTGTTATTTTCTGGGGCGGTTTTAACACAGCTCTAGAGCACACAAATACGGAAGAGTTCTGTGTAAGTTGTCACACCATGCGTGACAATGTTTACGTAGAGCTACAAGAAACGGTTCACTGGAAAAACACTTCTGGTGTACGTGCTACTTGTCCTGACTGTCACGTTCCACATGAATGGACAGCAAAAATCGCTCGTAAGATGCAAGCATCTAAAGAAGTATTTGCTCAAGTATTTGGTGACCTAGATACACCTGAGAAATTCGAAGCTCGTCGTATCGAACTGGCTAAACACGAATGGGATCGTTTCTCTTCGAACAAATCTCTAGAGTGTAAAAACTGTCACAACTACGATTCAATGGACTTCGAGAACATGCGCCCAACAGCGCGTATCCAGATGAAGAATGCAGCAGAACGTGATCAAAGCTGTGTTGACTGTCACAAAGGTATTGCTCACAACCTTCCAATGGATATGGCATCAGCAAGCGGTATTGTTGGCGAGCTAGAAAATGTAGCAAGCAGCACATCTTACGCAAATGGTTCTGACGTGATCTCTATTCGTCACCTACCAATGTACACAGATGAAACAGCAACAGTTGAAGCGGGTCTACTCAGCCCTGCAAGTAAAGTTGCGGTTATCGACGAAAAAGGCGACATGATCAAGATTCAAATCGATGGTTGGCGTAAAGCGAAAGGTTTCGGACGTGTAATCCAAGAAGACTTCGGTATGAATATCTCAACTGCAATCTTGACCAAAGAAGTATCTCAAAGTGACGTTATCACTGTTGGTGAGAAGAAAGAAGATGAGCTTACTGGCCTTCCATGGGAAGAAGTTAACCTAGCACTTTGGATGAAGAAAGAGTCTATGGTTGATAACTTCGATCCAATCTGGAACGCAGCGGGTCAAGCGTACCAATCTAACTGTTCAACGTGTCACTCACAGCCAGATGAAGCTCACTTCAGCGCTAACGGTTGGGTAGGCATGTTAGATGGTATGATTGCATTCGTTAACTTCGATACAGATACAGAAGCACTTGTTCTTAAGTATCTACAGAAGCACTCATCAGATTTTTCTGAAGGCCATCACTAATAAGACGTCAATTGGAGTAACACAATGGCAATTACAAGAAGAAGTTTTCTGAAAGGTGTCGCGACTACAAGTGCGGCATCGGTTATCGGTCCAAGCTTATTGGCGTCGGCATCAGTGTCTGCAGCAGAAACAGACGGCGCGTGGAAAGTCTCTGGTTCTCACTGGGGTGCATTCCGAGCTCGCGTTTATGCGGGTAAAGTACAAGAGATTAAACCTCTAGAAATCGATCAACACCCAACTGAGATGTTGAAAGGTATTAAAGGTATTATCTACAGCCCATCACGTGTGCGTTACCCAATGGTTCGCCTAGATTGGTTGAAGAAGCATAAATACAGCGCAGACACGCGTGGTAACAACCGTTTTATTCGTGTGACTTGGGATGAGGCACTAGACCTTGTTTACCGCGAACTAGAGCGCGTACAGAAAGATTACGGTCCATGGGCGCTTCACACAGGTCAAACTGGGTGGAGACAAACGGGTCAGTTCCACAGCTGTACTAACCATATGCAACGTGCAATGGCACTTCACGGTTACTCTGTGAAGAAAATCGGTGACTACTCAACAGGTGCTGGTCAAACGATCATGCCTTACGTGCTAGGTTCTACTGAAGTTTACGCACAAGGTACATCTTGGGAACTTATCCTAGAAAACAGTGACAACATTGTTCTTTGGGGTAACGATCCAGTTAAAAACCTGCAAGTAGGTTGGACATGTGAGACTCACGAGTCATTCGCATACTTAGAGCAGCTGAAAGAAAAAGTTGCTAAGAAAGAGATCAACGTTGTTTCTGTTGACCCTGTTAAAAACAAAACAGGCCGTTACCTAGAAAACGAGCAAATGTACATCAACCCACAAACTGATGTGGCGTTCATGCTTGGTGTTGCTCACGTTCTTTACAACGAAGATCTATACGACAAGAAGTTCATCGAAACTTACTGTCTAGGTTTTGAAGACTTTATCAAGTACGTTCAAGGTGAAACGAAAGATAAAGTTGAGAAGACACCTGAGTGGGCTTCGGCTATCTGTGGTGCAAGCGCGGACTCTATCCGTGAATTCGCTAAGATGCTGGTTAACGGTCGTACGCAGATTCTTGTCGGTTGGAGTATCCAACGTCAACAACACGGTGAGCAGCCTTACTGGATGTGTGCCGTTATCGCAGCAATGGTTGGCCAAATCGGTCTACCTGGCGGTGGTATCTCTTACGGTCACCATTACTCTGGTATCGGTGTTTCTTCAACTGGCTTCGCTGCTCCGGGTTCATTCCCGTTGAACATCGACCAAGGTCAATCGCCTAAGCACACTAACACTGATTACAACGGTTACAGCCGTGTAATCCCTGTTGCTCGTTGGGTAGATAGCTTGCTAGAGCCAGGTAAGAAGATCAAAGCGAACGGTTCAACGGTTACACTACCGGATATCAAGATGATGGTATTCAGTGGTAATAACCCGTGGCACCACCACCAAGATCGCAACAAGATGCGTAAAGCATTCAAGAGCCTACAAACTGTAGTGGCTGTTGATTTCGCTTGGACTGCAACTTGTCGTCACTCTGATATCGTGCTTCCTGCATGTACTCAGTGGGAACGTAACGATATTGATGGTTACGGCGCGTACTCTGGTCGTGGTTTGATCGCGATGCACAAACTAGTCGATCCTCTGTTCCAGTCTAAAACTGACTTCGAGATTATGTCTAGCCTAACTAAGCGTTGGGGTCGTTACGACGATTATACGCGTGGTATGGACGAAATGCAGTGGGTTAAATCTCTGTATGACGAATGTCGTGCATCAAACGAAGGCAGCTTCGAAATGCCTGAGTTTGCTGAGTTCTGGGAGAAAGGTTTCCTAGACTTCGGTAAAGGTAAGCCATGGACTCGTCACGCTTCATTCCGTGAAGATCCAGAGATCAACGCACTAGGTACGCCTTCTGGTTTCATCGAAATCACAAGCCGTACTGTTGGCAACATGGGTTACGAGCACTGTCAAGAACACCCTATGTGGTTTGAGAAATCTGAACGTTCACACGGTGGTCCAGGCTCTGACAAACATCCGTACTGGCTACAATCTTGTCACCCAGACAAGCGTCTTCACTCTCAGATGTGTGAATCTGAAGAGTGGCGTGCGACTTACGCGGTACAAGGCCGTGAGCCAATCTACATCAACCCAATCGATGCTAAGAAGAAAGGCATCAAAGATGGCGACGTAGTACGTGTGTTCAATGACCGTGGTCAACTACTAGCAGGTGCTGTTCTAATGGATAGCTACGCACCTGGTGTTGTTCGTATCGAAGAAGGCGCTTGGTACGGCCCGATCAACGAGAAAGTGGGGGCGCTAGATACATACGGCGATCCAAACACACTAACTCAAGACATCGGTACGTCTGAACTTGCTCAAGCAACGTCAGCAAACACATGTTTGGTTAACTTCGAGAAGTTCCAAGGCAAACTGCCTCCAGTAACTTCATTCGGTGGTCCAATCGAAGTTTCTTAAGTCTTGTACTTAAGAACCAAGATTAAAGCTTGAATTAAAGCCCCTGTAAGCACTCTTACAGAGGCTTTTTGTTTTTCTAGCCTGTGTGCGGAATTTGTAATTAAGCATTGTCATAGCGCCAACAGGGGGCGTTTTTGAGACCGGCTATAACGACGTGCCGTTTGAGATAGGCTGTAGAACTATGAACTACGAACAATGAAGCAGGAAGGGAATGTATAAAGAATCTGTTGTAAGGGCTTAGGCAGACGGAAACAAAAAGGCCGATACAAAGTATCGACCTAATAGAGACCTATGGAATTGAATCAGCTTGAGTTAAATTTCGAACATAAACCAATAACCGTATGCACAGATTAATGCGGGTATGCCTGAATATAATGTGGCCACAAGAGCCGCTTTCGGTGCCATTGCGATAGCAGGGAATAAAGCATCACCATCATTTGAAATTGCGTTACCGACCTGAGCTGAAAGTGGCAGTGCACCTGAAAGGTAAAGGCTAGTGACCAACAATTGTGGACCACACCCCGGCAGTAAGCCCATCAACACACCCGCCAGGGGGAGCATCATCCCCCAGCTTGAGAATAGCGTCGCAAAATCGACATTTGCAAGCACAGAGCCAAACTCGAAGAAAAGAAAAGCCACCACCACCCATGCAGTGACAAAGTTTGTATCTTGAGCTGTTTTTTGTAGTGGGTGAGAACCTATACATTTTTCATCTTCACTTACGGCCGATTTGTAATCCTCAATTTCACGAGTAAGCCCCCACAAAAACATCGAGCTGATCAGTAAAATCGTTCCCGTCCATTCCATAGACATCTCAGGCAGTGTCAGCAACTGGTTTACATCGATTTGAAAAGAGCCAAGCAGGGCAACAGCGGCTCCCGGAATAATAAGCACAGACCATAGGTAACCCTGAAGGTTTATCGCTTTTTTAGAGACAGGGCTTTGACCTTGAGGTTGTGAGGTACAGCTGTTTTCCGCTTCATTTCTCTCTGCCTGTTTCGGGCGTAAAAAGTCGTCTGCGTGAAACAAGTTTATGATTCGTCCTGAGGCGGTACCCACGATTACACCCATCGCCATCATGGCTAAACCTGTTTTGGGTTCGCTAGCAATTAACAGGAATGCCGCGTCACCCATGGTTGAGACGAGTACAGCCACAACCGCACCAAATCCGAGTTTGCCTGAAATAAATTGTGTGGTGACCACAATCGCTCCCCCACAGCCTGGCAATGCGCCCATTAGCGCGGCGAATACAACTTGGTTTGAACGAGATTGATGGACGAGCTTATTGAAGACGTTATCTTTGTTGATGTATAGACT
Organism: Vibrio sp. 10N.222.54.E6; assembly: GCF_041473955.1. NCBI lineage: Bacteria > Pseudomonadati > Pseudomonadota > Gammaproteobacteria > Vibrionales > Vibrionaceae > Vibrio > Vibrio sp. 10N.222.54.E6. Next base: position 114,950 of record NZ_JBFRTD010000010.1, on the reverse strand, counting down.
TAACCAGTGGTAAATCGCTAGGGTTAGCGCAACGTAACATGACACTGCCCAGAAGGCGTCAGACAAGGTAGTGACCGTCAATTCTCGCGTAGCAGGAGCTGCAACTAACGCCGCAAGTGAAATAGGTAAAAGCAGGCGCTTAAAAGACAGTGAAAACTGAGTTGTTTTCGCAGCGCTGCTGCTTGGCAAAAAAGAGATTAGTCGATCCATAAGTGTCACTCAAAATTTGTGTATTAAGATAATCATATACGAATGATAATAATTATCAATTGCATTCGTTGTTTTTTTATCTTTTGTTACCATTGGCCAAACCCACGAAACATGACCAATCTAAAAAAATGAGGTAAAGTATGCCTAATAAAGAGAGACTCTAAAGGTAGAGTCATAATTGTTAGTGTAATAGGAAGAAACATGATTTTAGTTGTTGGTCACAAAAACCCTGATAGTGACAGTATTTGTAGTGCGTTAGTTGCAACTGAGCTTCTTAAAGCTCGTGGCGAGGAAGCGACACCAATTCGCCAAGGCGAGATCAACCGCGAAACTCAACACATTCTAGAAGTCGCTGGTGCTGAAAAGCCAGAACTTCGTACTTCTGTTGCTGGTGAGAAAATCTGGCTAGTAGACTACTCAGATCTTGCACAAGCACCAGACGATGTAGCTGAAGCAGAGATCGTAGGTATTGTCGATCACCACCGTCTAGGTGACGTGATGACAGTTAACCCTATGGAAGCTTGGATCTGGCCTGTTGGCTGTACAAATACAGTACTTTTCAACATGTTCAAGATTGAAGGTCACGCTATCTCTCAACAAATCGCTAAACTGATGATGTCTGCAATTCTTTCAGACACAGTTGGTTTTGCTTCTCCAACATGTACTCAAAAAGACAAAGACGCGGTTGCTGAGCTTGCTGAAATCGCTGGCGTGACTGACGTTGATGCATTTATCAAAGCGCTTCTAATCGCTAAGACAAACATCGAAGGCCTATCTGCGGCACAATTAGTAGAAAAAGACCTTAAAGGCTACCCATTCAACGGTCGTGATGTTGTTGTTGGTCAAGTTGAGCTTGCGACTCTTGAGCAAGTAGACGGCATGATCGAAGCGCTAGAAGCTGATCTTGAAGCGCGTTGTGAGAAAGATGGTCTAGCATTCGCTGCAGTAATGCTGACAGATATCACTACAGCTCAAACTCGTCTTCTATACAAAGGTGAGTGGGCTGATAAGCTGGTTAAATTCGAGAAAGACGGTGTATTGATGATGGAAAATACATTGAGCCGTAAGAAGCAAGGTTGGCCTTGGCTTCAAGGCGAGCTTGTTTAACCAAGTCGCTTAATTATAAACGCCTGCTAATTTAGCAGGCGTTTTTCTTTGAAGTAGGCTTTCTTCTTCATCGATAGTGTTTGAAGTTAAAAACACTCGGCATAAAATAGCTTTAAGAACATAGTTACTGACTAAAGTAGGAAATTGAGATGACTACACAGCTAGACGATAAAAAAATCGCTGAAATCAATAAGTATACGGGTGAGCAACGCCTGAAGTACTGTGTGAAAGAAATCGTAGCGAACCGTGAAGTATGGATCTTAACCGATGAACACGGTTGTGTAATGCTGAACACAGAAGATGAAGACTGTGTTCCTGTATGGCCAAATCAAGAGTTTGCGGAGTCTTGGGCGACGGGTGATTGGTCTGAGTGTAAAGCTGAGTCTATTTCACTAAACAAATGGCATAGCCGTTGGACTAACGGTCTAGAAGACGACGAGCTTGCAGTTGTTGTGTTCCCGAACGAACAGGAAGAAGGTGTTATCTTGTTCCCGGATGAGTTCGACTTCGAGCTGAAGAAGCAGGCTGCTAAGCGCTAATTCTCTCGTCAAATTGTAAGCCAGCGTTGTCTTACCTCGGGCAACGCTGTTGTTCTATTCTTCCCTTCTAAGCTACTTTCCAACGTATTTTCGTCAATACCCAATAAGTTGATACAAAGGCGCCTGCTGTGCTGCTTTAGAAGCTTGCTGAAGTACACCTGTTTTGCTGTATCTTTTCAGTATTTTTCGCACAACTGGTTTTGCCTGTTCTTTTGTCATTCCCACTTTCAATTGAGGCTCATACAGTAGCTTTAGCAGCACTACATCTAAGGGGGATAACAAGTCTTCTGGCGTGTGATCATTGAAAATAGAAGGGTAGGCTTTATCTGAATCATTCGGCAGGCCTAGAACCTGTGTGATCTCTTCCACGATACATGCGACCAGCTTTCCTCTTGCTCTCGCTTGATCTACTGGGATCACAATTCCTGCATATACAATCTCCCCTTTGGAATTAGTTCGATAACCTGCAGTACAGATAGCGCTGTTTAGATGCTGTGTCGATTTCAGTTTGAGTACAGTTTTGGCTTCAGCTATCCACTGACTCTGCCTCGTGTATATCCATTTTACATTCGCTTCAGACTTATTTTTAACGATTGTTATGGGGTGCTGGGTCACTTCGGACAAGTGTTGGAGATGAAGTTCCGTGAGCTCCTGATGCAGGTCTTTATCACCCACTCGATGATCAACCCATACCTTGATAGGCTGTTTCCATTTAGCGAGGAGCTTGTCGCCTTGTGAATATTCGTGTTGAAGTGCGACGTGATAAAAGGCAGTTTCGACGAAGGTTCTATCTAGCCATGTGAGTGTTGTGCTTGCTGCATTAAAGGACAGCAGCGCCAACAAGAGGGAAAGCATTGAAGCTCTTGGTAACATATCTTTCCCCTTTGCGGAATATAGCGCTATCACCGATTAATGGCTTGGTGCTTTATAGAAGTGGCTCTCAACTAACCTTTGTGTGATTTGGTGAGTTGGGTTAGTCAGTACTTCATGTGTTTCGCCACTTTCAACCACATTGCCTTCGTGCATGACGATGATCTTATCTGTGATGTGTTTAACAATGCCGATGTGTTGGGAAACATAAACGAACGATACGCCCATCTCTTCTTGAAGTTCTAGGAACAGATTGATGATTTGCGAACGCATCGCCATATCCAAACCATTCAACGCTTCATCAGCCACAATGATGGAAGGCTGAAGTATCAATGCGCGAGCCAAACAAACCCTCTGCTTCTGGCCTGCAGCAAGCATCTGAGGATAGAAGTAAGCATGTTCTGGTAGAAGCCCAACACGTAATAATGTGTCCTTTACGCGGCGCATGCGGGCTTCTGGTGGCATGTTGGTATTTCGCTTCAACGGTCCTTCAAGGATTCGACCAATCTGGATGCGTGGATTTAGCGAGGTGTTCGGATCTTGGAAAATCATTCGAATCAGTTTACAGCGAGTTGAGTAGTCTTTGTGTTCTAGCTTTTCACCGTTCACTCGGATCTCACCTGCTGTTGGTTCCACCATACCCGCTAGCATTCTAGCTAATGTCGATTTCCCCGACCCATTCTGACCGATAAAACCAATAGTCTGTCCCGCTTCAAGGGAAAAGCTAACTGGCTTCACTGCCTGATGAATCTTTTTACGGAAAAGACCAGAGCGAGTCGTAAAGTCTTTAGATAAATCACTGACCTCTAATAATGCACTCATGATTTCTTTTTCTTCTCCATATTCAGAGGGAAATGACAGTTAAATTTGTGGGTCTTTATACGCTTAGTATGCGGGATCTCGACACACTGTCTTTGCGCGTATGGACAACGTGGTCCAAGTCGACAACCAATCGGGAGGTGCTGCAGCGGCGGAATTGACCCTGGTAAAGATTGCAGTTTTTCTTTATGGGGAATCCAGTCGTTAAAATCGGGCATCGCTTTTAGCAGTGCAACGGTGTAAGGATGCTTTGGTACATCCAACAGTTTTGTCGTATCTGCAGACTCAACGGACTGACCGCAGTACATCACGGTTATTCGTGTCGCCCATTGAGTGATAGTCGTTAAATCGTGCCCAATGAGGAGAATTGTCGTGTTATGAAGTTGATTCATTCGGCTCAATAAGCGCAATATTTGAGACTGCGTAATCGGGTCTAAATCGTTGGTTGGCTCATCGGCAATTAGCACTTTTGGCTTGGCAGCGATCGCCATGGCGATCATGACTTTTTGACACTCACCATCGGTCAACTCATAAGAATAACTGTCCATTAGGTGAGAGTGATTTTTGATCCCCACTTTATGCAGTAATGCTATTGCTTGCTTTTTTCGCCACTTAAACCGTTGCCACCATCGACCTTCAAATGAACGCGAAGGAATCGCCTCTATTAGCTGGCGTCCCACTTTTTCGGAAGGGTCAAGACATGTCGATGGTTCTTGGAAGATCATCGCGATATCGCGAGCGATCACACGGCGTCGTTCTTTGGGCGTTAGTTGTAGCAGGTCGATATTGCCAAGGCGCATTCGGTCGGCAGACACTTTCCAGTTTTCTTTGCAAACACCAACGATCGCTTTTGCAACCAAGCTCTTACCAGAACCTGATTCACCTACTAAGCCACGAATTTCTCCCTCATTGAGGGTAATACTCATTCGATCTACTGCTTTAACCATCCCTTGAGGGGTCTCAATCTCGATGGTTAGATGTCGAATATCAAGTAACGGCATTATTCGATTCCTGCATTTAGCGCTTGGCGAACACCTTCACCGACAAGGTTAATCACGATCACTGTAAACATAATGGCTAAGCCGGGTAGAGTTACTGTCCATGGCGCAAGGTAAATCAGCTCTACAGAATCACCCAAAATTGAGCCCCATTCGGTACTTGGTGCTTGAGCGCCAAGCCCTAAGAAACCCAAGGCCGTGATATCAAGAATGGCGACTGACAATGCCAGTGTAATTTCAAGTGCCACTACAGTAAGAATATTAGGAAGGATTGAATTCCATAACAGGTAGAAGTCATTCGCACCATCAAGGCGAGAAGCCAAAATATAGTCTTTTTCTACTTCTGCATGCACGGCAATGTATACCGAACGAATAAAGCGTGGAATCAATGCCAAACATAAGGCTAGCAAGATATTAAACTCGCCAAAGCCAAGAAATGCCACGAAGATAATCGCAAGTAGCAACGACGGAATAGACATTACCGTGTCAAGCAAGTGGTTTAGCGTACTTGATAGCAACCCACGAGTCATACCTGCAAGTACGCCAATCAGACAACCGATGACTGCTGCGATAAAGGTAATCACTACTGCGGCACCAAATGTCAGCTGAGAGCCAATAATCAGACGGGATAGAATATCTCGGCCTAAATCATCAGTGCCTAGAAAATACTCAACTGTTCCAGCCGGATCCCAAGAAGGAGGTGTTAGTAGGTGCCCCGTCTGCTCTTGAGCATCATGTGGTGCTAGCCATGGTGAAGTGATGGTGATCAAAATGATCAAGACCAAACACCATAGTCCAAACATTGCGAGATTATTGCCACGGAAGCTGCGCCAGAAACGCTCGAATTGGGTTGGAATCTGTTCTTCTTGGTAGACGTTATTTGTTAGCATACCATTCCTTCCTTACCAGAGGATTGACCATCGCGCCCAGTAGATCGGACAGTATATTCGCGGTCAAAACCAAGGTTGCTACCACAATTACACCAGCTTGAATTGAAACGTAATCTTGATTGGATAATGCATCCAGCAACCAGCGGCCAATACCCGGCCAGTTAAAGATAGACTCGGTGATGATAGCGAGCGTTAACATACTGGAGAGTTGAACGCCGACCTTAGGAATAATCGGTGGTATTGCATTTCTTAATACATGTTGAGTGACGATCTCTCTTGTTGAAAGACCTTTGATTCGCGCGGCACGGATGTAGTTTTGAGCCATCACTTCAGCCACTGACGCTCTCATTAGTCGGATAACCTGGGTTGTTGGAGCGAGCGCCAAAACAAGACAAGGTAACGCCATATGGTCTATTACGCTCTGTAGGGCGTGTGCTCGATAGTTACCTTCGGCAAAGAAGGCATCAATCATTGCAAAGCCAGTCACGTGTTCAATTTCGTAAAGTAGATCGTATCGTCCCCCAACAGGGAACATCTCGAAGTGCAGTGAGAACACCATGATCATTAGCAATGCGACCCAAAATATAGGTGCTGAGTAGCCTGCCATTGAAGTAAACGATATAGTGGTATCAACAAACTTACCTTGTCTCATGCCGGCAATTGTGCCGAAAGGGATGCCGATAAACAGTGCGAGTAGAAAAGCAAAGAAGCACAATTCTAACGTCGCAGGGAATACCACGACAAGCTCTTCGATGATAGGAACACCGTGTTTGCTCAGGCCGAAATTCAGCGTCGATAATTCGGTGACGTAGCTAAGCCAGCCGGGCCAAAAATCTTGAATTGCCCAAGGTGAGGTTTGGTCTAATCGAAGTAGAGCAAAGCCCACCAAAGTCAGAATTCCAAGTGTAATAATGAATAAGTTTACACGTCTTAATGTATACCAAAACATCAGTTCACCTCCCTTCTGACTTGATCAAAAGGTTGAGCATTAAAAGGACTGCGTTTAAAACCTGTTAGCGAACGATCGTGCACACGGAATTGCACGCCATGAGCGAGAGGTATCACAGGAACTTCTTCATTAAGAATGTTTTGGGCTTGTCGATACAAGTTCACGCGATGCCTTTGTTGATTAATCTCTAATGCCAAGTCGAGAAGGAAATCAAAGTCTGAGTTGCACCACATAGAGACGTTTAATCCCGCGCGTTCCGAACTACATGATAGAAGTGGACGCAAGAAGTTGTCTGGGTCGCCCGTACTGCCAATCCAACCTGTGAGTAACAAATCTGTTGAGGAAATTGAAGACAGCTGTGTTCGGTCAAATCGATCGTCGGTATAGAGTTTCAATTCAATACCAATATCAGCCAAGTTTGCTTGGATCAGTTCTGCCGTTTTTCTTGGACTTGGATTGTATGCGCGTGGCTCTAGTGGCACCCACATTGAAAGCTCTAACCCTGGTTCTACACCGGCCTCTCTAAGAAGTGCGATCGCATAGTTTCGATCATAGCGAACTTGAACGCTGTCTTTTTGATAAGCCCAAGAAGTAGGGGGAAGTAACGTGTAGGCTTTTGTACCTGTACCGTAGTACACAGAATCAAGAATGTTCTGACGGTTAATAGCCAAGTTCAATGCTTTACGTACTCGTGAGTCACGCAATGCAGGGTGTTCTGTGTTTAGCGCGATGAAAGAGACATTTACTGCAGGTGTGGCAGAAATCTTCAACTCTTCATGAGCTTGAATAATAGGGATCTGGCTAGAAATTGGTGAGTTCAACACGTCACACTCACTGCGGAGAAGCTTGGCAAGTGTGCCTGTACCGCGTTGTGAAGTATCAAATACAACTTGGTCCATTTGTACTTCACCCTTCCAGTAATGCATGTTCTTTTTCAAGCGTACAAGATCATTAATTTGATATTCATCCAAGTAGAAAGGGCCTGTGCCTACGGGCTTGGAGTCTATTTCATTTTTTTCATCTGTGGTAATCAGCTTGTTGGCATATTCTTTGGAGTGAATGACCGCATAGCTGGTGGCGATATTGTTAAGAAATGAATTATCTGGGCGACTTAACTGGAACTTCACCGTTAGGTCATCCACCGCCGTGATTTCAACTATCAGGTTTTGAAAGTCTATGCCAGCGAACCATGGATATAAACCGCCACCCACATAATGAAATGGGTTTGAAGTATCAATGATACGTTCAAAACTAAAGACCACATCCTGTGCATTCATGCTGCGGGTTGGGGTAAACCAATCTGTGGTTTGAAACGCAACATTTGGGCGCAGTTTGAAAGTGTACTCTGTACCTGATTTATCGACAGACCAGCTTGTTGCCAAGTTCTGTTTTGGTCGGTAAGTCATAGGATCAAGAGTGAGCAGGGTATCGAAAATTTGAGGGCTCAGCGACTCTGAGGTAATGCCACTATCAACCAATTGTGGATTGAAGGTACTAGGATTACCTTGGCCGCAATAAATGAAGCTTTTTTCACGGATTTGCTCGTGAGTGACACTTTCACCACATCCAGCTAAAAAGCCAAGCGTGCAGATGCTAAGTGATAGTCTTATTAGTGCTTTCATAAAAAGAAATACTTTTCGAAACGAGGCGTTAGAGGAGCCTCAAGATCCCGACAATTTAACATTTTATTTATTCGGCTCCAAATAATAATCAAGTGTGGACAGCTATTTATCGTTAGCTTGCCCTACAATCGCGTACTTCCTCACCATTCCACGTAATTGGTTATAGGTTAACCCAAGTAGTTCTGCTGCTTGCTTCTGGTTATACTTGCTCTGTTTTAGTGCTTGATTGAGTAATTTAATGTCTTGCTGTTCTTGCCATGCTTTGTAATCAAGCGGCAAAGAAAATGAGTGCTCTAATGGAGTATGGCTGTTGGACAGATCATTGCCAGTTTCGTGCGTGGAATCTTGATCTATTTGCCATGTTGGTTTAAAGGGGTTAAACACCAAAGATTCAATAGGATATGGATCTTTACCGTGCTGGTAGATAGCTCGTTCAACGACGTTTTTGAGTTCTCTCACATTTCCCGGCCAAGAATAATCCAATAGTGCATCAACAGCAGATGGAGCAAAACCGACAAACAGCTCCAATTCTAACTCTCGACACATCTTAATGGCGTAGTATTCTGCTAGCAGCGTGATGTCTTCTTTTCGTTCGCGAAGAGGTGGGGTAGTAATGACATCAAACGCCAGTCTATCTAATAAATCGGGTCTGAATTCGCCTTTTAACGCCATGTCTGGTAAGTCAGCATTGGTCGCACACACCAGTCTTACATTGGCACTTAGCGCCTTTTGTCCGCCGACACGCTCATATTGCCCGTATTCAATAACACGCAATAGCTTCTCTTGAACGGCAAGGGGGGTGGTCGCTAGTTCGTCTAAGAACAGAGTTCCACCTTCAGCCCTTTCAAAACGACCTTGATGACGACCTTTTGAACCGGTAAAAGAACCTGATTCATGACCAAACAACTCTGAATCAATCAACCCTTCGCTAAGGGTTGAGCAGTTCAGTGAGATCAATGGCTGGTCCCAGCGCCTTGAAAGGTAATGCAGCCTTTGGGCGATTAACTCTTTACCTGTACCACGCTCCCCGATGATCAGAATCGGTCTTTCGATTGGTGCGAGTTGAGACACTTTATCCAAAACAGAGAGAAAACTAGGGGATTCACCAATGAGATTCTGCTGCATAAATGGGTCCTTGTATGATCTGATTTCCAATGGGCAAGACATAGAGAGCTTTATTTACATCACTTGATGTAAATAGCATTAATCACAAAGCTGTAGTGGTGAAAAATACCAATACTTGGCTAAATTCATCATAGCATGGTTCGGGATAATCACCATTTTATTGTAAGCGCTTGATAAACAATGACTTGAAAGTTGGCACGCTACTTGGATTACTTATGGTAGGTTTAACAACAGACGTAGATTTTTGAGCAAGTGGATTGAGAAATCGAAAACGATTTAAAACCTATTTGCCATTATTGCAATTAAGGAGTTTCTTATGGGTATTTTTTCTCGCTTTGCAGACATTGTAAATTCAAACATCAGTGCACTATTAGATAAGGCTGAAGATCCTGAAAAGATGATTCGCCTCATTATTCAAGAAATGGAAGACACGCTGGTTGAGGTTCGTACTAACTCAGCAAAAGCCATTGCAGACAAGAAAGAGCTAGCACGTAAAGTTGAAGCTATCGAAACTCAGATTCTAGATTGGCAGAATAAAGCGACATTAGCCCTGACTAAACAACGTGAAGATCTGGCTAGAGCGGCACTCATCGAAAAGCAAAAACTTGAAGATATCATCAAGAGTCTCCACACCGAGCAAACTTTGGTTCATGAAACCATCGAAAAACTAACCAGTGAGATCGGTAAGCTTGAAACCAAAATCGCCGAGACTCGTGCAAAACAGCAAGCACTAATGATTCGTAATAATGCAGCAAGCAATCGTCGCGATGTTCAAAAACATCTGCATTCAAGCAAAACCAACGAAGCAATGGCGAAGTTTGAGCAATTCTCACGTAAAGTGGATGAATTAGAAGCTGAAGCTGACGTTTACGCAAAAACCGGTAACGCAAAATCTTTAGACCAAGAGTTTGCAGAGCTACAAGCTCAAGACGAGATTGAAAAAGAGCTGGCGAAACTGAAGCAACAAGTTGAAAACCGCGATAAATAATTTTAGGAGTTGTCTATGTCAACATTTCTAATTGCAGGTCCACTGATTGTCTTTTTGATCTTCGTGGCACCGCTATGGTTATTCTTACACTACCGCAGCAAGAAGAAATCCAGCAATGGTCTTTCAGAAACGGATCTTCAGCGTCTGCATAAGCTTTCTGAGCAAGCTGAGTCGATGCAAGACCGAGTGAAAACGTTAGAAAAAATACTGGATGCGGAGTCACCTAACTGGAGACGAAACTATGAGTAGAGAACTGTATCGCGATCCGATTAACGGTAAATTGTCTGGCGTGTGTGCCGGATTAGCGAACTATTTTGGCCTTGAAGTTTGGTTGGTTCGTATCTTAGTGATCTCAGCCGCACTGCTAGGTGGTAGCTTTTTGGTGTTATTAGCGTATTTAGCTTTGACATTTATGCTTGAAAAACAACCACCTCAATATGTCGATCAGATGAAAGCCAAACAAGAGCACACACTCAAGCAAAAACCCTGGGAAAAAGGGCAAACAGCAGAGTCTTTGTTGGGCACTTTAGAGGGTGATTTCCAGACGTTAGAGACCAGTGTACGCAATATGGAAGCTTATGTGACTTCGGACACTTTTAAAGTCGACCGTGCATTTAAGAACATGTAGTGGTCAAGCCTCAAAAAGATTAGATAACGGTTTAGGAAAATTTATCCCAAGCCGTTATTTTTTATTAATAATTTTGTCTAAATAAATCTTACGATAACTGGTAAGTTACATGTGATTAATCTATGTTAATAAAATATTTATAGATATGGATGATCGCAATGTACAAAGCCTCCCTAGTCCTATTGGTGACCTTATCCGGGTTATCAGGGTGTGGTAAGGAGCTCCCTCCGGTTCCAGAACCCGAATCACGACCAGCCAAACTCTTCACCGTCTCGGTCGGTAACAATGCCTTCGAACGAAATTTTCCTGCGACTACTGAAGCGGGCGATAAAGCCGTATTGGCATTTCGAGTCCCCGGTTTACTAAAAACGATCGATGTCACTGCGGGGCAACAGGTCTCCAAAGGTGATGCATTGGCAACGCTTAATCCTGATGAGTATCAGTTGCTAGAAAAGCAGGCAAGAGCTAACTTCAAACTTGCCGATGTGCAATACCAACGTTCCATCAAGCTACGTAAGGATAGAGTGGTTTCTGAGCAAGATTTTGACCAAGCGAAAGCAAATCATAACTCTGCAAGAGCGGTTTTAAATCAAGCAAAAGCTAATCTTCGCTACACCACACTCGTTGCGCCATATGATGGTACTATTTCTATTATTCCTGCTGAAAACCACGAATACATCGCGGCTAAGCAAGGTGTAATGAATATCCAAACGAATCAGATCCTCAAAGTTGTCTTCTTATTGCCTGATCAATTAATTGCACGCTTTTCTGCAGGGTTTGAGACAGACGCAACTATGGTATTCGATGCTTTCCCTGAACATTCTTATGTCCTCACCTTTCAAGAAGTCGATACCGAAGCCGATCCTAAAACCGGTTCATACAAGGTCACCATGGTAATGGAGAGACCGACTGATATAGGCATCCTACCGGGTATGTCTGGCACGGTTAACCTTGTTTCTTCACAAGCAGCGGCGACAAAAATTCCAACCTCAGCAATGATGACCAATGGAGATGATGTCTCAGTATGGCGCGTTAACAACGATGGTATCGTCGAAGAAGTCGCGATAGTCATTGATGAAAAACGTCATATTATTTCGGGTCTTAACGACGGAGATCGCGTTGTGACCTCAGGCGTTAATGGATTAGAAACCGGCGTCAAGGTTCGTGAGTGGATCAAGGAAAGGGGGCTCTAACATGAAGACAGTATCAAAAGCCATCGGCCTATCATGTTTGGCGATGTTGACAGCCTGCAAAGACAAAGGTGTCACTGAAGTCGAAAAGCTTCCTCTTGTTAAAGCCATTGAAATCTCCGTCTTAGACTTTAACGATAAGCTCTATTTTCCAGCAGTGGCTAATGCTGCTGAGAAAGCGCACCTAAGTTTCCGTGTCGCTGGTGAGATTTTTAAACTTGATGTCAAAGAAGGTGAACAAGTTAAAAAGGGTGATGTTCTTGCCGAGTTAGATCCAACAGATTATCAGTTGGACGTTGATAACGCTCAAGCTCGATACACAGTGATTAACAGCCAATACAGACGTTCAAGTCCGTTGGTCAAAAAGGGGTTATTGGCTAAGTCTCAATTCGATGAGATTGCCGCTCAGCGTCAAATCGCTTATGCCGAGTTAGAATTGGCAAAACTGCGTTTGTCATTTACTAAGCTTCGCGCACCGGTTGATGGAATTATCTCTCGTGTCAGTGTTGACCAATACGAAAATATTCAGGTTGGCCAACAGATTGTGAATATTCACAGTGTTGAGGATGTTGAAGTTGTTATCCAATTGCCTGACCAAATCTATGTAAATCAACCAAATGAAGCGACTATCTCGAATATTGAGGCAGTAGTTAGAGTTCCAAGTGGGAATGAATACAGTGCGGGGATAAAAGAGTTTACGACTGAACCCGATCCAAACACAGGTACATTTACCGTCACGCTTGCTTTGCCTATGCCAGAAGATGATTTGATTCTTGACGGTATGGCCGTTGAGGTCACGTCAAATGGGCGTGATATCGGGTTGAAATTAAAAGCAGGCGTACTTATTCCTATTGAGGCTGTGTTTAATGCCGATGGGGATGAGTTAACTCGTCAAAACTCTTACGTGTGGATTCTTAATGACGACAATACAGTATCTAAGCAGCAAGTCGTATTAGGCAAAGCGAATCAGAAAACATTGCAGATAATCAAAGGATTAGAAATGGGGCAGCATGTCGTTGTTGCAGGCGTATCGCGATTGCGAGATGGGATGACAGTGGAAGTATTGTCTCAGGAGACGAACAATGAGTGAAGTCAATAGCAAGCCCCAAAGTGACGATCAACAGGGTGATGACCAAATCACTGGAGTGGCGGCTTATTTTATACGAAATAAGGTCATTAGCTGGATGCTATCACTGATCTTTCTTATTGGTGGTGTGTCTGCATTCTTTGGTTTGGGCCGTTTAGAAGATCCTGCCTTTACCATCAAAGATGCCATGGTAGTGACCTCTTATCCGGGAGCGACGCCTCAGCAAGTGGAAGAGGAAGTGACTTACCCATTAGAGAAAGCGATTCAACAGCTTACCTATGTTGATGAAGTTAACTCTATCTCTAGTCGTGGCCTGTCTCAGGTTACGGTAACGATGAAGAATAATTACGGCCCTGATGATCTTCCACAAATTTGGGATGAACTTCGACGTAAAGTGAATGATTTGAAAGGTCAACTGCCACCCGGGGTAAATGACCCTCAAGTCATAGACGATTTTGGTGATGTTTACGGTATTTTGCTTGCCGTAACGGGGGACGGTTACAGTTACAAAGAGTTACTTGATTACATTGATTACCTAAGGCGAGAGCTAGAACTTGTTGATGGGGTCAGTAAAGTCTCGGTATCCGGCCAACAGCAAGAGCAAGTGTTCATTGAGATATCGATGAAACGGATCAGCTCTCTGGGTTTGTCTCCAAATACTGTATTTAACCTTTTATCCACTCAAAATATTGTTTCAAGTGCAGGTGCTGTAAGGATTGGTGACGAGTACATTCGAATCCATCCAACAGGGGAGTTCCAGAATGTTGAACAGCTCGGTGATTTGATTCTTACGGAAGGTGGCGCTCAAGGGCTTATCTATCTAAAAGATGTGGCGAATGTAACTCGTGGTTATGTTGAAGTGCCTACTAACATCATTGGCTATAACGGGAAGCTCGCACTTAACCTTGGTGTTTCTTTTGCACAAGGCGTGAACGTGGTCGCAGTGGGCGAAGCCTTTGACCGAAGGCTCGCCGAGCTGAAATACCAACAGCCCGTAGGTATTGACATATCTGAGGTTTATAACCAACCCAAAGAAGTCGATAAGTCAGTTAGTGGATTTGTAGTGAGTTTAGGACAAGCGGTTGCGATCGTAATCGTAGTGTTGCTGTTCTTCATGGGATTACGATCGGGTTTGTTGATTGGTTTGATACTGCTATTGACCGTTTTCGGTACCTTCATTTTCATGCAGTACTTCAAAATCGATCTTCAACGTATTTCATTGGGCGCGTTGGTTATCGCGCTGGGGATGCTGGTGGATAATGCCATTGTGGTGGTGGAAGGGATATTGATCGGCACGCAGAAGGGGCGAACCCGAATGCAGGCCGCTACAGATATTGTGACCCAAACCAAATGGCCACTGCTTGGTGCAACGGTTATTGCGGTCACCGCTTTTGCCCCAATCGGTTTGTCTGAAGACTCAACGGGCGAATATTGTGGCACCTTGTTCACGGTTCTACTTATCTCCTTGATGCTGAGTTGGTTTACGGCCATCTCACTCACGCCATTCTTTGCCGATATGTTCTTCAAAGGCCAGAAAGTCGATCCAGATAGTGAAGGTAAAGACCCATACAACGGGATGGTTTTTGTTATCTATAAAAACTTCCTTGAGTTCTGTATGAAGCGTGCGTGGCTCACGATGTTCGTTCTGATTATTGGTTTGGGTGCGAGTGTTTACGGCTTTGGTTTCGTAAAACAAGCCTTTTTCCCATCTTCAACCACGCCGATGTTCCAAGTTGATGTCTGGATGCCGGAAGGTACGGATATTCGAGCGACCAACACCAAACTGAAAGTACTGGAAAGTTGGTTAGCAGAGCAGGACGAAGTTGAACATATCACGACAACGGCGGGTAAAGGTCTGCAACGTTTCATGCTGACTTATGCGCCAGAGAAAAGTTATAGCGCATACGGTGAGATAACGGTTCGTGTGAAGAGTTATGAAGTACTTGAAGGTTTGATGTTGCGCTTTCGTGAGCATGTAAACGGCCAGTTCCCTGAAATTAATTACAAACTTAAGCAGATCGAATTAGGTCCTGGTGGCGGTGCGAAAATTGAAGCGCGAATTGTGGGTTCTGATCCAACGGTTTTACGTTCAATCGCAGCTCAAGTTATGGACATCATGCGTGCTGACAATGGATCGTTTAACGTTCGTCACGATTGGCGTGAAAGAACTAAGGTACTGGAACCTCAGTTCAACGAAAGCCAAGCGCGTCGTTATGGTATTACCAAATCTGATGTGGATGATTTCCTAGCGATGTCTTTCTCTGGTAAATCGATCGGTGTGTACCGTGATGGGACGACGCTGATGCCTATTGTGGCTCGTTTACCTGAAGATGAACGTGTCGATATACGTAACATCGAAGGCATGAAGATTTGGAGCCCAGCATTAAGTGAATACATCCCACTACAACAAGTAACACTAGGCTACGAATTGGAATGGGAAGACCCACTGATCATCCGTAAGAACCGTAAGCGTATGCTGACGGTAATGGCGGATCCTGACCTACTGGGTGAAGAGACAGCATCAACTTTACAGAAACGCTTACAGCCACAAATAGAAGCGATTGAGATGCCACCGGGTTATTCATTGGAATGGGGTGGTGAATACGAGTCGTCAGCTGACGCTCAAGCGTCACTGTTCACAACTATGCCGTTAGGCTACTTGTTCATGTTCTTAATCACGGTGTTCTTGTTTAATTCGGTGAAAGAGCCCCTGATTGTTTGGTTAACGGTACCACTCGCCTTGATAGGGGTAACGACAGGCTTGCTAGCCTTGAATACACCGTTCGGTTTTATGGCGCTTCTGGGCTTCTTGAGTTTGTCTGGAATGCTTCTGAAGAACGGTATCGTACTGCTTGATCAAATTGAGATTGAGATGAAGTCAGGTAAAGACCCATATATAGCGGTTGTTGATGCGGCATTGAGTCGTGTACGTCCTGTATGTATGGCGGCTATCACAACGATTCTCGGTATGATTCCATTGTTACCGGATATCTTCTTCAAGCCAATGGCGGTAACCATCATGTTTGGTTTGGGCTTCGCCACCGTACTGACGCTAATCGTGGTACCTGTGCTGTATCGTCTATTCCATAAAATTGAAGTCTCGTAAGACGAGTGAGTCTTTGAATTAATGCCCCTGTTTAGGGGCATTATCATTTCTGAGTGATTTAAAATAGGTAGCAATAACATGGAAACAAACACTGAAGGTAGAACGTGTGCATGGGCACTGAAGCACGAACTGGAAAGGGAGTACCACGACGCAGAGTGGGGCGTGCCTGTTTATGATGACCAAGTTCTGTTTGAGTTCATTACTTTAGAAGGCGCTCAGGCGGGCCTGAGTTGGATTACGATCCTTAAAAAGCGCGAAGGCTATCGTGCTGCCTTTGATAATTACGATCTAAACAAGTTAGCCGAATTGAGTGAAGACAATGTGCCACACGTCATAGAGAACTTTGATGTGGTTAAGCATAAAGGCAAGATTGCCTCTGTGTATAACAACGCTCGAGCAACGCTTGAACTGCAGAAAGAGTTTGGTTCTCTTTCAAACGCCTTATGGCAATTTGTCGATAACAAGGTGATCGAAAACCACTGGATTGAGATGACTCAAGTTCCAGCTTCTACCGAGCAATCCAAAGCGATGAGTAAGTTTTTGAAGAAGAGAGGCTTTAAGTTTGTTGGGGAAACAATCTGTTACGCGTTAATGCAAGCGACAGGTATGGTTAATGACCATTTAGAAGGTTGCCCACATAAATAAAGGTGTTATTTCTCGACGCGAAATAATTGTGTGTAAATTGAAAAATTCACTGGTCATTTATAAACTTTTCAATATTATATGCGACCAAATTCAAATGTAGACAACGATAGTGAATCAACAAAACTACCAAATATGTGATGCTAACTATGATCCCTTGCTTAGGCAGTTTATGCGTGAGGATGGCCACGTAGAAACTATCGCGCCGCTAGAAGGTAAAGTGTTCCTATTCTTGCTTGAAAATACAGGCGAATGCATTGAGCGAGGCCTGATCTTTGATAGATGTTGGGGGGATGTGATTGTCTCTGAGCAAGCGTTGACCAACGTGATATCTAAGCTTAGAAAAACACTGAACAGAGTGACTTGTGGTTGCGCCACGATTCGTACCGTCAGTAAAATGGGGTATTCTCTGGAGATAGAGGAATCATCTCAACCTCAAAATACAGAGCCTAAAGCGACAGTCCCTGAGGCGGATTTAGTATCAGAGTCTCCTCAAACGATAGGATTATCGCAAGCCGAACTTAACCCATCATCAATAACGACAAATCAAACACAAACCTCAGGCGAGTCACCTGAGAAAAAGCCGCAAGATGAGCAGGCTCATGTTATGCCTGCATCAGTAACACAAAGCGTTGAAGGCGACATGGAAATGCCATTGTCCACAGTTAGCCCGAGAGGTTCAGTCAACGCGGTACCACCTAGCTTTAAGCTTTTTGTTCATCGTCATTTAGCCTGCGTGGGCTACTTTTTAGCCTTTACCTGTGTGTTGATCTCTTTGTTTAATATATTTCAGGCTTACTATCAGCCATTGCCATACTTTGTTGATAAAAATGAGTATCACGACAGCTTCGTAGATGAAACTAATCACTACTTTTTCCATATTGTTCGCAATGAAGCCTACTCGTTGCCTGCGATCACTGAGAGACTGATACAAGTTATACCTAGCCACTGTAATGTTGATGTTTTTGTTCGCATTTATCCATCTGTCAACCAACCTGAAAATGATGCTTTGTATATGCTGATTGAGAGAAAGGATGGCGAAGCTCTTAATTACTTGTCATCTATTTTTGAAGTTGAGTCATCTTTTGATTCGTTTGTGAATTACATGGCTCAAAGGAGTTACTTTTGCGAATAATTGGTTTGCTATTGGTATTAGCACTCACAGCTGCAAGTTTCATGATTGATAGAAACGTATTAGCGGGCACTCGTTGGCACTGTAAAACCATCAAAACGGGCTTTATGACGCAGGCATTTCAACCTTATCAATCGTTGTATGAACGTATGACTTTTACCTTCCAATCAGACAATACGTTTATGATTGCAGAGGCGGTGAAGATTGAAGAGAAGAATGGTCAGGTGAGTAAATTGGAGCACCACTCCTCAGGTCGTTATTCGTTAGAAGATGGCGAGTTGTCTATCTCTATCATTGATTATTCGCCGACAACTGAAACTGATGATCCTGTTATTAATCGAGAGTATAGCTCGTATAAGGGGCTGAATATTGATTACTCAGTTGTTGTCACCGATGACTCACTCTATTTATTTAATAAAAATCGTTTCGAAATTTTTAATTGGGTATGTTTTAAGGTTCAGAAGTAGTCATATAACTTCTACACCAAGAGCTTACCGAACTAAAAAAGGCAGGTTGTCCCTGCCTTTTTGTGGAAACTTGTTTATTGTTTTACTTAAACCAGAGCGTTGTAACGATCTAGTCCAGCTTCTAGATCCGCAATCAGGTCATCGACGTCTTCTAAGCCGATATGAACGCGTATCAAGGTTCCTTCGAAGTTAGGGTTCGCTACCGTTCTCAAGCTATTAAAGCTGCTCGGTTCGTTCGCTAGAATCAAACTTTCAAATCCACCCCATGAGTAACCCATACTAAAGTGCGTCATACCATCAAGCAGAGCAGTCGTTGCTTTTGTGTTTGAGTTCTTCAGTACGAAAGAGAACAAACCATTACCGCCAGTGAAGTCTCGTTTGAAGAATTCATGACCAGGACAAGACTCAAGGGCAGGGTGACGAACATGGTCAACCTCAGGGCGTGTTTCTAACCACTTTGCTACTTTAAGGCTGTTTTCAGCATGTTGGCGAAGTCGAACGTCAAGAGTGCGAATACCGCGAAGACCAAGATAAGCGTCATCTGGAGATACGCACTGTCCCATCAAGTAACTCTGCTCTCTCAGTTGATCCCAACATTTTTCGTTGGCTACCGCAGTTCCTAGCATCACATCAGAGTGACCAACAATGTATTTAGTCGCCGCTTGAATTGAGATGTCGACGCCAAAATCGAACGGTGAGAAGTTAACACCAGCCGCCCACGTGTTATCGAGCATTACAATGATGTCATGTTCATGAGCAATACGTGCGAGTGTTGGGATGTCTTGAACTTCCATGGTGACTGAACCCGGAGATTCAGTAAATAGAACCTTAGTATTTGGCTTAATAAGGTCTTGGATACCTTCACCGATCGTTGGCTCGTAGTAAGTGGTCTCTACACCCATCTTTTTCATTATGGTGTCACAGAAATCACGAGTGGGTTCATAACAGGTATCGACCATCAGAATATGGTCACCTGTTTCAACAAAAGAGAGGATGGCATTAGAGATGGCTGCCGTACCACAAGGGTAAAGTGCGCAACCTGCACCACCTTCAACTTCAACCATTGCATCTTGAAATGCGAAATGAGTCGTGGTGCCACGGCGTCCGTAGAAAAGTGTCTTGTTAGCGCGGTTAATGGTCGCTTTGCGTTTCTCTTCTACTGTGTTGAACACGACAGTTGAAGCGCGTTGTACTGGTGGGTTAACGACACCATTAGTCCACTTCTTATCACGACCTGCAGTGATCAGTTTAGTGGTTTTGTTCTCGGACATGCTGTGAATTCCTTATCAATCGGTTATGTCCTATTTAAAACATGCCAATAGCCTTCAAAGCAAGAGCAGAGCGGGAGTTTTTGCGCTTTTCTTTCGCTTTTTAACCTTCCACGTCGTTTATCGTGAAAGGTTTAAAATCCGATAGTCGGCGAGTGATGAGCCGGGGTGGACGCATTGATGGAATTAAAGCAGCGGGTTGAATAAGTAAAACAACCTTTCGAAGAAGCGGTTGCGTAGGTTTCTCTGCTCCCATTGCTCCAATTCCACTGGATGAGATGATTCAATATAGGATTGCTGCAAATCAAACAGTTGCTTGGTGAAGTGCACATCATCAACGGCTAGCGTTACTTCGAAGTTAAGCCATAGGCTGCGCATGTCGATATTGACCGTTCCGATTAAGCAAAACTCTTCATCAATCACTACCGATTTGGTGTGAAGAAGCCCGCCGTAAAACTCATATATCTTCACTCCGGCTTCAAGCAGTTCGGTATAGAAGGCGCGAGAAGCCCATTTAACCATTAATGAATCGTTGTTATGTGGAATGATTAATTCGACGCTGACACCACGTTGTGCCGTCATTTTGAGTGTTTCTAATAAGTCGGCACTCGGTACAAAATAGGGTGTTGTAATACGAACTGAATGGTTTGCTTGATTAATCGCAATAGTAAGAACTTGCAGAATCAAATACTCCGGCATGCCCGGCCCAGATGGCACTACTTGAACTGGATGATGCGTCATTATTTCTTCAACCGGGCACTCTGGTAAATCAGGAAGAATGCGTTCACCGGTTTCCACTTCCCAATCCCAACCATGAATTGCTGACAACACGTTAACGGTTGGCCCAGTGACGCGAACCATGACATCAATCCATTGGCCGACACCTGAGCTCTGTTTGAAATGAGCTGGATCTACCATATTCATTGACCCGGTATAGGCGATGGACTCATCAATCACGATGATCTTCCGGTGCTGCCTTAGATCTAAACGGCGTAAGAAAATACGCCAAGGACTAACCTCTAATGCTTGGACAACGTGAACGCCAGCGTCTTTCATCATTGAACGCCAGTGACTTTTGAAAAAACGCGGGCTACCTGCAGAATCGAGTAAAACTTTAACATCGACACCACGTTTTGCTGCTCGAATAAGTGCGGAAGCAACGGAGTCAGTTAAGCCACCGGGGTGCCAAATATAGAAAACCATTTTGATACTCGTCTGGGCGTTTTCTATATCTTCGATAATTGCGTGTAGGATTTCATTAGGAGAAGCTTGCAGTGAAAGTGTGTTTCCGCTGAGAGCTGGAATGCCCATCCGATTGTTACAAAGCTCATCAATTTTGTGGATAGGAGAGCCGACTTTACCTGGAAGGTGGACTTGGCAATCATTTAATTGGCGGAACCAATCACCAAAAGGCGTAAACATGCGATGTGCCCGCTCAGCCCTCTTTCTACCGAGATTTAGCTCTCCGAAAAGGAAGTAACAAGCGACGCCAACAATAGGGATAATGTAGATAACCATCAACCATGCGAGAGAAACGCTGACAGAGCGTCGTTTTAGTACGACACGAAAAGTCACACCGGCGACAAGGACCCAGTATAAAGCGACAGAAGCTAAAGTTAAAAAATGGTAGAGCTTTTCCACATTGAATACTCGAAAAAAGAGACACTTAGATAGTAATGCTATTTTACGGATATGGGAATTTAAGGAATCAACTATTTACAAAATAGAGCAAAAGCTGTAAACAGGTTAAAGTTGTTAAGTTTTAGTTAACTTAAGACGAATGCAATTGTTTTGTATGAAAAACCGGCATTTAACCATAAAGATTTACATTGATAACGAAATATATACGGTTCGGGCTTCCAATTGTATTCTTAAACTGGTTTACTTGCTAGATAACGAGCGTCAATCAAATCTTTTAATGGTGTAAATTATTATATACACCTTATCTTTTAATGACGCCACACAAAGCAAAATACAACATCACATAACACAAAAGTTTGGAGTAAACGTGGCTACTAGTAATACAACCACTACACCCCGCGATACCTGGGGTTCGAAATTAGGATTCGTAATGGCTGCAGCAGGTTCTGCTGTTGGCTTAGGTAACATCTGGAAATTCCCATACACAGCAGGTGAAAGTGGCGGCGGTGCATTCGTTGCAATTTATCTGTTTTTTGTAATCTTCATCGGTTTTAGTGTGATGCTAACTGAATTTGCGATTGGCCGTCATACGCAAAAATCAGCAGTAGGTGCATTTAAATCAACTGACCGTCGCTGGACGTTCGCTGGTGTTATCGGCGTAGTCAGTGGTTTACTTATCATGGGTTTCTACCCTGTAGTAGGTGGCTGGTCTATCGCATACATCGGTAAAATTGCTGGTGGTCTACTAGACGCACCTGAAGCAATTGGCGACAGCTTCGGTGGCTTTATCTCAAACCCAGTTCAGCCACTAATGTGGATGGGCCTATACCTACTACTTAACGTTGTCATCGTTATGAAGGGTATTTCTGGCGGTATTGAGAAAGCGGGTAAGATTCTGATGCCACTTCTTTTCATCATCCTTATCGTGGTATCAATCAAAGGCCTAATGCTTCCGGGCGCGATGGCTGGTCTTGAATTCCTATTCAGCCCTGACTTCTCTAAAGTAGACAGCGGTGTAATCCTAGCTGCACTAGGTCAAGCATTCTTCTCACTATCTCTTGGTATGGGTTGTATGTTGACTTACGGTTCTTACCTTAAGAAGAAAGAGAACCTAGTTCAAACTACAGCTATGGTTACGGCGATGGATACAGGCGTTGCTATCCTAGCTGGTGTTGCAATGTTCCCTGCAATGTTCGCATTCGGTATGGAGCCTGCAGCAGGTCCTGGTCTAGTATTCGTTGTTGTTCCTCAGCTATTCGCTGAAATGGGCGGCGTAGTTGGTCTTCTATTTGCTCTTATGTTCTTCGTTGGTCTAAGTGTAGCGGCACTGACTTCTTCAGTATCTCTACTTGAAGTTGTTGTTTCGTACCTAATCGATGAGAAAGGCATGAAGCGTGTAACAGCTGTACTGTCTGCAAGTGTCGTAATGGCGATTCTATGTATCTTCGCTTCTCTATCACTTGGCGGTTTCGGTCCAACACTGTTTGGTACTGGTGCATTTGATATCTTCGACTTACTAACGGATAAAATCTTCCTAGCAGTTGGCGGTATGTTGGTATGTATCTTCGCTGGTTGGAGACTAAACCGTGCTGACCTAGAGAAAGAAATCACTAACGACGGTGAAGTATCTTTCCCACTATTCGGTCTATGGTACACACTCGTTAAGTACATCATCCCAGTAGCTATCGCTATCGTAGCGTTCATGGGTATCTCTTCTGGCTTCGACAGCGGTAAAGGTGCAATCATGCTACTAGGTATTGGTATCATTGCCGGCTCTGCGCTTATTTCTAAGAAGCTATAATTCTTAGAAACTCTAATCGCAAACTAAAGTTAATTGATAAGCGGGAGCCATTGGCTCCCGTTTTTTATGCGACGTACTTATTGTTTTTCGAGAAATAAAAACATCGTCCCCTAAAGTTATCCGTGTGGTGGCCGATATATCTTTCGGTTAGGCTATATCGGCCTGTATTTATTTTAGGTAGGTGTTCTGTGAAATTGTCAGTGAGAAAAAAACTATATTTGGGTTTTGGATCTATATTGGCGGTGCTTGTCACGTTAGTAGGGATTGTATCGATAGAAGTGATTGGGGCTCACGAGAGCTCTGATGAAATTAGACTGGATGATGTTCCAGGAACTGTTACCTACCTTATATTGATCGATGAAGCTGGTGATGTTTACCGTGATGCTTTGGGCGCGGTTGTTCAGGGCGGTAATGCGCTCAATGATTATCGAGCTAATAAGACTCAATTTTCTCAAGCAATTGAAGAAGCAAAGCGTTTAGAGAGTAAAGGCTCAGAGGACCATCGTCGTGTTCAGCGAATTGAAGAGCTAATGGGGCGCTTTACTCAAGAGTTTGAATCGAAGCTCGTACCTATGCTTAATGATGAAACTGCATTGTTATCAAATATCCAGCAGCTTCGCTCTTTGTATGAGAGTAATCTTATCCCGATTGAAAATTTGCTTGATCAAGCATCTGAAAGTGAGATTGCTGATACAGAGCGAGCTCTGCTAACACTAACGGATTCGTTTATTACAATCGAACGCACGATTATGGTGTTGACTGCGGTTGCGATTGTGTTTGGTTGCGTAATTGCGTTTGTATTGTCTAGCTCTATTACTAATCGCTTAACTCGTGTAGAGCAAGTTGCACGACGCGTAGCAAATGGTGATCTAACGGCAGGTGACATTGTTGATGATTCTGGTGATGAGTTGGCTGACCTTGCTCAATCGATCAACCAGATGCAAAAGTCATTGGTCGATCTCCTCGGTTCTATCTCATCAGTGACTACCCAAGTTCAATCCGTTACTGGTGAGCTATCATCAATCAGCCACGACATCGTATCTGGCGCCTCTGCTCAAGCAGATAAAGCGACATTGATTGCGACTGCGGCAGAAGAACTAAGCTTAACCATTTCTGAAGTAGCGCAACAAGGTACTTCTACTTATGAAGAAGCGCGCCGCTCAGAAACGTCTGCAGAAGACGGTCGTAAAGTGATCGTGGAGATGGTTGCGAGCATCCAACAAGTGTCTACTCAAATGAGCGACATGTCGTTACAAATGAACACGCTGGGTTCACATGGCGAGCAGATTGGCAGTGTTATCAAGGTAATCGAAGATATCGCAGAACAAACCAACCTCTTGGCTCTGAACGCGGCTATTGAAGCTGCGCGTGCTGGTGAGTTCGGTCGTGGTTTTGCCGTGGTAGCTGATGAAGTACGAGCGCTAGCGGAGAGAACGACTAAAGCAACACAAGAAGTGTCTGGTATCATCCAATCTATTCAATCTGGTACTCAAGAAGCGGTTACTTACACTCAAGACAACTGTCGTTTAGTTGAAATTGGTGTAGAGCAAAGTACAGGGGCGGTATCGGCTCTAGAAGCAATTGTTAGCGGTGCGGGCAACGTACAAAGCATGGTTAACTCAATTGCGACTGCGGCAGAAGAACAGACAGCGGTGACAAAAGAAATCGCAGCGGATATTACGGCAATCAGTGATATCTCTGAACAGTCATTACAGTTAGCGACTCGCAGCTCTGAGAACACATCAGGTTTGAATGCTAAAGTTGCCGAACTTGAAGGCTTAGTAGGTAAGTTCAAACTTGCTTAGAGCTTAGAGCTTAGAGCTTAGAGCTTAGAGCTTAGAGCTGGATCATAAGTCTAGAACATAAGCTTAGAGCGAATTGATTAAAGACTTCCCAGTGAAAGTTGCCTATTGAAACATAAGCCCAACGATTCAATGTTTATTGAACTCGTTGGGCTTTTTCGTAGCTGGAATCTGGATTCAGACACGGTATACTCCACGTTCTACAATGGAGCTAGCCTTTACATGTTCGACATTCTTCTGAATCACTCTGATTTTTTACTTATAAACAAACATCCAGGCGTCAGCGTCCATAAAGACGATGGTGATACGATGTTATTGCAAGAAGTTGCTAAGGCAATCAATGAGCCGAAGCTATATTTAGTCCATCGTCTCGATAAAATGACGTCAGGAATTCTACTGCTGGCAAAAAATACCCCGGCAGCGAGTGAGCTTTCACAGTTGTTTGCAAAGCGTGAAGTAGAGAAGTACTACCTTGCGATAGGCTCCAAGAAGCCGAAGAAAAAGCAGGGGCTGATCTCAGGAGATATGGAGCGTTCACGACGCTCAAGCTGGAAGCTGCTGACAACCAAAGAAAACCCAGCGATTACCCAATTTTTATCTGCAACGGCTGAACCCGGTGAGCGTCTACTTTTATGTAAACCCTATACGGGGCGAACTCATCAGATCCGTGTCGCGATGAAGTCCATTGGCTCGGCTATTGTTGGTGATCCTATTTACAATCCATCGAACGAGGCTGACAGAGGCTATCTGCATGCCTTCGCGATTCGATTTACCTATCAATCACAAGCCTACGAATGTGTCTGCGATCCAAGAAACCTCGACTCTTTGGGGGAGAAATGGCATCAAGAGATCGTGTCTAATGGTTTAGACAGTTGGCTTGAACCTTGGTCATTAACGTGGCCAAAGCTAAACACTAAGTGAGTGAAATAATGGAAGCATCAGCTTTACCTCTGTTTTTTAGTCATATTGAACAGCAATTGAATGAAGTGCCGAATGAACTACGTCGTATTTTTCACGGGCGTGGCAAGTTTTGGCCCGGCCTAGATCAACTCACTTGTGATTGGGTTGATGGACAGTTATTGGTTAACGTGTTTAAAGAAGTGGACCAAGCGTTCTTATCATCTCTAAAGACTGGATTGGTCGACCTCACTAACAAAGATATCTGGCAAGTAAAACAGGGCACAAGCATTGTGCTGCAACACCGTTATGCTGATGGCGCGCCCTCTGAAGTGTTGTGGGGTCAATTGAACGACTCACCAGTCGTGGTTGAACATGGGCTTAAGTACCAACTAGACATTGGCCGCAATCAGAACTTCGGTCTGTTCCTAGACATGCGTAATGGCCGTCAGTGGGTACAAGATAATGCTAAGGATAAGAACGTTCTTAACCTGTTCGCATACACTTGTGGTTTCTCTGTGGCGGCGATTGCGGGTGGCGCTCGACAATGTATGAACGTAGACATGTCTCGCGGATCACTGAACAAAGGCCGTGATAACCACCGCTTGAATGAGCATGATATGCGCTCGGTGAACTTCCTTGGCTACGATATCTTTAAGTCGTGGGGAAAAATCAAGAAGGGTGGCCCATATGAGCTGGTTATTATCGATCCGCCTTCGTTCCAAAAAGGCAGCTTTGCACTTACTAAAGACTACAAAAAGATCTTACGTCGTTTGCCTGAGCTTCTAACCGAAGGTGGTGAAGTGATTGCTTGTGTTAACTCACCAGCAGTGTCACCAAACTTCTTGATTGAGACGATGGCAGAAGAAGCGCCAAGTGTTGAGTTTATCGAGCGTTTAGATAATCCACCTGAATTTGTCGATGTCGACCTCGATTCAAGTTTGAAAGTCCTGAGATTTAAAATTAACGTTTCTGAAGACGCTTAATTTAGAGTAAACAAATATCAACGTTTGAAAGTAAAAAAGCCACTCAAATGAGTGGCTTTTTGGTCTTTAGGTTTCTAAGAAGTTTAAGCTTGTTGTTTCTCTAGCTCAGCTTCTTTCACTTCGTCTTTGATTAGAGAATCAACGATTACCGCACATGCTGCATCACCAGTGATGTTAAGGGCAGTACGGATCATGTCGAAGATACGGTCTAGAGCGAACAACAGAGGTAGACCTTCGATAGGGATACCAGCTGCTAGAAGAACCGCAACCACTAGGAAAGAAGGACCTGGAACACCAGCTTGACCAACTGCGCCTAGCGTAGACGTTACGATGATAGCAACGTAAGCGCCCATAGAAAGGTCGATGTTGAACAGCTGTGCGAAGAAGATAGCAACTAGGCCGTAGTAAATTGCATTACCAGACATGTTGATCGTCGCACCAAGTGGCAGAACGAATGAAGCCGTAGAGTTGCGAACGCCAAGTTCTTTCTCTACCGTTTCCATTGTTACTGGTAGTGTCGCCATTGAAGATGCTGTTGATAGTGCAACCGCTTGAGGCTTCTTCATTGCCACTAGGAACTTCTTAGCTGAAGTCTTAGTGAAGATTTGAATCATCAGTGGGTAAGCAACAAAGCCGAAGATAAGAATCGCAGCGATGTAAACAATGAACAGCTTGAACACGACCATAAGCGCGCCAAAGCCAAACGTACCTACTGCTTCAGCCATTAGGCCGAATACGCCAAGTGGTGCAATGATCATAACTTTGTTGATCATCCATACCATAGCGTCAACGATAGCATTTACACCGTTGATGATAGGGTCACGTTTCTCTTTTGCTTGTTTAGAAATCGCAATACCAAAGAATAAGCAGAAAACGAGAATTTGCAGAATGTTTGCTTCATTCAGTGATTGGAAAACGTTGGTAGGGATCATGCCAGTGATGGTTGCCCAGAACGTTGGAAGTTCGCCTTTCGCAGCGTATTCTGAAGAGAACATGCCTTCAACGCCAGAAACATCGATACCACGCCCCGGTTCGAACACTTCACCCATTACAAGCGCTAGTGCTACAGCAAGTGCAGACGTTAGTGCAAAGTAACCCAGTGTTGTTACACCGACTTTACCAGCCGATGAGCTATTACCTAGACCTGCAGCACCTGAAATTAGGGCAACCGCGACTAGAGGAATAACCAGCATCTTGATCAAATTGATGAAGATAGCACCCAGTGGAGCGAACATAGTTGCGCTGTCACCCATCATCGCGCCGACTGCGGTACCGATGATCATTGCAATAACGACTTGAATGCCAATATTGCTTAGTAAACTCTTTTCTTTTAACACTTCCATAACCTCTGTGCTACTAAATATAAAAATCCCAGAATTACTCACCAATGAACGATGTGCCATTGGATAAATATTTCGCGAAGAGTTTTACACGTATCCTTTACATTTATCAATATGAGCAGAGGTGAAAGTCTCTTAAAAACAGCAGGTGAATCGCTATTAGATGTTTTTTCATACCAAAGCAAACGTTTGCTTTGGTTTTTCGTTGTTCGGTTATTTGTAAGATTTATAAAAGTGTTTTTATTGATCGCTTTGTGAATGGATTGTGCTTCGCGTCGCTTGCTTACTTTTGTTAACATTTAATCAATATCTTTAAGTTTTTTCTATACAGATTAATCTGGCTGAAAATGATAAAGCTTGTTGTGGGAAATTTAGCCTGAACTATGCTTAAGGTATCTATTTATTACCAAGATGTTACCTCTGCGCTTTAAATAAAACGTCTATCTAGCATCTCAGTTGTAAGGAGAGGGGCTATGACTTTTATATTAAAGTACTTGTTTGCGTTTCTTCTGTTGTTCAGCTCTGTGTTCGCTCAGGCCGATGATGTTTGGGTGATTGAGGTGAACGGAGGGATAGGTCCGGCGACCAGTGATTACCTCACTAGAGAAATAGAACAAGCTCACGATGAGCAAGCAAAACTCATCATTTTGAAAATGAATACGCCTGGCGGGTTAGATTCGTCGATGCGTGACATTATTCGATCCATCACCACATCACCGATTCCTGTCGCTACTTGGGTTGGCCCTGCGGGTTCGCGAGCAGCGAGCGCCGGAACCTATATTTTACTTGCCAGCCACGTTGCTTCCATGGCGCCCGGAACTAATCTAGGTGCAGCAACCCCAGTGTCTCTTGGCGGTGGCAAAACGCCGACTAATCCCTTGTCGCCTCAAGGTGATGCCAATAAAGACGACAACACTTCTGCGAGTGAGCAAGACGCAACCAAACAAGAGAATTCAGATCAAGTAAAAGCCACCACTGCGATGGAGAAGAAAGTCATCAATGATGCTGCTGCCTACATCGTCAGTTTGGCTAAGCTGCACAAACGTAACGAAGAATGGGCAGAAAAAGCGGTAAGAGAGGCAGCCAGCTTGGATTCTGAGAATGCACTGACTCTTAACGTGATTGATTTTATTGCCAGCGATCTTCAGCAATTGGTTGAACTGAGCAACGGACGCACCATCACCATCAACGGTGTCAGTCAGGAAGTCCAACTTAGTGATGTTGCTTTTGTCGAGCGAGAACAAGACTGGCGCTTTAGTTTGCTGTCAGTGATCACGAACCCGAACGTTGCATATATTTTGATGCTGATTGGTATCTACGGTTTGTTACTCGAATTCTATAACCCTGGCGTCGGGCTACCGGGTGTATTGGGGGGGATCTGTCTGTTACTGGCAATGTACTCCTTACAAATGCTGCCGGTGAGTTACGCAGGCCTTGCGTTGATTCTGCTTGGAATTGCCTTAATGGTGGCAGAGGCCTTTAGCCCGAGCTTCGGGATTTTCGGTTTGGGTGGCGTCGCCGCATTCACATTGGGCTCGATCATGCTGATGGATACCGAAGTGCCGGGTTATCAAATCGCATTGCCGTTAATTATCGGTATTAGCCTATTCTCTGTCGCTTTTATCGTTGTAACTATCTCTATGCTAGTCCGAGTGAGAAACAAGCCGGTGACTACGGGGATGGAAGCAGTTGTCGGCGACACTGGCAAAGTGGTAAGCGGCTTCCCCGGTACGGGTCGAGTATTGGTTGAAGGTGAGATCTGGCAAGCCAAATGTGCGAGTGAATTGCAAGCGGGGCAGCTTATTAGAGTGACCAAACTGACTGGGTTGTTGTTGGATGTTGAGGCGTTGCCCGAGGAGACATCATCGAAATCTAGCTAGCGCGACATGCTAGAACAAACTTGATTGAATTATTTATTGCTTAACCATCGTTACCATTAGGGGGCGGTTATGTTTATACACACTATAGGTATTGTCATTGTGCTCGTTATCTTGCTGATAGCCAGCATGTTCAGAGTGCTGCGCGAGTACGAGCGTGCAGTGGTGTTCTTCCTCGGGCGCTTTTACGGTGTGAAAGGGCCGGGCTTGATTATCATCATTCCTTTTATCCAACAAATTGTGCGAGTGGATCTACGAACTATCGTTTTGGATGTACCAACACAAGATTTGATCACACGCGATAACGTGTCGGTGAAGGTGAATGCCGTGGTGTATTTCCGAGTGCTGGATCCGAAGATGGCGATCAATAACGTAGAGAACTACCTCGAAGCGACAAGCCAACTTTCACAAACAACGCTGCGTTCGGTGCTTGGGCAACATGAGTTGGACGAGCTGTTGTCTGAGCGAGAAGAGCTTAATAGAGACTTACAAGCGATACTGGATCAACACACCGATAACTGGGGGATCAAGATTGCCAATGTCGAGATCAAGCATGTTGATCTGGATGACAGCATGGTGCGTGCTCTTGCTAAACAAGCCGAGGCGGAACGTTCTCGTCGAGCCAAGGTGATACATGCGACGGGTGAGTTAGAAGCATCTTCAAAGTTACGTGAAGCGGCCGAAGTGTTGAATCAAGCGCCCAACGCCATTCAATTGCGATATATGCAAACACTAACAGAAGTGGCGAATGAGCGAACTTCCACAATCATATTCCCAATGCCCATCGATCTGGTCGAGAAGATAACCGATCCGATTAAAGCGACACTCAATGAGGCAGCAATCAAGAAAGCGATGAAAGCCGATGAGTAATTCGCTTAAATGAAGAGCAATAAAAAAGGCTCCACAGTTGTGGAGCCTTTTAGTATTTGAATCGCTGGTTCTATTTAATGACCAATGATATTACTAGCCGTTACTTCTGCGTAGCCGCTTTCATTGGCGTAACAAACTCCGCAAGTGCTTTAAGCATTGCTTCTGGTTGTTCAACGTTGTTTTCAATGATTTTCACAACCGCTGAGCCAGAGATAGCACCTGCAGCGCCAGCTACAATCGCTTCTTTCACTTGTTCAGGAGCAGAGATACCGAAACCAAGCAGTGCTGGTGGCGCATCGAACTTGTTCAAACGGTCGAGCAGTGCCGTTACTGGCATGTTTGCTTTTGTTTCAGCACCCGTTACACCAGAACGCGAAAGTAGGTAGGTGTAACCACCACCTAGCTCAGAAACTGATTGAAGAGTTTCATCGCTTGCTGTCGGTGGAGCAATAAAGATTGGATGAACGCCAAACTT
Organism: Vibrio sp. 10N.222.54.E6; assembly: GCF_041473955.1. Lineage (NCBI taxonomy): Bacteria > Pseudomonadati > Pseudomonadota > Gammaproteobacteria > Vibrionales > Vibrionaceae > Vibrio > Vibrio sp. 10N.222.54.E6. The sequence goes on along the minus strand of NZ_JBFRTD010000010.1, from coordinate 83,624 downwards.
TTTAGCTGCAGCAACAAACTCGCCACTCTCGTTAGTTGGTACATCAGCAATCAATACTGAATCGATACCTGCTTTTGCGCAGCGTTCGTAAAAATTTTCTATACCACGTGCGTAAACCAAGTTTGCGTACATCAGTAGGCCGATTGGTAGCTCTGGGTATTTAGCGCGAATTTGACCGATAAGATCGAAGCACACATCTGGCGTTACTTTAGAATCTAAAGCACGAATGTTTGCGCCTTGGATTGTTGGGCCATCTGCAAGCGGATCAGAGAATGGAATACCAAGCTCAAGTGCATCTGCACCCGCTTCAACCAAGGTTTCCATGATCTTAAGTGATTGCTCAGGGTTAGGATCGCCAACCGTTACGAATGGTACAAATGCGCCCTGATTCTTTTCAGCTAAGCGAGTGAAGAGTGATTGATAGCGATCCATTATAATGCTCCTTTCTCTTTAAGAATGTCGTGTACAGAGAAAATGTCTTTGTCACCGCGACCAGATAAGTTAACGACTAATAGCTGTTCTTTCTCTGGGTCGTCGTGAGCCATTTTAACAGCATGAGCCAAAGCATGAGATGACTCTAGCGCTGCAATTATACCTTCTTTACGTGCAATCAATTGGAACGCTTCTAGCGCTTCGTCATCGGTCACGTTGTCGTATTCAGCACGGCCAATCGCATTTAGGTGCGCGTGTTGAGGACCAACTGATGGGAAATCTAGACCCGCAGATACAGAGTAAGACTCTTCTACTTGGCCGTTCTCATCTTGCATCAGTGGGGCTTTCATACCGAAGAAAATACCGGTTTTACCGTGTTTAAGCGGCGCGCCGTGTTGGTCAGTATCAATACCTTTACCAGCAGGCTCTACACCGATTAGGCGAACAGACTCTTCTTCAATGAAATCAGCGAACATGCCGATAGCGTTTGAACCACCGCCAACACAAGCGATAACGGCATCAGGAAGGCGACCTTCACGAGCTAGAATTTGGTTTTTCGTTTCTTCACCAATCATGCGTTGGAAATCACGAACAATCGTTGGGAATGGGTGAGGACCCGCTGCAGTACCCAATAGGTAGTGCGCGTCTTCATAAGTTGCAGACCAGTCACGTAGCGCTTCGTTACATGCATCTTTTAGCGTTGAAGAGCCAGAATGAACAGGGATAACCTCTGCGCCCATTAGTTTCATACGGAACACGTTCGGGCTTTGACGTTCAACGTCTTTTGCACCCATGTAAACACGACACTTAAGGCCCAATAGAGCACAAGCTAGAGCCGTTGCCACACCGTGTTGGCCTGCGCCAGTTTCAGCGATGATTTCTTGCTTACCCATACGTTTTGCTAGCAGCGCTTGACCAAGTACTTGGTTTGTCTTGTGAGCACCGCCGTGAAGTAGATCTTCACGCTTTAGGTACAGTTTAGTTTTTGTACCTTTAGTCAGGTTACGCGTTAGCGTTAGTGCCGTTGGACGACCTGCGTACTCTTGCAGAAGCGTCATGAATTCACTGCGGAACTCAGGATCGGCTTGTGCATCGATAAATGCTTGTTCTAGTTGGTCTAGTGCTGGCACTAGGATCTGCGGTACGTATTGACCACCGTATTCACCGAAGTAGGCATCGAGTTTAGCCATTGTGTTATTCCTTCAATTCTATCGATGTGTATTCACACCAAGTCATTTAATCTTGTTTAAGCTTCGCAAAGGCAAAGCTTACTAATTAGTTTTGAGATTCTGCTTTCTAATTTCTAGCGCCGAGTTTGGACTAGTAATTGCGAATCGCTGCAAAAGCACGCTGCAGCTTGTCTGCGTCTTTTTTACCAGGAGCGGATTCAACGCCAGAGTTTAGGTCTAATCCTAAGCAGCCCAACTTAGCCGCTTGGTTAGCATTGTCTGGGTTTAGGCCACCCGCCAACATGATTGCGCTTTGGTTGTTGATTAGGCTCCAGTCGAACGCTTGACCTGTACCACCCGTTTGAGAACCCACTTTAGTATCTAGCAGGTGACGAGTCACGTTGCTTTTCAGTAATTTTGGTAGCGTGTTTTTAGCACCGTTTTCAGCACCAGAAGCAACACCGTAAGCTTTCCAAATCTCAACGTGTTCAGGTAGTGATTGTTTTAGTTCATCGACAAATGCTTGAGGTTCGTCACCGTGCAGTTGCACCGCAAATAAACCTAGCTCAGAAACCGTTTTCGCAACGTCAGTAACGCTATGATTTTGGAAAACACCCACGTAGTTCAAAGGTGCGCCGCTCATGGTTAAACGAGCTGCTTCGATATCCACATGACGCTTAGATGCTTCAACGAAAATCAGACCACCGAATACCGCACCGGCTTGATAAGCCTTTGCTGCATCGTCAGAGTGAGTTAAACCACACACCTTGTTTTCACCGAGCGTCACTTTACGCACTGCGAGTTCAAGGTTCTTCTCTGCCATTAAAGAGCTGCCGATTAGGAAGCCGTCTGCAAACGTTGAAAGGTCACGCACTTGTTGATGTGTGTAGATGCCAGACTCTGAAATCACGACTGCGTTTGTAGCCAGTTCGCGAATCAGCGGAGCCAACTCTTTGGTACGGTTCAAATCAGTCGAAAGGTCACGCAGGTTGCGGTTATTAATACCGATCACTTTTGCTTTTAAAGCGACAGCGCGATGAAGCTCTTCTTCGTTGCTGACTTCGGTAAGTACGCCCATATTTAGCGAGTGAGCGACGTCAGCAAGTGCTTTGTACTCTTCGTCATCCAATACCGAAAGCATTAGCAAAATTGCGTCAGCTGAGTAGTGACGAGCTAGGTAAACTTGGTAGGTATCAACCATGAAGTCTTTACACAGGATAGGTTGCTTAGCAATGCTGCGAACCTTAGGTAAAAACTCAAAGTCACCTTGGAAGTACTTCTCGTCTGTCAGCACAGAAATCGCGTTGGCGTGGTTGTTGTAAACCGATGCAATGTAGTCCAAATCAAACTCGTCACGGATTAAACCTTTTGACGGAGATGCCTTCTTACATTCAGTGATGAAAACCGTTTGTTCACCGCTCAGTGCATCATAAAAGCTGCGGTCTGTTGCGGTTAACGCTGCTTTAAACTCGTCCAATGGTTGAGTTTGCTTACGCGCTTCAACCCATTGGTATTTATCTCGAACGATTTTTGCTAATACTTCCGCCATTTCAGCTTCTTTGACTGAAACGTGGGTCGACAGTTTATCGGTAGTCTGTGTCATGTTCTTTGTCTCGTCGTTCGTTAGGCGTGTGCAGCAAGCTTTTGTACAAGCTCGTACGCTTTGCCAGAGTTCATCGCGTCAATCGCTTGCTGTGCGTTGGCTTTTAGATCTTCGTGACCAAATAGACGCATCAGCAGAGCAACGTTCACGGCTACTGCGCCAACTTGAGCATCAGTGCCTTTACCCGTAAGGATATCGGTTGTGATGGCTTTGTTCTCTTCTGGCTCGCCGCCCTTGATTGCTTCAAGAGGGTGAGTGTTCAAACCAAAGTCAGCCGGTGTCACTGTGTACTCGTGAATTTTGCCATCTTTGATTTCAGCAACGATCGTCTCGCCGTGAATAGCCACTTCATCGAGGCCGCTACCGTGAACAACCGCAGCACGCTTCATACCCATTTGCAGCATGGTTTCCGCGATAGGGCGTACTAGCTCTTTGCTGTAAACACCCATTAACTCGATGTTAGGGCGAGCAGGGTTAATCAGTGGGCCAAGGATGTTGAAGATAGTGCGTGTTTTCATTGTTTGGCGAACAGGCATCGCGTGACGTACACCGACGTGATATTGCGGAGCAAATAGGAATGCTACGCCAAGTTCGTCGACTGCAGTACGAGTGTCTTCTGCTGTCATCGCTAGGTTAATGCCGAACGAATCCAGTAAGTCAGAAGAACCTGATTTGCTCGATACACTGCGGTTGCCGTGCTTCGCGATTTTTAAGCCACACGCTGCTGCAACGAATGCTGAAGTCGTCGAAATATTAATGGTGTTATGACCATCGCCACCTGTACCCACGATGTCAGCGAAATCGTAATCAGGACGTGGGAACGGGTTTGCATTGGCAAGCAGTGCTTTTGCGGCGCCAGCGATCTCATCGGGCGTTTCGCCTTTGATTTTTAGTGCAGTTAGCGCAGAAGCCATCAAAATTGGGTCTAGTTCGCCCTTGATGATCACATCAAACAGTTGTTGGCTTTCTTCTTGAGTAAGAGACTGTTGTTCGTAAAGTTTATTAATCTGTTCCATGATCGTTTCCTAGTTAGTCTTTTTATCAAGAGTAGAGCTTTTCTCTAGATGAAGAGGTTTATCAAGAGCCCATTCGATAGCGTTCGCTAGAAGCGTTGCACCGTAGGTCGTCATAATCGATTCAGGGTGGAATTGGAATCCACAAACCTTGTCTTGTTCTTGAACTACAGACATTACCAAATCATCGACTTCAGCGGTCACTGTTAGACTATCGGATACATGCGTTGCCACTAAAGAGTGGTAGCGAGCGATAGCCAGCGGCGAAGGTAAGCCTTGGTAAGTCGCATGGTTTTGGTGTTCCATCATCGACACCTTACCATGAATGATTTCGCCAGCGCCTGCAACGGTGCCGCCGTAGGCTTCAACAATCGCTTGGTGGCCTAAGCAAATACCAATCATTGGCACTTTGCCTTTTAGCAGCTGAATTAGCTCAGGCATGCAGCCCGCATCCGCTGGAGCGCCAGGGCCTGGCGAAAGCAGTGCAACAGGGTTGTCTAGTTCGTTGATCGCCGCTTCAACTACCTTTGCAGGAATGTTGTTACGGTAAATTTTCACGCTGTGACCTAATGAACGGAACTGGTCTACAAGGTTGTAAGTGAATGAGTCGAAGTTATCGATGAATACAATATCAGCCATGATTACGACTCCTTCTTGTTTGATGTGTGCTGATTTGCAGCAGCGCTTTTAGTATGAGCTGCTTGAATCGCAGAGATGACCGCTTGAGCTTTGCCGCGAGTTTCATCTGCTTCTGCTTGTGGATCTGAATCGAACACCACACCCGCGCCCGCTTGTACTTGTGCTACGCCATCTTCAACGTAAGCAGAACGAATTACGATACAAGTATCTAAAGTGCCTTCACCGGTTAGGTAACCAACTGCACCGCCGTAGCTACCACGACGTGTTTTTTCTACGTCACGGATAAGCTGCATTGCGCGGATTTTTGGTGCGCCTGTTAGCGTACCCATGTTCATACAAGCTTGGTAAGCGTGTAGAGCATCTAAGTCTTCACGTAGCTGACCAACAACACGAGAAACCAAGTGCATCACATGACTGTAGCGATCAACTTTAAGCAAGTCTGCTACGTGGCGAGTGCCAGCTTCTGCAATACGTGCCACATCGTTACGTGCTAGGTCGACTAGCATCATGTGCTCAGCGTTTTCTTTCTTGTCGGTACGCAGTTCAAGTTCGATACGGCTATCTAGGTCGAAATCGATTTGACCGTCTGGGCGTTTACCGCGACGACGAGTACCTGCAATTGGGTAAATTTCAATTTGGTTGGTTTCAGTTTCGTACTTCAGCGCACTTTCTGGAGAAGCACCAAACAGAGTAAACAGCTCATCTTGCATGTAGAACATGTAAGGGCTTGGGTTACTTTGCTTGAGTTCTTTGTAAGCAGCTAGTGGAGCAGGGCAAGGTAGCGTAAAGCGGCGTGAAGGAACTACTTGGAACACGTCGCCTTTAACGACGTATTCTTTTAAATCACGAACCGTTTGGCAGAAGTCTTCATCTGAAACGCTTGGTACAGCGTCAACATTGTCTAGTGGCGTAACTTCTGTGATGGCTTTCAATGACTGACACTGTGTTTGAATGTCGGCTAGGCGCTCTGTTAATTGCGCTTTGATGCTTTCATCTTGAGCAAACAAGCTCGCGTGAAGTAGGCCTTCGTTTTCTTGGTGGTCGAAACGTAATAGAGTCTCGGCAACGTAGAAAACAAAGTCAGGACAATTGTTGGTTGCTTCAGCATCGCCTAGCGGTTCAAAGTTCGCCACGATGTCGTAAGCGAATAGGCCAGCCATGAATAACGCGTGTTTGTTATTCGCGTCTTGCTCAAAGCTATGCTGAACCAAACGCAGTGCATCGAATGAAGACGCTTCTCTTAAGCGTGAGTCTTCGTCTAACTCGTTACTTGGCTCAACAAAAGTCAGCGTCAAAACGTTATTCGTAAGGTCAGATTTGATCTCTGTTTTAACGTTTTGAGATAGGTGTTCGATAAGCGCTTGACCATTTTGAGTCAAGGCTTGAAAGGTTACTTCATGTCCGCGACATACGATGCGAACAGCAGAGTCGATAAGGAGTAGGCTTGTCAAGTTCTGTTTAGATTCAATCTCAGCAGATTCCAACAACAGACTGTCTGTTTTGTTTTCACACAGAGTATGAAAAACACTGGTTGGATCTTGCGAGTAAGGAACGGAAGAATTGATGACCTCAATGGTTCCCAGCTTTTTGATTTCAATGGCCTTGTTCACAAGACCTCCTTTATGATTCTTTAAATTTCCTGCCGTACATAGTCGCATAAAGATACCTTCCACCCAATCTAGAATATGGTTAATTCGTTGATTTGTTAGTCAGTTGAATGTGAGATGTTCGACAAATTAAAAAGCCCGCTATGAAAGCGGGCTTAGTGATAACTTTTTTATAAACAAACTGTTTAATTAGAAGTACACGTTGGCCCACCAAGAACTTGTCCAAGTGCGCCACCAATTAAGCTCTGAACTTGCTTCTACTGAAGAAAGTTCTAAAACTTTATCTTTATGGTTTTGGTTAAATTCTTGTAACATAGTGAACCTATCAAATGTGATACTTCGTATTTGTGTACTAGTTAACTAGTTTTGCGCTTGCAGGTCAAGTGCGTTGACACAAATATAACGATAAAAATTGAAAACAATGAAAAAGAATATATGAGAATTGATCTACATAGTCATACAACAGCCTCAGATGGCCGACTTACTCCACCTGAACTGATTGACCGAGCGCTAGGCTTTAACATCGAAGTGTTAGCGATTACAGATCATGATACGACTGATGGGCTTGCTGAAGCACGCAGCTATATTGCTGATAACAATCTCCCTATTCAGTTGATTAACGGCATCGAGATCTCAACCGTTTGGCAAAACAAAGATATCCATATTGTTGGGTTAAACGTCGATCCTGAATCACCAGAATTGAAAGCGTTAATTGAACAACAGAAGCAACACCGTGTCGGACGTGCAGAGATGATTGCTCAACGTCTTGAGAAAGCGACTCGTGAAGGTGTGTTAGAAGAGGTTAAGTTGATTGCAGGTGATGCGCCAATTACTCGAGCACACTTTGCGAAATGGTTAGTCGACAATGGCTACGCGAAAACCATGCAGCAGGTGTTTAAAAAGTTTCTTACGCGCAACAATCCAGGTTATGTGCCGCCAACATGGTGCTCAATGAGTGATGCTGTCACGGCTATTCATGCAGCTGGTGGTCAAGCGGTATTAGCTCACCCTGCGCGATATGGCCTTACCGCCAAGTGGGTTAAACGCCTTCTCGCTGCATTTGTTGAAGCAAATGGTGACGCTATGGAAGTGGCTCAACCTCAGCAAGCGCAACAAGAAAGACGCACACTTGCGGATTATGCTATACAATACAAACTATTAGCCTCCCAAGGCAGCGACTTCCATTACCCATCCCCATGGATGGAACTTGGACGTAATCTCTGGCTACCTTCTGGGGTCGAAGAAGTATGGAAAGATTGGGAGTTTCAAACGGTTTCACCATCTGAATAGTCTTTAGGTGAACCAGCTCCTTCTGATGATAGAGTCGAGAGATTCGATAACGAGGATCAACAATGAGCCAGTTTTTTTATGTACACCCAGATAACCCACAAGCGCGCTTAATTACTCAAGCGGTTGCGATTATTCGCAATGGCGGCGTTGTGGTTTATCCAACAGATTCAGGTTATGCACTGGGTTGTCAGCTTGAAAATAAACAAGCACTCGAACGCATCTGTAAAATTCGTCGAATCGATGATAAGCACAATTTCACTTTGTTATGCCGTGATCTTTCTGAGTTGTCACTGTATGCACGAGTAGATAACGTGGCTTTCCGTTTGCTTAAGGCGCACACGCCAGGTGCTTACACGTTTATTTTCAAAGCAACAAAAGAAGTGCCAAAGCGTTTGATGAACGCTAAGCGTAAAACGATCGGTATTCGTGTACCGGACAACAAAATTGCCCTAGAACTTCTAGAAGCAATGGGCGAGCCATTGATGTCGACGTCTCTGATTCTTCCGGGTAACGAGACCACTGAATCGGATCCTGAAGAAATTCGTGACAGCCTAGAGCATGCGGTTGATGTCATTTTGAATGGCGGCTACTTAGGTGAGCAACCGACTACGGTTATTGACTTCAGTGACGATGACGCCGTTGTTTTACGCCGTGGTGCCGGTGATCCAGCGCCGTTTGAATAATAGCGTTACTGATTAACAGTCTGTAACGAAACAGCAAACCTGCCAGAGTAAATAACAAGTGCTTTTTGGCAGGTTATTTGCGATAATACGCGACCGCGATTTGGTCGCGAAAAATTCATTCGACGTCTGTGAAGACGACAATTAGGTAGAAAAGAGTAAATGAGCGAAAAATTACAGAAGGTTTTAGCGCGAGCTGGTCACGGTTCTCGTCGTGAACTAGAAGGTTTAATCAAATCTGGTCGTGTAAGTGTTAACGGTCAAGTTGCGAAATTGGGTGAGCGTCTTGAAGACGAGAACTCAGTGATCCGTATCGATGGCCACACAATTACAGGCAAAGCCTCTGAAGAAGTGGTTTGTCGTGTACTTGCTTACTACAAACCTGAAGGTGAGCTTTGTACTCGTCACGATCCTGAAGGTCGCCGTACTGTTTTTGATCGTCTACCTAAGATCCGTGGTTCTCGTTGGATTTCAGTTGGTCGTCTTGATGCAAACACATCAGGCCTACTGTTGTTCACAACCGATGGTGAACTAGCTAACCGCCTAATGCACCCAAGCCGTCAGGTTGAGCGTGAGTACCTAGTACGTGTATTTGGTGAAGTAACCGAGCAAAAAGTTAAGAACGTGACTCGTGGCGTTCAACTTGAAGATGGTATGGCTCGTTTCGAAGATGTGGTTTACGCTGGCGGTGAAGGTATGAACCATACTTTCTACGTAGCAATTAACGAAGGTCGTAACCGTGAGGTTCGTCGTCTTTGGGAATCACAAGAAACAACAGTAAGCCGTCTGAAACGTGTACGTTACGGTGATATCTACCTTGATAAGAAACTGCCTCGTGGCGGTTGGAAAGAGCTAGACCTTCAAGAAGTAAACTACTTGCGCGAGCTTGTTGAACTTCAGCCAGAAAAAGAGACGCTGTTGGATCTTGATCCTGCAAACACTTCTCGTAAGCGTGAGCGTTCTCGCAGCCAGAAAATTCGTCGTGCTGTTAAGCGTCACGAAGAGCGCGCAAATGCTCCTAAAGGCCGTAGCAACCAGACTAAGCGTAAGAAGCCTGCAACTCGCGGTACTACAACACCTGATTCAGGTCGTAGTGCTCCAGCGACCAATGGTAAACCTCAGTCTACCAAAAAGCCTAAACTGAACAACGGACGCCCGGCTAAACCGGCTAAGCCAAGATCACGTAAGTAATTTCGTGGATTCTATAGCTTAATCCAACGTTTCGAATACAAAAAAAACCTGCTAATTTAGCAGGTTTTTTTTATGTCTTGAATATGGCGCAGTTCAAATCATGTGGAAGTGCTTGATCAGGTAGAAGTGCTTAGCCAGCTCGGCTGACTCGCTACGATTGATATTAGGTCACTTTCAAATGATTCGAGAAGTTGTCACCCTTCGCCATGCGGTCATACAAAATAACATTGACCGCGGCAGCAAGGTTCATGCAGCCATTAGTCGGAACGTAGATGGTTTCACGACAGAAGTCTGTGATCTCTTTTTTCAGAGTCCCATCTTCAGGGCCGAAGATATAAAAAGCACGAGGTGGGTGCTTATAATCAGGCAGAGGCTTGGCGCCTTCTATCAAATCAACCGCGATGGGCACGCAGCCAACAGGAATAATATCTTTAAGATCTTCAACACCAATTAATGGCAACTCAAGGTGCTTTTCTTTGGTGTCGGTATGAAACTGTCGAGCGTGGTCATAACGGGTGCCAGTATAAAATACAGAGTTTGCTCCATAGCAACCAGCTGCTCGCATTACTGAGCCAACATTTTCAGGGGTTTTGGGATTTACTAATCCAACACAGGCATAGCCTTTGGATAGGGTATCTGTCTTTGCTTTGGTCATAATTTTGTAGAGTTGCAGTTTGGTAAAGTGATGAGGCTATGAAGTCGTAAGAAAACCAGCTCAGTACTCTGAGCTGGTTTAAGAAGAGCCTAGTCGCGTTTCCACAACATGTGACAGAACTTGTGTTCAGGGTCACGGCTGATCAGTAGACGAGCGAATACGTCATCTAAGACATCATCAGCTTCATTTACAAGACCAATGCGTACTTCAGCGTAGATCTCTTTGTCGACTTCAAAGCCAACATGTTCAACCCAATCGTCACCAGTTTCAACAAGTTCTGCAGCGCCACGATCTTCAAACTGAGCCGTGAATAAGATCACGTCTGCAGGTTCAAGATTATCAGCAGCCATCTCTAGAAAGATGTCGTATGCAGTGTCAATTGCGTCGTCGTAAGACATTAGGTCGTTAGCTTCGGTCATAATCAGTATCTTAGCTTGCGCGGTTCATGTATTTACGTTCAGCTGTGTTCACAACAACTTTGTCGCCAGTTGCAATGTACTCAGGAACTTGAACAGTAAGGCCTGTAGACAGACGAGCTGGTTTAGTACGAGCTGAAGCAGATGCACCTTTGATTGAAGGGTCTGTCTCTTCGATTACTAGCTCAACTGAAGTTGGTAGCTCAAGAGTCGCCGCAGTACCGTCGATAAGAATCGCGTACATACCTTGCGTATCTTCGTTGATGAACAGCAGTTCGTCTTCGATCATTTCACCGTTGAAGATGAATTGTGTGTAATCTTCGTTATCCATGAAGATGTACTCGTTGCCATCAACGTAAGAGAACATCACCGCACGCTTAGTTACGTCGATCGTTTCAACGATTTCGTCAGCCTTGTGGCGAACTTCTGTTTTAACGCCAGTTGCTACATCGTGACCACGGAAGCGGTAAATCTTTTGACCGCCACGGCCACCTGGTGTTGTTACTTCGATATCTTTAACTAGTACTGTTTTGCCATCAACATTGATCGCAAAACCTTTTTTAATCTCACTTGCTCTAGGCATTTTGTGTTTGTCCTTATTGGGTCTATCCGGTGATTATATCTCGTAGACGCTATAAATAGGAATAGCTTGAATCATAAAGTCACCTAAGCGATCATAGAGAGACAGTTAAATCATTATTTTATTTACCGAAACGACCTATGCAGCTACCTGTTATTGACCCAACACAGCCATTTCAACCTGAATTTCAACCTGTGGTTAACGATCTGATTACCTTTCTAAAAGGTGGGTTAGGTTCTAATCTGCACAGTGTCTATGTTTATGGCAGTGTGGCACGCAAGCAAGCCGTTGTCGGTCGCTCGAATCTAGATGTGGTTGTGGTTACTCATCGTTCTTTCCCAGACCAACGAACCACGCTGCTGAATACCATCAAATGGCGCTTCCAAAAGAGCTTCCCTCAGGTCACTCAAGTGGCGATCAAAACTACCTTGGTGAGCGAGATAGTTGATTTCGACAATATCTTTACGTGGGGCTTTATGCTCAAGCATTTAGCTGTGTGTGTGCATGGTGAAGACTTATCTGATTGCTATGGTGATTTCGAAACGAGTTGGGAAATTGCTAAGCATTGGAATATGGACGCGGAAAATTGGTTAGCGGTTTATCGTAATAAGATAGCCCGAGCAACAACGCCAGAACAGCAAGTAGCCGCGCAAGTGATTATTGCCAAGAAGCTTCTGCGAGCCAGTTACTCTTTGATCATGTACCGAGATAAAAACTGGTTCGATGCGCCTATGGAGTGCGGTCAACAGTTCTTGAGATATCATCCAGAGAAAGAAGTCGAGATTCAAAGATTGGGTATTTTGCTGTCTGGGCGTGCGATTCCTAAACGTTCAGTAATAGGTATTCTTGATGGCTTTGGTGAATGGCTGGTTAAGCAGTATCAGAAAACTGAGTTTCGAATCGGGTAGGGGGTCGTAAGCTATCAAGATCGTAAGCTATCCATTGATATGAAAAAGCAGAGCGAGTTAAGCACTCCTCTGCTTTTTTCGTTTTAATGTCTGGCTCGAGTTTTAATAGATATCTCGAGTCTAATGTCGCGTCGAAAAGAGAATTAAATCTAGAACAGACCTAGCTGCTGGCCGCTGACTCTTTCAAAATCTAACCCTATAAATGGCAGAATCGCTTCTGCGACCGGTTTAATCTGCTTGTCGATGTAATGTTGATAATCGATACCGCTCTTCAAATACTCCTTGGGCTCGGGGCCACTCAGCGTAATCAAATATTCAATACGCCCTTTGTTTTGATATTGAAGCGGGCGACCGAGCTGAGCATTGATCTCATCGGCTAATCTAGCAGCGCGAACCTGTGGCGGAATGTTCTTCTGGTATTCATGCAACTTACGGCGCAAGCGTTTTTGGTAAACCAGTAGGTCATCGTGTTTGCCCGCGGATGTTTCATCGACAAACTGTCTAACATAATCACTTGGATCTTGGTCGTGAAAGACCATCTCATACAAGGTTTGTTGGAACTGTTGTGCAAGGGGCGTCCAATCGGTTCGTGCACTTTCAAGGCCTTTAAAAATGATCTTCTCTTGGTCACCTTGATTGATTAGACCTGCATAACGTTTCTTCGACCCTGTCTCAGAGCCTCGAATGGTCGGCATTAGAAACTTGCGATAGTGAGTTTCGTATTCCAGTTCGAGTATTGAGGTTAGGTTGTAGGTTTCTTTTAAGTGATTCGTCCACCAGTCGTTGATGTAAGCCACAAGGGAGTGACCAATCTCGTCTGCTTGTTCTTGCTCAAAACTGCCATTAAGAGACACGAAAGTTGAATCGGTATCTCCGTAAATTACTTGATACCCTTTATCTTCGATCAGAACCTTGGTTTGCTTCATTATCTCATGACCACGCATGGTGATAGAGGATGCCAAGCGAGTATCAAAGAAACGACAACCAGAAGAACCCAGCACACCATAGAAAGAGTTCATGATGATCTTAATCGCCTGAGAAAAAGCTTTCTCGTTATTTTTCTTTGCGACATCACGCGCTGCCCAGAGATTTTCGATCATCTCTGGTAGAAAGTGCTTAGAGCGGTGGAATTGACCGCCACGAAACCCAGCCACTGCTTGGTCTTCTTCAGAGCCTAACTCTAACTTTAGTCCTTCAATTAACCCCATCGGGTCAATTAAGAAAGAACGAATGATCGATGGGTAAAGGCTCTTAAAATCGAGTACCAACACAGAGTCATAAAGGTTGGGAATCGATTCCATCACATAGCCACCGGGGCTAGCGATCCAGTTCTCGGGTTCTAAGTTCGGCGCGACATAACCCGCTCGGTGTATCTGAGGCATGTATAAGTTAGTAAAAGCCGCGACAGAGCCGCCAACGCGATCAAGTTCAACACCAGTTAAGCGAGAACGTTCAATAGCAAAATCGAGTAGGTGAGTGTGTTCGAAGATTCGGTTTACTAGCACACAGTCTTGAAGGTTGTACTTGGCAAGTGAAGGTTTATCGAACTTAAACATTCGATTGATTTCATCCATGCGGTCATGAACATTATGAATGTCTTTGCCTTCGCCCAGTAACTCTTGTGACACGGACTCAAGAGACCAAGAGCGGAAATGGTAGGTTGCTGTTTTAAGCATATCGATACCATCTAAGACCACGCGACCAGGAATGGTAATGAAGCCCTGCTGGTTTTGTGCGGAGCTGCGAAAGAAGCTCGGTTGATTGTCGCGACCAATACTGAGTTTCACTTCGTTCCATTCCGAACGCTTATGCAGCAGCCTAAAGTCGAAATCAATGACATTCCAACCAATGATGATGTCCGGGTCAAATTCGGAGAACCACGCAATCATGGCTTCAAGCAGCGCTTTCTCGTTGGCAACCCATTGGATATTGGTGTTTGCTTCTTGTGGATGGCCAATCATTATCACTCGGCTATCCATCGGGCTGTCTAGGCCGATGGAATAAAGCACACCTTTTTCCGAACACTCAATATCAAGCGAAACCACAGACAAGTTTGGCAAGTAATCGCCAGTTCGGCATTTTGCGTTCGATACTCTGCGATGCTGTCTTTTTGGAGTGATAGTGCCTGTGAATTCGATACTGCCCTTGATAAAGCGCTCCATCAAGAAACGATCGGCCAGTCGAATATCACTTTCAAAGGTTTGGATCTCTTCACCGTTAAAGGCTTGAGCTAACCCGAAGCTGCTTCTCGATAAGGAAGTGTAACAAGCGGCTAAAGGGGTTTGGTCAAATGTTGCTAGCTCCAAAGGCTTTAACTGGCAATTGATAGACTCTTTCGCTGCGATAGCCTGACATGCTTCAACATCAGTTTGCGCGACAAAAAATACAGGCTTTTCATTTTGAATAGTCAGTAGCGTAGGGCCTTGAGGGGTGCTTAACCACAAGTCGATTTGTGTGCGCCCTGAAAAGTCTCTTGCTTGTCTTGTGAGTACAAAGCCTTGCTGAATATCCAATGTAGTAACCTATTGAAATTGGGAATTGAATACTACCACCTAGCGACTCTCAGCGCATAACAGGCAGCAAAAATACTAACTAAATTCTAGTTAACAGAGGCAAATAACGGGACTCTATAAGCAAATAAGTGAAATTGTCGCGAATGGCTATTCAATGGTATTGAAAATATCTTTATCTTGTGTAATTTTATTGGGTGTTGTTTTAACTGGTTGATTTTTAGAAAAAGCTTGTTGTTTTAGTTGGCTTATTTGTTAATAAGTACTTGCTAAAGTTCGTGTTTCAGCACATATTCAACAGAGCTTTTTTTTAGTAATTAAGTTAAGATGTACTCAATGCTGCGATTCACTGTTCCTTTGTTCAATTGTTTCAAACAGATGAAATGACACAGTGGTTGCAGAGCCAATTAATAGTGTGGAGATACAAGTTTGATAAATGTTTTCCTTGTAGATGATCACGAGCTGGTTCGCACAGGGATACGACGTATTATTGAAGACGTCCGTGGAATGAACGTAGCAGGGGAAGCTGAAAGCGGTGAAGATGCTGCAAAATGGTGTCGTACTAACAATACTGACGTTATTTTGATGGATATGAATATGCCTGGTATTGGTGGCTTAGAAGCAACCAAGAAAATCTTGCGTTTCAACCCTGATGTTAAAATCATCGTTTTAACTGTTCATACGGAAAATCCGTTTCCAACTAAAGTGATGCAAGCTGGAGCTGCTGGTTACCTTACTAAAGGGGCAGGTCCGGATGAAATGGTAAATGCAATTCGAGTGGTTAATAGTGGCCAACGATACATTTCGCCAGAAATTGCGCAGCAGATGGCTTTGAGCCAATTCTCGCCTGCGTCTGAAAATCCATTCGCAGACTTATCTGAACGTGAACTTCAAATCATGATGATGATTACCAAAGGTCAGAAAGTGACGGATATTTCAGAACAACTCAATCTAAGTCCTAAAACAGTCAACAGTTACCGCTACCGCTTGTTCAGTAAGCTGGATATCAGTGGCGATGTAGAGCTGACGCATTTAGCGATTAGACATGGAATGTTAGACACTGAGACCCTTTAACACTGAGATCGTATAGTGACCAACTTGTTTGACTCAGTCTCATTCCTCAAGACAGTAACAGAGCAGCCCGGCGTTTATCGAATGTATAACGCCGAGGCTGTTGTTATTTACGTCGGTAAAGCTAAGAACCTCAAAAAACGCCTTTCCAGTTATTTCCGTAAAAAAGTCGACAGTGAAAAAACACGCGCTTTAGTCAGCAATATTGACAAGATCGATGTCACTGTAACGCACACGGAAACAGAAGCGCTCATCCTTGAGCATAACTACATCAAGCAGTACTTGCCTAAATACAACGTACTTTTGCGTGATGATAAGTCGTACCCTTATATTTTTATTAGCGGTCACAAGCATCCTCGTTTGTCGATGCATCGTGGTGCTAAAAAGAAAAAGGGCGAATACTTTGGTCCTTACCCTGATTCCGGCGCTGTGCGTGAGACGTTGCACCTACTACAAAAAATCTTTCCTGCTCGCCAGTGTGAAGATACGGTTTATGCCAACAGAACGCGCCCGTGTTTGATGTATCAGATTGGCCGTTGTGCTGCGCCATGTGTCAGCTCAATCATCTCTGATGAAGAGTACAGTGAACTTATCGACTACGTTCGTCTGTTCTTGCAAGGGAAGGACAAGTTAGTCCTTGAGACGCTCATCGAAAAGATGGACACAGCAAGCCGAGAGCTTCGCTTTGAGCAAGCTGCCGCGTTCCGTGACCAAATCCAAGCGATTCGACGCGTGCAAGAACAACAATATGTATCCGACGACTCAATGGAAGATATGGACGTGTTGGGCTTTGCTCAAGAGAATGGCGTAGCGTGTATTCATATCTTGATGATTCGCCAAGGCAAGGTTTTAGGCAGTAGAAGCCATTTCCCGAAAATTCCCAACAATACGGTGCGAGAAGAGGTTTTTTCGAGCTTTTTAAGCCAATATTATCTTGCGCATAATGAAGCGAGAACCATCCCAACTCGTTTGATTCTCAATGCCGATTTGATGGAAGATATCACACCGATTCAAGAAGCCTTGTGTGAAGTGGCGGGTCGTAAGATTCACTTCAATACCAACCCTTCAGGTACTCGAGGTCGTTACCTTAAACTCTCGAATACCAATGCATTGACGGCTATTACCACTAAGATTAATCACAAGATGACCATCAATCAGCGCTTTAAAGAGCTTCAAGAAGTGTTGTCGATGGATGTGATTAAACGGATGGAATGTTTTGATATCAGTCATACCATGGGTGAAAGTACGATAGCGTCTTGTGTGGTGTTCAATCAGGAAGGCCCTGTTAAGCCGGAATACCGCCGTTACAACATCACTGGCATTACCGGTGGTGATGATTACGCGGCAATGGCTCAGGCGCTTGAGAGGCGTTACTCGAAGCAACTTGATGTCGATAAGATCCCAGACATCATTTTTATCGACGGTGGTAAAGGTCAGCTCAACCGCGCTCATGAGATCATTTCTCAATATTGGGGTGATTGGCCATTTCGACCAAGAATGATGGGTATAGCCAAAGGGGTTACGCGTAAACCGGGTTTAGAAACCTTGGTGACTCTTGAAGGCGAAGAGTTCAATTTACCCAGTGATGCGCCAGCGCTACACCTTATCCAACATATTCGTGACGAAAGCCATAATCATGCTATTGCCGGGCACAGAGCAAAACGTGGTAAAACGCGTAGAACCAGTGCACTTGAAGGAATTGAAGGGGTAGGGCCTAAGCGTCGTCAATCTTTGTTGAAATATATGGGTGGCTTACAAGAACTTAAGCGCGCAACTGTCGAAGAAATAGCCAAAGTGCCGGGCATTAGTCATTCTTTGGCAGAAAACATTTATCAAGCATTGAAACAATAGTAAAAATCCCGCACCATTAAAGCGCAATTGATAAGAGCCTAATAATATGCGTTTGAATATACCTAACATTTTGTCCTTACTGAGACTATTTTTAATCCCAGTATTCGTTGTTGTTTTTTACCTACCTTATGAATGGGCTCCTTTTGCTGCTGCAATGGTGTTTTGGGTAGCGGGTTTTACTGACTGGCTAGATGGCATGCTGGCTCGTAAACTAGGACAAACGTCTCGCTTTGGTGCCTTTATTGACCCCGTGGCGGATAAAGTGCTCGTTGCTACTGCTCTTATCTTAGTTACCGAGCACTATCACTCGATCTGGGTGACTATTCCCGCGGTGACCATGATTGGTCGTGAAATTATCATCTCGGCGCTTCGTGAATGGATGGCTGAAATCGGCAAACGTGCAAGCGTTGCGGTATCTTGGGTTGGTAAAGTGAAAACCGTTTCTCAGATGTTCGCTCTTTGGGTACTTATCTGGCGATACGACGACTGGATGGTTTGGGTGGGTTACATTGCACTCTATGTTGCAACCGTTCTTACTTACTGGTCAATGGCGCAATACTTGATGGCCGCCAAAGATGATTTGTTAGACGAAAAACACCATTGATGAAGAAGCGAGCTGAGGCTCGCTTTTTTGATCTTTAACCTAAGGTTAAATTATCAATAGTGGATATCTAATGTGATATAGATCTCCTTTGAATAGCCTGTCCACAAAGTGCTTTGCACACAAAGTCAGCTATTTAGCCTGTTTCGTATAAAATCTATTCAAACGAATTAAAAATACAAAAATAATATTGACTCAAACGCTCGAATCCGTAGAATGCATCCCGTACCCAAGAGGATGGCAATAAGCGATTCGATTGGAGTTACTAAGGCGCCTTGGCAGAGTGGCTATGCAGCGGATTGCAAATCCGTGGACCTCGGTTCGACTCCGGGAGGCGCCTCCATTATCTCTTTCGTAGAGTAATGAAAATGCGATACTAGCTCAGTTGGTAGAGCGCAACCTTGCCAAGGTTGAGGTCATCGGTTCGAACCCGATGTATCGCTCCAAAATTTGTAATGTTGATTGGCGTCAGCATTAAGATGGTGTTTTACTTTTCAGTAATCGGCATCGCAATAAAGAATTGCGTGCCCTGGTGGTGGAATTGGTAGACACAAGGGATTTAAAATCCCTCG